>JBBQCV010000081.1:0-14628 GCA_038319115.1 Burkholderiales bacterium | reverse complement strand
CGCCCGGCCAGCACGCTCATCGGCGTGAGCGAGCTTGCGATCCCGGGCATGAAAGTCGAGATCGAAGCGGTGGTGGGCCTGCCCGGCAAGTAAGGCTTCACGCAACCCTGGAACTCGCGCCGCGCGGCACCCTTCGTGTCGTGGCGGCGCGGCCGCGCGCGTTGATATACTGCTCATATATCAGCGATCGGGGAGGCGGGATGGCACAGGCAACGGGCACGGCAGCAGGGACGGCACAAGCGACGGGCGCGGCAAAGCCAGCGGAGCGCAAGAAGCGCACCATCCAGGAGATCCGCGACTCCAAGACCTCGGGCGAGAAGATGGTGTACATGTCGGTGCCCGACTACACCGCCGCTCGCTGGGCCGAAACCGCTGGCGTGGACGTCGCGGTGGTGGGCGACAGCCTGGCGATGATCGCCCACGGCCACGCCAACACCATCCCCGCCACCATGGACATGATGGCGATGCACGCGGCGGCGATCCGTCGCGGTGCGCCCAGCACTTTCGTGCTCGGCTGCATGCCCTACCAGAGCTACAACACGGTCGAGCGCGCCCTCACCAACGCCACGCGCTTCATGCAGGAGTGTGGCTGCGATGCGGTCAAGCCGCAGGGCGGCAAGTCGCAGGCGCACATCCTCAAGGCGCTGGTCGACTCAGGCATTCCCACCGCTTCGCACATCGGCCTCACGCCGCACACGGTGGCCATGTTCGGCGGGTTCCGCATCCAGGGGCGCACGGCCGACGCGGCCATGAAGATCCTCGAGGACGCCCTCGCCATCCAGGACGCGGGTTGCTTCATGCTCGAATTCGAGGCGGTGCCGGCCAAGATCGCGGCGGTCATCTCGCAGCAGCTCGAGATTCCCACCATCGGCATCGGCGCCGGGGTGGGCACCGACGGGCAGATCCTGCTGTGCCACGACCTGCTCGGCGTGTTCACCGACTTCAAGCCCAAGTTCACCAAGCGCTTCGCCAACCTGACCGAGGTGGCGGTGACCGGCATCAAGGCCTATATCGCCGAGGTCAAAGGCGGGACGTTTCCCGACGACGACCACAGCTACGGCGTGGACGAGAAGGAATACGACAAATTCCTCGGCCTGGTCGAAAAGCGCAAGCACCGCTGATGGCGCGCAAGGCGGCCCCGTCCAAGGCGCCGGCTGCCGCCAGGACGCCTGCGGTTGCGGAGTCCAGCCTCACCGACCGCGCCTACAGCGACCTCGAAGAGCTTATCGTCACTCTCAAGCTCGCCCCGGGCAGCGCCGTGTCGGAGGCGGCGCTTTCCGAGCGCCTGGGGATCGGGCGCACGCCGATCCGCGAAGCGCTGCAACGGCTCGCGCGCGAGCGCCTGGTCACCATCCTGCCGCGCCGCGGCATCATCGTGTCGGAAATCAACATCCGCAGCCAGCTACGCCTGCTGGAGGTGCGCCGCGAAGTGGAGCGGCTGGTGGCGAGGAGCGCGGCCCGGCGCGCCACCCCCGAGGAGCGCGCCCGGTTCGCTTCGATTGCGCGGGCATTCGAAAAGAGCGCCCGCAGCAATGACGAGGTCGCCTTCATGCGCGTGGACCGCGAGTACAACGAGCTCACCGTGCTGGCCGCGCGCAACGAATTCGCCGCCGGCGCCATGGGCCTGGTGCACTCGCTGTCGCGCCGCTTCTGGTACATCCACTACCAGCAGGCGGCCGACATGCCGCGCGCGGCCAAGCTGCACGCCGACGTGGCCCGCGGCATCGCGGCGCAGGACGAGGACGCGGCCGGCGCCGCCTCCGACCGCCTGATCGGCTACATCGAGCAATTCACCCGCGACACGGTCAGCGCCGATTTTTGAGCCGTCGGCGATCTGGGTCGCTGCGCGCCCTTGATGCGGACGCCCGCCGCGGGGTAGGATACTTAGATATACGCCTGATATATCAGAGGCCAGAACGCTGCAAGGAGGTCCCGCCATGATGTCCGAACGCCAGACCCTGTTCCGCCAGGAATACCAGTCCCAGATCCACCCCCTTTACAGCGGCCTGCTCCACGTCGGGGTGATGTACGCCGTGGGCATCTCGGTGATCGCTTTCTGCGTCTCGCGCATGCAGGGCGCCACCTGGGAGTGGCTCCTCGTGGTGCCGGTGTTCTTTTTTTCGAACATGTTCGAGTGGTGGATCCACAAGTACGTGATGCACCGGCTGGTGGACGTGTGGGCGCTGCGGGCAATCTACGACCGGCATACGCGCCAGCACCACCAGTACTTCACCGACGGCGTCATGACGGTGGATTCGACGCGCGAGTTCCGCATCATCTTTTTCCCGTGGCGCGCCCTGTTCACCTTCATCGCCATGGGCATCCCGGCCGCGCTCGCGCTCGCCTGGCTGGTCAACCCCAACGCGGGCTACATCCTGATGGTGACGATGGTCGGCCAGTACCTGATTTACGAGACCTTCCACTATTGCTGCCATGTGCACGAGAACTGGTTCGTGCGCAACATGCCGTTGGTGAACACCATCCGCAGGCACCACACTTCGCACCACAATCAGGGCCTCATGATGGGCATCAACATGAACCTGACCTTTCCCATCGCCGACTGGGTCATGGGCACGAGCGACCTCGACCGCGGCCTCATCGGGCACATCTTCAACGGATACAACGAGAAATACATCAAGCAGGAACTCAAGGAGACCATCGGCCGGCATTCCCTCAGGGACTTGCCGGACGGGCAGCAACCGGCTTGATGCCATTGCAGTAAACCACTGAGGAGGGGGGGACATGGAGAAGCGCGATTTCCTGAAGGCCGCGGCGGGTGCGGCCGCATTGGCATTGCCGGCCGCCAGCGTGCGGGCGCAAGGCGCCACGTACAACTGGAAGATGGCCACCGGCTGGGGCGGCGGGCCGCTCATGGACATTGGCGCCAAGGCCTTCGCCGAAAAGATGGATTTCTTCTCCGGCGGCCGGTTCAAGATCCAGGTCTTCCCCGGTGGGGCCCTGGGCAACGCGCTCAAGGTGCCCGAGACGGTCAAGAACGGCGTGGCCGAAATGGGCCACACGTGGATAGGCTACGACTGGGGAAAGGACCCCACCACCGTCCTCTTCGGCGGCTACGCGGGATCGTTCGACACCGAGCGCATGCTGCACTGGCTGTACGAAGCCGGCGGCGTGGAGATGCAGCGCCAGTTCCGCGAGGAAAGCGACGGCGTGATCTCGTACCCGCTCGGTGCCCGCACCGCAGAGGCGTTCCTGCATTCGAGAAAGCCCGTGCGCACGCTGGCCGACCTCAAGGGCCTCAAGCTGCGCACCGCGGGTGCCTGGCTCGAAATGGCCAAGGGCCTGGGCGCGGCGCCGGTCACCACGGCAGGAGCCGACGTGTACCCGATGCTCGAGCGCGGCGCCATCGACGCCACCGAATGGGGCACGCTGTACGAGAACATCTCGATGGGGTTCCACAAGATCGCCAAGTACATCATCTATCCGGGCGTGCACCAGCCCACCGCCCCGTTCGAACTGGTGGTGAACAAGGAAGCCTGGGCCAAACTGCCCGACACGGACAAGAAGCTGGTGGAGACCGTGGCCCGCCTCGTGACGCTCGACTTCTGGCTCAAGGTCGGCCAGGAAGACGCCAAGGCGCTGGAGTTCTATCGCAAGGCCGGCAACACGCTGATCGAGCTCTCCCCCGAGGTGCAGTACGCCGGGCGCAAGATCGGCCTCGAATGGGCCGAGAAGACCGCCAAGGAGAACAAGTACCCGTGGTTCGCCAAGGTGTTCCAGAGCCAGAAGGAGCAGGACGCGCTGTGGAAAGGCGCGGCCGCGTGGCGCACGGTCAAGGTGAAGGCCTGATTCCTGGGTCGATGGCGGATGGGGCGCGCAGGCGCCCCATCTTTTTTTGGGCCACCGCCGGGAGGCTGGGTTGAACGGACTCATCCGAAATCTCGAGCGCATCACCGGCAGCGTGGGCATCCTTGCCTCGCTCGCGCTGGTGCCGCTGGTGCTTGCCACCTGCTACGAAGTCTTTGCCCGGTATGTGATGAACGCCCCCACCATCTGGGCCTATGAGGTGGGCTACATCCTCACGGGCTCGCATTTCCTGCTCGGGATGGCGTACACGCTGCAGACCGGCGACCACATCCGCATCGACGTGTTCAGCGGCAAATTCTCGCCGCGCACGCGCGACGTGATCGATCTGCTGGGCTATGCGGTGACACTGCCGCTCATGATCTGGCTGAGCTATGCGCTGTTCCAGCACCTTGCGGCCGGCTACCTGCGTGACGAGCACAGCGGCCAGTCCGCGCTCAATATGCCGGTGTGGCCGTTTCGGGTGGTGTTCCTGGCTGCCTTCGTCCTGCTCGCCCTGCAGATCCTGGCCGAAGTGGCGAAGACCGCGCGCCGCCTGCGCGAACGGGCCGCGCCGCGCGAACGGGCCGCGCCGCGCGAACGGGCCGCGCCGCGCGAACGGGCCGCACCATGAGCTACCTGCCTTTTCTCATGCTGCCGGTGGCCTTTACGCTGATGTTCCTCGGCGTGCACGTCGCATTTGCGCTCATGATCACCGCGGTGCTGTTCGGGCTGGGCACTTTCGGTGGCAACGTGATCTTCCAGTTCGTCGAGAAGATCGAGGACATCTCCTCCAACTTCGTGTTCGCGGCCGTGCCCCTGTTCGTGTTCATGGGGGCGATGCTGGAAAAATCCGGCATCGCGGACAAGCTGTTCGAGGCGATCCACATCTGGACCCGCCGCCTGCCCGGGGGCCTCGCCCTCGCCACCATCGGCATGTGCATCGTGTTCGCGGCCTCCAGCGGCGTGATCGGCGCGACCGAGTCGGTGGTGGGCCTGCTCACCATCCCGGTGATGCTGCGCTATAAGTACGACAAGCCGCTGATCTCGGGCGCGATCTGCGCAGGCGGGTCGCTCGGCACCATCATCCCGCCTTCGGTGGTGGCGGTGGTCATGGGGCCGCTGGCCAACATTTCGGTCGGTGACCTGCTCTACGGCATGGTGTTTCCCGGCCTCATCATGGCGTCGCTGTACCTCATCTACATCCTCGTGCTGTGCATGGTGCGCCCTGAGGCCGGGCCGCGCATCCCGCCTGAACCCGGCGACCCCACCTTCACCGAGAAGCTGTGGATCACCACCCGCAACCTCGTGCCACCGCTGTTCATGATTTTCGCCGTGCTCGGCTCGATACTGCTGGGCTGGGCGTCGCCCACCGAAGCCGCCGCCATCGGGGCGCTTGCCTCTGTCGGGCTGACCGTGCTGTACGGGAGGTTTTCGGGCAGCGGGCTTTTTGAGGCGCTCATCAAGACGCTCAAGATCACCACCATGATCATGACCGTGCTGCTGGGCGGGACGCTGTTCACCGGCGTGTTCATCGGCGGCGGCGGCATCAACACCGCGAGCGTGCTGATTGCAAAGGCGCAGCTCTCGCCGTGGATGCTGCTCTGGCTCATGATGGGGATCATCTTCCTGGCCGGGTTCTTCCTCGACTGGATCTCGATCGTGCTGATCTTCGTGCCGCTATTCACGCCGCTGGTGATTGCGGCCGGCTTCGACCCGGTCTGGTTCTGCATCCTGTTCCTCATCATGATCCAGACTTCTTACCTGACCCCGCCGATGGCGCCGGCGATCTTTTACCTGCGCGCGGTGGCGCCACCCGAGATCACGATCCGCGAGATGTACCGCGGGGTGGTGCCTTTCATATCATTGCAATGCCTCACGCTCGGCATCGTGATGGCTTTCCCGATCCTGGTCACGTACCTGCCCAGCGTGATGCTAAAGTTCAAGTAAGGAGACCCAGATGACACCCGAACAGGTCCTTGCCATTCCTCCGCGCGTGCTGACGCAATCGCAGCGAGAAGCCTATTTCACCGACGGATTCATCATCCTAGAGAAAATCATCGGCGAGGAGTGGATCAAAAAGCTGCGCGACGCGACCGACGAGCTGGTCGAGCGCAGCCGCAAGGTCACCAGCTCGGACACCGTGTACGACCTCGAGCCCGACCACCGGCCCGACAGCCCGCGGCTGCGGCGCGTTTCCAACCCGGTCGAGCAGCACCCGGTGTTCTGGGAATATTGCACCCGTTCGGCCATGCCCGACATCGTCGCCGACCTCGTCGGCCCCGACGTCAAGTTCCACCACTCCAAGCTCAACTTCAAGTGGAAACAGGGCGGCGAGGAAGTGAAGTGGCACTACGACATCTCGTTCTGGCCGCACACCAACTATTCGCCCCTCACCATCGGGACCTATATCTACGACTGCAGCATGGAACAGGGGCCGGTCGGGTTCATCCCCAGGAGCCACCTGATCGACCCGGTGCTCAGCCAGTACGATGCGGAGGGCAAATGGGTGGGCTGCCTGTCGGATGCCGATATCGCCCGGATCGACACTGCAAAGGCGGTGTATGCGGTCGCGCCCGCGGGCTCTCTCACGCTGCACAACTGCCGCACCATCCACGGCTCGCCGCGCAACGATTCGGACCTCGGGCGCCCGCTGCTCCTGTATACGCTGACCTCCGCCGATGCGTTCCCCTACACCGTCAACCCGATCAAGCCCAAGCACGACCAGGCGATCATCCGCGGCATGCGCGCGCAGTTCGCGCACCACGACCCGCGTCCCTGCCTGATCCCGCCGGACTGGTCGGGTGGCTATACGTCGATCTTCGCCCTGCAGCAGAAAGAGGAACCGGCGGCGCAGACGGCGGCGATGTAAACCCAGCGAGGCATCACGCGGTGCCGCGAAGCCCGCTGCGCCGGGGCGTGCCGCCCTCCCCGCCGCTCAGGCGCGGAACGCCTGCTTTTCGGTGCCCGAGTACAACGCCTTCACCTGGCGCGCGACCGAATCCGCGTGCGCGGCGAGCGCGCCCGCATCAAGGTCGCCTTTGGGACGTGGCTCATAGTCGAAGTGGCCGTACCGGTCCACCCCGCGAACCAGCATGGCCGCATCGCGCACCTTGGTTTGGCGCACGTGGGTGGGGATGTAGCGGATCGCAAGCCCGATGCGGCGATCCTGGGTGCGGTTGGGCTCGGAACCATGCACCAGCTTGATGTGGTGCAGCGACATCTCGCCGGCTTTCAGCGGTACTCCCACGCCGCGTGACTTGTCCACGTCGACCGCGATCTCCTGGCCGCGCGAAAGCAAGTTGTCCTTGTGGAACGTGTCCACATGGGGCAGCTGTTCGATGCGGTGGCTGCCTGGGATGAACTGCATGTAGCCGTTCTCGGGCGTCGCATCGGTGAACGCCACCCACGCGGTGATCACATCGTCGGGCTCAAGACCCCAGTAGGTCGCGTCCTGGTGCCACGACACGAATCCCGGGTGGCTCGCTTCCTTGATGAAGAAGTTGGTGGTCCAGCACAGGATGTCGGGCCCGATCACGTCCTCGATGGCATCGAGGATCTTCGGATGGTGCACCAGCGCATCGGCCCAGGGGAACAGGAGATGGGTCTTGTGGCGCCAGTTGCCCTGCAGGGGCTGGCCGGTATGGCCCTCGTGCGTCTCGAGGTGCTGCCGGTAGCCGGCCGCTTCGCCGGTGCTGAGCACGCGGACCGGGAAATGGAAGCCGTCGCGGTGGTAACGCGCAACTGCATCTTCGGACAGGAGCTTGCCCATGGCCCAATTCCTCCGTCTCGCACGACGCGGCCGGGTAGCGGCGCAGGCATGGGGGGACTATAGCAGCGGCCGCTCCTTCAGCCATTCCATGAACCTCTCCTCCTTCATCGGGCGGCCGATGAGGTAGCCCTGCGCAACCTCGCAGCCGAGCTGGCGCACGAAGAGCCGCTGGGCTTCTGTCTCGATACCCGCGCACACGGAGGAAATATTGAGCCTCTTTGCCATGGAAAGGCTGGAATCCAGGACGATTTCCGCTGTCTGATGGGTAAGCGCGTTCGCCACCAGGGTCCGGTTGATCTTGAGCTCGGTAAATGCGATGCGTGTGAGGGGCTGGATCGACGCGCTGTCCGAGCCGTAGTCGTCGATCGACAGGCCGAACCCCTTCATGCGCAGGCGCGACAGGGTCTCGAGCGCCGCGCCCGAGTCGCTGCTGGTCGATGACTCGGTCACTTCGAGGATCATGAATTTCGGCTCGAGGCCCCCGGCACGCGCAAGCTCGGTGATGCGCTCGGCCAGGTGCACGTCGGCCAGCGATTTCATCGACAAGTTGACCGACACGGTTGCCTCCGGCGAGCCGGCCGCGTGCCATTGCCTGCAGAACGCCGCCGCCCTGCGGACCATGATGCCGGTCAGCAGGTCGATCTTGCCGCTTTCCTCGAGCGGCGCCAGGAAGGCCGCCGGCAGGACGACCCCCTCCTGCGGATGGCGCCAGCGCGCGAGCGCCTCGGCGCCGGTCACGCGCCCGGAGGCCAAGCTGACCTTGGGCTGGAAGAACGGCTCGAATTCGTCGTTCTGCAGGCCTTCGACGATTTCTTCGAGTTCGAAAGCGGGCACCTTTGCTCTTTGGCGCGAGTGCTCCGGCGGATCCGCCAAGTGGAGGTTGATCAGCGTTGCGAGCTTTTCCGGCGTGACCGGCTTGGCGATGACGCCAAGGATGCGCACCCCGTAGGCACGCGTCATGGTCTCCACCGAATCAAGCAGCCGCGCGCCCAGCGCACTGGCGAGGATGACGGACACCGGGAATCCGGACTCCCCGAGGTGGCGCATGAACTCCATGCCGTCCATGCCCGGCATGTCGAGGTCGCTGATGACGATGTCGACCGGCGGCGCCTGCGCGCGCACGATCATCAGCGCCGCGCGCCCGTCGGCCGCGGCGCGGACGCCGATCGCCCCGAGGCCCGCCAGCATCTTCAGCAGGAGGCCGCGCTGGAAATCGTGGTCCTCCACCACGAGGAACCTAAAGCTGGAGGTATTCATTCCTGCGCCTCGGCTGTCACGCGCGCGGCCCTTCCGCACTCTGCGCGAATTTCGGCCCGAGGATGGCCTGCAGCGGCTCTTCGATCGGCATGGGTTGCTGGATTCCAAATCCCTGCGCATACCCGACCCCGAGCGTCTTCAGCCGGAGCAGGATGTCCTGCTCCTCCACATCCGCGGCGATCACGCCAAAGCCGATGGTTTTCGCGATCCGCAGGATGACACCCATCTGCTTGCGCGCGATTTCGCTGGACAGCAGCCCCCGGATGACGTGGCCGTCCACCTTGACAAAATCCACGTGCAGGCGCTTGAGCACCATCAGCGAGGCGGAATTGCGCCCGAAACCGTCGATGATGATGCCGCATCCGGTTGCGCTCATCGCCGTGGTGAAGCGGGTCGCCGCCTCCGGCAGCGCGAGGGCGTCGTTTTCCTCAATTTCGAACATCAGGGATTTCGCGCTGACACCCTTGCGCACCAGCTCGTCGGCGACGAAGGCGGGGAACTCTCTGTCGCCGAGCGTCTGGCGGGACACGTTCATGCTGAATACCGGAACGCGCGAGCCCTGCGACAGCGCCTGGAGCAGGTTGCGCACGACCCAGCGATCAAGCTGCGGCATCAACCGGTAGTGCTCGAAGATCTGCAGGAACTCTCCCGGCGGCAGCGAGGCACGCTCCTCCTCGCGCACGCGCACCAGCGCCTCGCCCAACGCGTAGCGCTCCGCGTCGGCGAGCGCCAGGATCGGCTGGTAATAGAGCTGAAGCTCGTTGGTCCGCAGAGCTCGATGGAGAATGTCCGTCGGGTCAGGGGCCTGGACCGCGTCAAAGTCAAGCGGCGCGACGACGGCTTCGTCCTGGCGGGCCAGAGCGTCGACCGCAGTCCTGTCGCGGGCCCATTTCTGGAAAGCCGCTGCCTCCATCGGCATGGCCACGAATTCTCCTTGCGCCAGTTGGCAGCCGAGCTGGCGAAGCATGTCCCAGTCCTGCTGGGTCTTAACGCCTTCGGCCACCGAAGCTATTTTCAGCTTCTTCGCCATGCCCAGGCTCGTCTCGAGGATGACTTTGGCCGCTTCCTGGCTCTCCGCGTTGGCGGTGAACACCCGGTCAATCTTGAGCTCGGTAAAGGCGATGCGCGTGAGTTGCAGCATCGAGGAGTGCCCGGTTCCGTAGTCGTCGACGGACAACCCGAAGCCTTTCATGCGCAGGCGCGCGAGATTCTCCAGCCCCCGTGCTTCGCAGGCTGTCGTCGCGGCTTCCGTCAGTTCGAGGACC
The DNA here is from genome assembly GCA_038319115.1 of Burkholderiales bacterium. Lineage (GTDB taxonomy): Bacteria > Pseudomonadota > Gammaproteobacteria > Burkholderiales > SG8-39 > SZAS-79. Next base: position 4,533 of record JBBQCV010000081.1, on the reverse strand, counting down.
ATATGGCGAGGATCGAGGTTCTGTCCGCGCACGACCTCAGTCACGCGCCCGGCAAGCTCGTAGTCGCCAAGGGATTTGATCGACAGGTTGACCGACACCGTGACCTCCGAGCGGCTCTCGGCTCGCCACTGGCTGCAGAACGACGCCGATTTGCGCAGCATGATCCACGTGAGCACATCAATCAGCCCGTTGTCCTCGAGCAGCCCGATGAATTCGGAAGGCAGGACGATTCCCTTCTGCGGATGGCGCCAGCGCGCAAGCGCTTCGGCCCCCTTGACTCGCCCGCCCGTCAGCTCCACTTTCGGCTGGAAAAAGGGCTCGAACTGATCCTTTTCCAGGCCTTCCACGATCTCCTCTATGGAGAACGGACGGGCCGCGTCCCCGGGCGCCCTCTCGGGACTGCCGCCCTCCTGCACCCGCTGGGAATGCAGGCTGATCAGAGCATCCAGCATCGCAGGCGTCATCGGTTTGGCGATGGTGCCAAGGACCCTGACGCCGTAGGCCTTTGCCATCGTCTCGACCGAGGTGAGCAGTGGACCTTCGAGCGCGCTCGCAAGGATCACCCAAGCCGGGCTGCCCAATTCGCCCAAGTGCCGCATGAACTCCATGCCGTCCATGCCCGGCATGTCGAGGTCGCTGATGACGATGTCGACCGGCGGCGCCTGCGCGCGGACGATCCTGAGCGCCGCGCTGCCGTCGGCGGCCGCGTACAGGCGCGTGGCGCCGAGGCCCGCCAGCATCTTCAGCAGGAGGCCGCGCTGGAAATCGTGGTCCTCCACCACCAGGATCCTCAAGCCGGAGATGTGCATTTTTCTACCTCGCAGTAAGCATCCAGCCGGGCCAGCTCGCGCTTGAATTTCGCCAGCCTCGATTCGGCCACACCCCAGTCGCCGAGCGAGCCAGAACGCCGCACACGCTCTGTCGCCTGGCCGAGGGCCATGGCGCCGATGATCCGGCTGGCGCTGGCAATGCGGTCGGCCGTGCTCGTCACCAGCGCGAAGTCGTGCGCGCCCACCGCGTGCATGAAGGCGGCAGCATCGCTTGAGTTGGCGCGGCGGAAGTCGGCGAGGATTTCGCGTTCCGCCGCGGCATCGCCACCGCTGAGCGCGGCGAGCACCAATCGGTCGATGGGCGCCGCCGGCTGCGCGATGCGCGATAGTTCGTTGAATTGCCGCTTCAGCCCGTCGGCAAGGCTTTTGAGGGCCTGCGATGGCGCTGCCTTCACCTGGCTCCAGACTTCCGGCGGCACCGATGGCTCCGGTGCGTAGAGGTCGATCAGCGCCGCAACCTTGGCCGGCGTAAGCGGCTTTTCGATGACGCCCAGGATCCTGACCCCGTAGTCGCGCGTCATCGTTTCGATCGAGGTGAGCAGGAATCCGCCGAGCGCGCTGGCGAGGATGATCGCCACCGGCAACTTCGCCTCGCCCAGGTGACGCATGAATTCGGCCCCGTCCATGCCCGGCATGTCGAGGTCGCTGATGATGATGTCGATCGCCGCGCCGGGCGCCAGGACGACCTGCAGCGCCTCGTTGCCATCCGCGGCCACGGACACCTTGGTCGCGCCGAGTCCGGCCAGGATCCGCAGCAGCATATTGCGCTGAAACTCGTGGTCCTCGACGGCCAGGATGCGCAGGGCGGCGATGTTCGTCACGCCGCTTCGCAATAGGAGTTGAGGCGTTCCATTTCGAACTGGAACGCGCCCATGCCGGATTCGATCGCAACCCAGTCCGCGGCGCGGCCGGCTGCTTCCAGGCGCTCGCAGACTGCGGCCAGCCCCTTGGCCCCGATGGCGCTGCTCGCGCCCTTGATGCGGTGCGACGCGTGCTTGACCTGGCCGGCGTCGCAGCCCCGCACGGCGGCCCGCAGGCTGGCGGCATCGTGCTCGTTGGTGCGCCGGAAGTCGGTCAGGATTTCGCGCTCGGCCGCCGCATCGCCGCCGCAGATCGCGGCGAGCAGGGTGCGGTCGACGGGCACGGCCGCCTGTGCCACCGGAAGCCACTGGTCGAGCTTCTTGGCCAGGTCCATCAGGCTCACCGGCTTGGCGAGGTAGTCGTCCATGCCGGCGGCCACGCAGGCCTCGGCTTCACCTTCCAGCGCGATGGCCGTGCAGGCGATGATCGGGATTCGGCCTCCCTTGGCGTCCGGGGATCTTTCGATTTCCCGGATCGCGCGGGTCAGCTCGTAGCCGTTCATCTCGGGCATGTTGCAGTCGGTGATCAGGATCGCGAACCGGCCGGTCCTCCACATGGCAAGCGCCTGCACGCCGTCTTCCGCGCTCTCCGCCGCATAGCCCAGCATGTTCACCTGGCGCATCAACAGCGACCGGTTGGTGGGATGGTCGTCGGCCAGCAGCACCAGGGTCCCCTCTTCTCGCGCCGCTTCGATGTCCGGTGCGGCCCGGCGCAGAAGTGTGGAAGAGCTCAACCCTTCGGCGGCCTGTCTGGCATTCGCCGCGGCCAGCGCAAGCGGGTCGGCTATCGGCAGCGACAGTTCGAGGGTCATTGTGGTGCCCACACCCAGCTCGCTTGCCATTTCGATCGAGCCGCCCATCATCTTTGCCAGCCGCCGGCAGATCGTCAGCCCAAGGCCCGTGCCACCGAAACGCGGGGCGGCGTCGCTCGTCGCCTGGACGAACGGCTCGAACAGGCGCGCCTGGTCCTCCTGCGAGATGCCGATCCCGGTGTCAGCAACTGAGAAGCGCACCTGGTCCTCGCCGTCGGCGCGACCGATCAGTTCGGCCTTGAGCTCAATCTGGCCCCGGGAGGTGAACTTGAGCGCGTTGCTGACGAGGTTGTTGAGGATCTGGCGCATCCGCATCGGGTCGACCATGAGCGCGACGCTGATCTTGGGATCGACGCTGCATTTGAGCAGGACGCCGCGGCTGCTTGCGTTGCCCGCATAGATGTCGCGCACAGCTTCGAGCGCGGAGGTGATCGAGGAAGCCTCGGGACGCACCTCGAGCTTGCCGGCCTCGATCTTGGAATAGTCGAGGATGTCGTCGATGATCCGCTGCAGCGAGGTGCCCGACTCGCGCACCACTTCCAGCGTGACCCGCTGCTCGGCGTCGAGTTTGGTGAGACTCAACAGCTCGAGCATGCCGAGCACGCCGTTCATGGGTGTGCGGATCTCGTGGCTCATGGTGGACAGGAAGATGCTCTTGGCGCGGTTGGAGTCCTCGGCCGCTTCCTTGGCTTCCTCCAACGCGTGGTCGAGGTGTTTCCTCTCGGTGACGTCGCGCGCGGCGGCGAACACGCCCTGCAGCTTGCGGTCGCGGTCGTAGAACGTGGTCGCGTTGTAGGAGACCACGGTTTCCTTGCCGTCGCGTGTGCGCGCGGTGAGCTCGTAGTTGGTGAGCTTTTTCTCGCCCAGCACCAGGTTGATCGCCGCCTCGGCGCGCTCCGGGTCGGTGAAGTAGCTCTTGAACGGCGCGCCGATGAGTTCGTCGCGCGTGCAGCCGGTGAGCGCCTCCATCTGCTTGTTGACGTCGGTGATGATGCCCGCGGGGTCGGTGGTCATCAGCGCGTCGATGTTGGATTCGATGAGGGACCGTGTGTAGAACTGCTGGTCGCGCAGGCGCTGGTCGAGCTTTTTCTGCTCTTCTTCCACCTGCTTGCGCGCTGTGTTGTCGGTGCCGATCAAAAGGTAGCCGATGATCGCGTTCTGCGCGTCGCGCAGCGCCGTCACCGAGACGACGGCCGGGAAGCGGCTGCCGTCCTTCCTGATGTAGGTGAGTTCGTAGATGTCCTCAATGCCGCGCGAGGCCTTGAACACCAGCGCCTCGAACCCCGGCGTGATCGCGGTGCCCAGTTCGACCGACAACGCCTTGGCCCGCGCGATCACTTCCTGCGGGTCGGAAATATCCGCCGGGGTGATCTTGTTCATCACGTCGGCGCCCGTGTAGCCGAGCATGCGCTCGGCGCCCACGTTGAAAATCTGGATCACGCCTTTCGCGTCGGTGGCGATCGACGAGAAGTTGGCGCTGTTGAAAATGGCGTTCTGCAGGGCTCCCGCGCGAAGCAACGCCTCTTCGGCCTGTTTCCTCGCGGTATTGTCGGTGCCGATCAGGAGGTAACCGATGATCGCATCCTGCGCGTCGCGCAGCGCGGTGACCGAAACGACGGCGGGAAAGCGGCTGCCGTCCTTCCTGATGTAGGTGAGCTCGTAGATGTCCTCGATCCCGCGCGAGGCCTTGAACACCAGCGCTTCGAACCCCGGCGTGATGGCGGTGCCCAGTTCCACCGACAGGGCCTTGGCACGGGCGATCACTTCCTGCGGGTCGGAGATGTCGGCCGGGGTGATCTTGTCCATCACGTCGGCGGCGGTGTAGCCCAGCATGCGCTCGGCGCCGACGTTGAAGATCTGGATCACGCCTTTCGCGTCGGTGGCGATCGAGGAGAAGTTGGCGCTGTTGAAAATGGCGTTCTGCAGGGCTCCCGCGCGAAGCAACGCCTCTTCGGCCTGTTTCCTCGCGGTATTGTCGGTGCCGATCAGGAGGTAACCGATGATCGCATCCTGCGCGTCGCGCAGCGCGGT
>JBBQCV010000080.1:0-14691 GCA_038319115.1 Burkholderiales bacterium | reverse complement strand
GCCGGGCAGGTTGTTGCGCACCGATGACAGCCGTGGCGCGGGGTGATTGACGATCTGGTACATGAGGCTCGCCTGCGAGGAGGCAGTGAACGGCAACCGGCCCGTCAACAACTGGAACATCACCACGCCCAGCGAATAAATGTCCGTCTGGTGGGTCAAGTCTCGGTCCGTGAGCTGTTCCGGTGACATGTAAGCGGGGGACCCTGCGTTGCCGATGTTGGTGTGGGTCGCCTCTTCGAGCTGGGCCACCCCGAAGTCGGCGAGCTTTACGTCGAATTCTTCCGTGACGAGGATGTTGGCGGGCTTGATGTCGCGATGGATGATGCCCATGCGATGGGCATACTCGAGCGCCCGACTGCACTTGAAGACGACCTCCACAACCCTTTCCAGCGGCAACAGGTTGTCCATCACCGCATATTGCGCAAGCGTGCCGCCCGGCACGAAATCCATCACCACATAGCTGAACTCCTCCTCGACGGCGGCGTCGAGCAAAGTCACGATGTGGGGATGCTCCAGCTTGCCGACGAGCGCGGCCTCGGTGAGGAAGGCGCTGCGGTGCTTGCCGCCGAAAGACGGATCATCCTGCGCGTGATTGAAAACCTTGATTGCGACGTCGCGCTCCGAAAATGCGTCGCGGGCCCGGTAGACCGAACTCGTTGCACCCCGGCCGAGTTCGTCGAGGATGGCGTATTTGCCGATGGACGCCGGCACTCTGGTCGACATGCGGATGGCCTGCCGGGAGGGCTATGCCTTGTGGTAGATCTGGGCACCTTTCTTCACGAATTCGATCGCCTTTTCCTGCATGCCCTTCTGGAGCGCATCGTCGTTGGACAGGTTGTGCGTCAGTGCGTATTCGCGCACGTCCTGGGTTATTTTCATCGAACAGAAGTGCGGTCCGCACATCGAGCAGAAATGCGCCACCTTGGCGCTGTCCTTGGGCAGGGTTTCGTCATGGAAGTCCTTGGCCGTGTCCGGATCCAGCCCTAGGTTGAACTGGTCCTCCCAGCGGAACTCGAAACGCGCCTTGGACACGGCGTTGTCGCGGATCTGCGCACCGGGGTGTCCCTTGGCGAGATCTGCAGCGTGGGCCGCCACCTTGTACGCCATGATTCCGTCCTTCACGTCCTTCTTGTTGGGCAGTCCGAGGTGCTCTTTCGGCGTGACATAGCAAAGCATCGCCGTACCGTACCAGCCGATCTGCGCCGCGCCGATTGCCGACGTAATGTGGTCGTACCCAGGGGCGATGTCGGTAGTCAGCGGTCCAAGGGTGTAAAACGGGGCCTCCTTGCACCAGTCGAGCTGCAGTTCCATGTTCTCTTTGATCAGTTGCATCGGCACGTGTCCCGGCCCTTCGATCATCACCTGCACGTCATGTTTCCATGCGATTTGGGTAAGTTCGCCGAGGGTCTTGAGCTCGCCCAACTGCGCCTCGTCGTTCGCGTCGTAGATTGAGCCGGGCCGCAGACCGTCGCCGAGGGAGAACGAGACATCGTAGGCCTTCATGATCTCGCAGATGTCCTCAAAGCGCGTGTAGAGGAAACTCTCCTTGTGGTGGGCGAGGCACCATTTGGCCATGATTGAACCGCCACGCGAGACGATTCCCGTCATCCGATTCGCCGTCAGGGGGACGTATTGCAGGCGCACGCCGGCGTGGATCGTGAAGTAATCTACGCCTTGCTCGGCCTGTTCTATCAGGGTGTCGCGGAAGATTTCCCATGTCAGCGCCTCGGCTCGCCCGTCAACCTTTTCGAGCGCCTGGTATATCGGTACGGTCCCGATCGGCACCGGCGAATTGCGGATGATCCACTCGCGCGTCTCGTGGATATGCTTGCCGGTCGAAAGATCCATGACGGTGTCACCGCCCCAGCGGATCGACCACGTCATTTTTTCCACTTCCTCGCCGATCGACGAGCCCAGCGCGGAGTTGCCGATATTGGCGTTGATCTTCACGAGGAAGTTGCGACCGATGATCATCGGTTCGGATTCCGGATGATTGATGTTGGCCGGAATGATCGCGCGGCCGCGCGCGACCTCGCTGCGAACGAACTCGGGCGTGATCTCGGCCGGGATTTCGGCTCCGTAGCGCTCGCCCTTGTGCTGCCGCGTCATCAACGCCGCGAGCTTCTCCCCGGTCGGGCCGGAGACGCGCAGGCTTTGGATATATTCGCCGCGGCGCAGATTTTCTCGGATCGAAATGTATTCCATTTCAGGGGTAACGATGCCACGCCGCGCGTAATGCATCTGAGTAACGTTCGCTCCGGCGCGCGCACGACGCGGTTGGCGCGCGAGGTTGAAACGCAGCTCGCCAAGTTTGGGGTCGGCCATGCGCTCGATACCAAACGTCGAGCTGGGCCCGGGCAAAAACTCAGAGTCGCCGCGTTCTTCGATCCACGCCGACCGCAGCGGGGCCAGACCGGAGCGAATGTCTATTTTGGCTGCCGGGTCCGAGTAAGGACCGGAGGTGTCGTACACCCAGAGGGGGGGATTCTTTTCAGCGCCGAATTCGGCCGGCGTATCCGACTGGGAGATCTCCCGCATCGGCACGCGGATGTCGGGCCGCGAACCGACAACGTAGGTTTTCTTAGAATTCGGAAAGGACTTGACGGCTGCCTCGTCCACTTGGGCGGTGGCGGCAAGGAATTTCGGGTTGGCGCTCATACTCGCTCCTAAATTGTTCGCACGGAGCCAGGACGCCATAGGACAGGCGGCCAACGCTTCCCTGCGGCGGCATTACCCGCATCAGGTTCGAAGGGTATCTCTCACCCGGAGGACTCCAGGACCCCTACGCTGACATGCGGCGATTATAGAAGCTTCCCGGAGAAGCCTCGCCGCGGAATTTATTTTCTGCAGCAAGATATTGCGATGCGGCATGATTTGACAGAATGAGATTGCCTTCTTATATTACTGACCGGTTAGTTATTTTATCGCCCAATGAAATCTCCTTCGATCGCTCGTCGGGAGCCGCGCTGGATCCGGCGCAAGGACGCCCGTCCCGAAGAAATCACCGCTGCGGCACTGACGCTCTTCGTCGAGCGTGGCTATGCACACACGCGGCTCGAAGATGTCGCCAGCCTCGCCGGAGTCAGCAAAGGAACCCTGTACCTCTACTTCGCGAACAAGGAAGACCTTTTCAAAGCAGTGGTGCGTGAAGGCCTGGTCTCACCGATTGCGGAGGTTCGCAGCATCATCGAGGAGTACGAGGGGGCAGCTTTCGACCTGGTTCGCATGGTGCTGCGCGGCTGGTGGGAACGCATCGGGTCGAGACGCATCTCAGGCATTCCCAAGCTGATCCTCGCGGAAGCAAACAATTTTCCTGAGATCGCCCGGTTCTACCTGGCCGAGGTAGTACGCCCCGGACTTGAGGCGATCACCGCAATCATCGAACGTGGCGTGCGCACCGGGGAATTCAGGCGCGTAGATTCGCGCCATGTGGCGCACCTCGTGTTCGCACCCACGCTCCTCGTAGCCTGCTGGTCGAACTCGCTTGCACCATTCGATCCGGCCGGCATGGACCCTCTGCGACTCATCGACGAACACATCGAGATGCTCAGGCGCGGTCTCGCCCCCGATGCTTCGGCAGCCACGAGTTAATCAATGCGACCCATCACACGCAAAAACACCCTCGCGGCCCTGCTCGTTGTGGTGCTTGCCTTTGCCGTCATCGGCGTCGTAAGCGCATTGCGCGCGCGCGCAGTCGATGCGAAAGCGGCCGCGATTTCCAAAATCCCCCTCCTCGAATTTGCATCGGAAGACCTGTACACGACCAAACTCGAGACCATGGCGCGCACCCTGCCCGTAACGGGCACATTAGGGGCACTTACCTCCGCGACGTTGAAAGCCAAAGTCGCCGGCGAATTGCTGGAAGTCACGGTCCGCGAGGGCCAGCCCGTCAGGAAGGGCCAGCTAGTCGCGCGAATTGACCCTACCGAAGTGCAGGCCCGCGTCGCCGCACGTTCGGCGGACGCAGCTGCCGCTCGCGCACAGCTTCAGTTGGCCGAGAAGAACCGGACAACCCAGAAGGCCCTGCTGGAGCGAAATTTCATCTCGCAGAATGCCTTCGATACCACACAGTCGGGATATGACGTCGCGGTCGCGCGTCTGCGGGCCGCTGAGGCCGACCTCGCGTCCGCCCGCAAGACCCTCGGAGATGCAACCCTGCAGGCGCCGTTCTCGGGCACCGTTTCAGAGCGCCATGCGCAGCCGGGGGAAAGAGTGCCTCTCGATGCAAAAATACTCTCGATCGTCGACCTCTCGACGCTGACGCTGGAAGCCTCGGTGCCCGCGTCGGCAATCGCCCAGGTAAGAGTCGGCCAGCCCGTGGAGTTCAGCGTCGACGGCTTTGGCGAACGCCGATTCGCGGGTCGCATCGATCGCATCAACCCGGCAACCTCTGCGGGATCTCGCTCGATCAGCGTCTATGCCGTGATCGATAACGCAGACGCCACGCTGCGCGGCGGCCTGTTCGCGCAAGGGAAATTCACCTTGGAGCGCGTCGAGAATGTTCTCGCCATCCCGGCCTCGGCGGTACGGGAAGAACTCGGCCAGACGTTCGTTTACGCGCTCGAAGACGGGGCAGTGCGCAAGAAGCCGGTTCGCATCAGCCAAGCCGACACCAACGGCGCCGTTCAGGTAATGGCAGGACTCGGTGCGGGCGAACGCGTCGTGAAAAGCAATCTTGGCCAGCTACGGGACGGGGCTCCGGCCCAAGTGCGGGCGCCAAACCCTTCCGCAACCGCGGCCCGGAAGTAGTTTCCCGTGTGGTTTACGCGCATCAGCATCCAGAACCCCGTATTCGCGACCATGATGATGGCTGCGCTGCTCGTACTCGGGCTGTTTTCCTATAACCGGCTGCCGGTCGAGCAATTCCCGGATGTGAGTTTCCCGGTGGTCGTCGTACAAACAGCCTACCCCGGCGCCTCGCCGGAGAACGTGGAGGAAGAGGTCACCCGAAAAGTCGAGGAGGCGGTCAACACCATCAGCGGCATCAAGACGCTGTCGTCCCGCTCTTACGAAGGACTATCGGTGGTGATCGTAGAGTTCGACCTGAGCGTCGAACCAAAACTGGCCGCCCAGGATGTGCGCGAAAAGATCGCCATCCTGAAGCCGGTTTTTCGCCAGGAAATCAAGGAGCCGAGGATCTCGCGCTTCAACCCGGACGATTTTCCCATCGTGTCGGTGTCCGTTACCGCGCCCGGCAGGAGCCTGCGCGAGTTGTCCACGATCGCAGACCAGGTGGTCAAGAAGCGCCTGGAGAACGTGGGCGGCGTGGGTCAGGCAACGCTCGTCGGTGCGGTCAAGCGCGAGATCAAGATCTACCTGCGACTCGAAGAGATGGAGGCGCAGAAAATCGGCGCCGACCAGGTCATTCGCGCCTTGCAGACCGAAAACCAGGAGCTTCCCGCGGGATCGATCGTGACCTCGACCCAGGAAAAGATCGTGCAGATCAAGGCTCGGGTGGCCGATCCACGGGAGTTCCGAAACCTCATCGTGGCACGCCGGGGTGGCAAAGCCGTCACGCTGGGTCAGGTGGCCGATATCGAGGACGGGCAGCAGGAGGAGGAAACGGTCGCGCTCGTCAACGGTGAGCGGGCCATCTCCATCGACATCATCAAGGCGCAGGGCGAAAACACGATCGGCGTCGTGGACGGCGTACGGCGTGTGGTGACCGAACTGAAGCAACTGGTACCACCCGATGTAAAGGTCGGAATCGTTCGTGACGCCTCGGTGGGAATTCGCAACTCGGTCGCCGATGTCAAGAAAACACTACTCGAGGGTGCTCTGCTGACGATCGCGATCGTGTTCCTGTTCCTCGCCTCGTGGCGCAGCACTGTAATCACCGGGCTCACCCTGCCGATCGCGCTGATAGGTACTTTCCTCTTCATCTATGCGTTCGGGTTCACCCTCAATGTGCTGACCCTCATGGCGCTTTCGTTGTCGGTCGGGCTCCTGATCGACGACGCGATCGTGGTGCGCGAGAACATTGTGCGCCACGTGGGCATGGGCAAGGACCATCATTCCGCCGCACTCGAGGGAACCCAGGAGATCGGGCTTGCAGTGCTCGCCACCACTTTTTCGATCGTCGCAGTATTCCTGCCGGTCGGGTTCATGGGTGGCATCATCGGCCGGTTCTTCCATCAGTTCGGGCTTACCGTCGTCGCGGCGGTTCTGATTTCGATGTTCGTCAGCTTCACTCTCGACCCAATGCTTTCGTCCATCTGGCACGATCCTCAATCAGAGGGAAAATTCAGCAAAGGGCCGCTGGGCAGGCTGCTTGCCTGGTTTCATGGCGCGATGGAGTCGTTCTCGATTGGCTACGAGCGCCTGCTCGCATGGGGACTCTCCCGGCGAAAGACCGTGCTCGCAATTGCAGCGATTTCCTTTTTCGCAAGTTTCCCGCTGATGAAGTTCGTCGGCACGGAATTCGTGCCCGAGCCCGACCTGTCGGAACTCCAGGTGCAGTTCACGACTCCTGTAGGCTCTTCGCTCGAACTGACAAACCAGAAAGCGCATCAGGCCGAACTCGCACTGCGCGAGTTTGCGGAAGTCCGATACACCTATGCCACCATTAACACCGGGTTCGCGCAAGGCAAAAACAGCGTCAATATTTTCCTGCAGCTCGTACCCCGTAAGCAGCGCAACCGTTCCCAGGCCGCCCTGACCCAGCCGATGCGAGAGCGGCTTCTACGGCTCGCTGGAATCGAACTGACTCAGATCGGGGCGTACAAGTCCGTCTCCAGCGGCAAGCCCCTGCAGGTTTCCATCCTCGGACAGGATCGCGAGTTTCTCGATGGCGTTGCGAATAAGGTGATGGCAGCCATGCGCGAGGTCCGGGGAGCGGTGGATGTGGAGTCCTCCAACAAGGCGCCGAAACCCCAGCTCACCGTGGAAGTGAAGCGCGAGCTTGCCAGCGATTTGGGCATCGGGATCGGCCAGGTAGCCGCGGCGCTGCGCCCGCTTCTCGCGGGCGAAGCGGTGGGCAACTGGAAGGGGCCGGATGACCAGTATTACGACGTTCGCGTGAGGTTGGCGAAGGCGGACCGCGCACGACCGGAAGACCTGGCCCGCGTTCCACTCACCAGCACTCAGGCGGATCCTGCCGGAAACCCCAGAATGGTGATGCTGCGGGACGTCGCCACGATCGGCAGCGACATGGGCGCGCAGCAGATCAACCGCAAGGAGCAGCTGCGGGAAGTCCTGGTCACGGCCAACGTGTTCAACCGGGCCGCGGGCGATGCGGCGCAGGACATGCGCGCCAGGCTCGACGCGATTCCCCTACCGCCGGGCTACAGGTACACGATGGGAGGATCGTCCAAGGACATCCAGGAATCGATGAGTTTCGCCGGACAGGCACTTGTGCTGGCGATCGTTTTCATCTACCTCATCCTCGCTTCGCAGTTCGCCAGCTTCCTGCAGCCGGTCGCAATCATGATGTCGCTGCCGCTGTCGCTGATCGGGGTCATCCTTGCATTGATGATCTTTCGTTCGACCCTCAACATCTTTTCGATCATCGGTTTCATAATGCTCATGGGTCTGGTTACCAAAAACGCGATCCTGCTGGTCGATTTCGTGAACCAGGAGCGCCGCCGGGGCGTGCCCCGCCACGCTGCTGTGCTGGCCGCCGGTCGCATCCGCCTGCGACCGATCCTGATGACGACGTTGGCGATGATCTTTGGCATGGTGCCTCTCGCCCTCGGGCTGGGCGAGGGCGGCGAACAGCGCGCTCCGATGGGCCAGGCCGTGATCGGCGGGGTCATTACTTCGAGCCTGCTCACGCTGGTGGTAGTCCCGATTATCTATACCTACCTTGACGACTTCTCGGAGTGGGCGAAGCGACGCTTTGGTAGACTACGCGTCCTCCCGTCGTAGTCGAAACAAATGACATCCATGAACATCGAGCAGGCTCGCTTCAATATGGTCGAGCAGCAGATCCGCACCTGGGACGTGCTGGACCAGGGAGTGCTCGACCTCCTGTATGTCGTTCCCCGCGAGGATTTTGTCCCGCCGAGCTATCGCGCCCTGGCGTTTTCGGACATGGAAATTCCGCTTGGCGAGGACAGCGCTCCCAGCGCGAAAATGATGCCGCCCAAAATGGAAGCGCGCATCGTCCAGGAGCTCGGCCTGAAGAAGTCCGATCGCGTCCTTGAAATCGGTACCGGAAGTGGGTATCTGACGGCGCTCCTTGCGCATCGGGCCGCGCATGTCTGCTCCGTAGAAATCAATCCGGCACTGGCTGGGTTTGGCCGCAAAAACCTCGTTCGGCACGGCGTGGAGAATGTAACGCTCGAGATCGGTGATGCCGCGCTCGGATGGCCGAGGCAAGCGCCCTACGATGCGATTGTCCTGACCGGCTCGACCCCCCTCCTGCCGGGGGAGACGCTGGCGCAACTCGCACAAGGCGGACGCCTGTTTGCGGTGATCGGGGTCGCCCCAGTGATGGTCGCAAAACTCGTCACGTGCACCGGGCCCGGCATGTATGCAAGCGCCGAGCTTTTCGACACGGTCATTGCACCGCTTGAGAATGCTTTGCGCTCGTCACGGTTCGAGTTCTGAACATGCGCCAGCTTGCACCTGTCGACCTGAAAACAGAGATCGCGTCGGGCAAGAAGTTGCAGCTCGTCGACGTGCGCGAGCCCTGGGAGTTCGAAACCGCCCATATCCCAGGATCAACGCTGATTCCGATGGGAGAAATCGCATCGCGTTTGGCGGAGCTCGACTCCGCGCTCGAAACGGTAGTCATTTGTCACCATGGGGGGCGCAGCATGCAGGTCGCACGGTTCCTCCAGAGCCAGGGATTCCACAACCTGCACAACCTCGCCGGCGGCGTGGATGCGTGGGCGCGCTCGGTCGAGCCCTCAATGCCGCTATACTGATTCGCATTCGCAAGCCATACCCCCAGACAACATGAAAAAGCTTGCTCGCGCAGTAGCGATTCTTGTGGTACTAGGCGTCCGGCCAGCGGTAGCCGAGGATCTCCTGCAGGTTTTTCGCGATGCCCGCCAATACGACGCGCAATACGGCGCTGCGCGTTACGCATTGCAGGCGGGCCTCGAACGGCTGCCGCAAGGGCGCTCGCTGATTCTTCCCACGCTGGGCTTCACCGCAGGATATACGCGCACCAACCTCGATATCGAAGGGCGCGGTTCGACCCCTGCGCCTTCGGCGACGCGCGCCTTTTCGGCGGGCACTTACCAGCTGACATTAACGCAACCCCTGTTCAGGCCCCAGAATTGGGCCCAATACGACCAAGCCGAGTTCCAGGTACGCCAAGCGGAGGCCGTTTTTGGCCAAGCCGCGCAAGACCTTGTCGTCCGGTCCGCGCAAGCCTATTTCGATGTCCTTTCGGCTGAAGACACCCTCGCGTTGGTGCGCGCGCAAAAAGCGGCGATTTCTGAGCAGCTTGCACAAGCGAAGCGCAATTTTGAAGTCGGTACTGCAACCATCACTGATACGCACGAAGCCCAGGCGCGCTTCGACCTCAATACCGCGCAGGAAATCTCGGCGGTCAACGATCTCGAGGTGAAGCGCCGCATCCTTCAGCAGGTCACCGGCCGGGCCTATGACAGCCTCAAGCCATTGCGCAGCGATGTAAAGCTTCCCCCCCCCAACCCGGCCAATATGCAGGCTTGGGTGGATATTGCCGAAAAGCAGAGCTTTCCTGTGCAAATCCAGGAGGCAGCAAGCCAAATCGCGGGCCTCGAGATCAGGCGCACGCGGGCCCAGAACTACCCCACCGTGGATTTGGTCGCGAGCGTGGGCCAGACCAACCAGACCGGGTCGACCCTCTCCGTTGCGGGCAGCCTGATCACTCCTACTGCCATCGGCCTGCAAGTCGCAGTCCCGATTTACCAGGGGGGCTTTATTTCGTCGCGGGAACGGGAAGCAGGCGCGAACTACGAGAAAAGCAGGCAGGACCTCGAGAACGCGCGCCGCTCGAGCGCGCTATCCTCACGCCAGTCGTATCTGGGAGTGATCAACGGAATTGCGCAGATTGCGGCCTTTGAAGCCGCTCTGGTTTCGAGCCAGAGTGCTCTCGACTCGAACAAGCTCGGCTACGAAGTGGGCGTGCGCATCAACATCGATGTGCTGAATGCCCATCAGCAATTGTTTTCTACCCGTCGCGACCTTGCCACCGCCCGTTACAACACGATCACGAATTACCTCAGACTGAAGGCTGCGGCAGGCACGCTGCGCGAGGAAGACGTCATCGAAGTGAACAAGGCGCTGCAGTTTTAGGCCATTCAGCTCGACCGGGCGGCTGACGTCACACTGGTTGGTTGAACAGGGATTTTCTCCAGCAACCCCTGAATGGCAGCGATGTGGCGCTGCGTCGCGCCGCGATGCGCAGAAGCGAATTTCAGGGCCGCCGCGCCCATTGCGGCGCGGCGGGCTGGGTCGGCAAGCAGTTCGAGAGCCATGGAGATCGCCGCATCCGCATCCCCCACCTGCACCGCGGCACCGCTATCGATCGCCAGGCGCGCGGCCTCGCTGAAGTTATGGACATGAGGCCCAAGGATCACAGGCAGTCCAATGGCACAGGCTTCGATGAAATTCTGCCCACCGAAGGGCAGGAAGGTGCCGCCAATCACAACCACGTCGGCCGCGGCGAAATACGTAGACATATCCCCCATCGTATCGCCCAGCAACATCGACTCGCTACCGTTGAGTGCCCCCCCGGTTCGTCGAGAAAAGTCGATGCCGCTCGCATCCATGAGGCGCGCAACCTCGTCGAATCGCTGCGGATGCCGAGGCACGATTACCACGAAAACGTTTTTGGGTGAGCGGGCAAGGAACGAGGTCATTAACAGGTCCTCTTCTCCCGCACGTGTACTTGCGAGCGCGACGACTAGCCGACCTCCCAGCGACTCTTTCAAAACCTTGCCTTCAGCGACCTTCTGCTCGTCCACGTCTACGTCGAACTTCAGATTGCCGCAGGTAACGATGCATTGTGCGCCCAAGGAGGCAAGCCTCGCGGCGTCCGCAT
This sequence comes from Burkholderiales bacterium, assembly GCA_038319115.1. Lineage (GTDB taxonomy): Bacteria > Pseudomonadota > Gammaproteobacteria > Burkholderiales > SG8-39 > SZAS-79. Next base: position 3,710 of record JBBQCV010000080.1, on the reverse strand, counting down.
CGCTCTGGGCGCAAACGACGGCAAGTGCTTCGAACGCCGGTCGAGTCAGGCGTGCAAGTGCCCGATACGCCTGCATGGAGCGCTGCGACATTCGCGCATTGGCCAGCGCTACGGGGACAACCCGACGCTTGCACTCCGCGAGGAGATTGGGCCAGATCTCGGTTTCCATCAGTACGCCCAGTCGGGGCCCGAAATGTTTCAGGAACCTTCGAATGGCGAACGGATAGTCGTAGGGAAGGAAACACACGTGCACGCCGTCGCCGTATGCCTCATCGAGCGCCTCGCGCCCTGCGGCTGTCATACAGGTAACAAGCGGCACGCAATCCGGGTAGAGCGAACGCATTGCCTTCACCAGGGGAACGCTGGCCCGGGCCTCGCCTACCGAAACGGCATGGAACCAGATAACTGGCCCCTGCTCCGGATTTTTGTAATAGCCGAACCGTTCACCAATCCATTGGCGATATCCGGGCTCCTTTCGGCCTCGAAACCAGAGTTTGAGCACGATGAACGGTAGAGCGACCCAGAGCAGCAGCGAATATCCCGCGCGGAACATGGCTTAGATCAGCGCCATGAACGCTTGCAGCGCGTTCGTCGCCGATGGCACCAGGCCCTTGCCGCCCACGTTGACCGCGTTCTTTTGGCCGTAGAGCCCCGTCAGCCGTGGGTCGGTACCGCAAAAAATCCCGATGGAACGCACCCCGAGCGCCACCGCCAGGTGGGCTAATCCCGTATCGACCCCGAATACCCCCGCAGAGCGCGCCATTAAACTCGCCACTTCGCCAATGGACATTCTGCGCGGCACAACACCGGACCCCGCGATGTCAGCAATTCTCCGGCTGCGAGCCTGCTCCGTCTTGTTGCCCCAAGGAAGCACGCTTTCCCGACCTAATCCGGCAAGCGCGCGCACCAAAGCCGCCCAGTGATCGTCCGGCCAGAGTTTGTCGATGCGGCTGGTCATGCTCAATAGAACGCAATACCCCTCGGGCACCGCGAGCGGGCTGCCCGGGGGCGCAATCACCCCGTAATTGCATATTCCAATGGGCCGCGTTCCAAATGCCTGCGCAGTCAGCGCACGGTTGCGCTCAACCGCATGCAATTGGCGAGAAACTCTATGGGTCTTGTCGTAAAACCGGCTCGCGACAGCCTCGCGAGCGCTTTGGCTGTCGAATCCGTGCCGTGACCCACGAGCCCGCCATGCGATCAATGCACTCTTCAACAGTCCTTGGGTGTCGATGACAAGGTCGTAGGTCTGCGCGCGCAACTCGCGGTCGAATTTCCGCACCTGCGTCCAAGTAGCCGGGAGGGCGATCTGCGATCTCCAGCGCCGGACGTTCACGGGTATGACGCGGTTGATGGCCGGATGCATCGCCGCGATATCGGCGAACGGCTCCTCGACGACCCAGTCGATCACCGCAGAACGCGAATAGCCGCGCATGTCGGTGACTGCGGGGCAATGGTGGACTACGTCGCCGAGCGAAGACGTTTTGACGAACAGGATTCGCATGGCGCTCGACGCAGAATTTAATGGGCGCAACTGGTGCGCTCCCGGGGATCGCTTCCCGGTCGGTGGAGGCTAGAATGCAGCCTCCAAGCCCTCCGGATTATACGGGGATTAGACTTTTGACGAATCTCCCTCGCGCCGCATTGTCGGCCGTCCTCATCACCAAGAACGCCGGTGCCGCTCTTGATGCGTGCCTTGGGTCGCTTGGCTTTTGCGAAGAGATCGTGATCGTGGATTCAGGTAGCGCCGACCGCACCCTGGACATTGCGCGCAAATACGACGCCCGCGTCGTCGAGTCGGCGTGGCTGGGTTTCGGCAGACAAAAGCAGTTCGCGGTCGACCAGGCTCGCAATGAATGGGTGCTCTGCATTGACGCTGACGAATGGGTTTCCGGGCCTCTCGCAGCGAGCATTGCCGCGGCGTTGGAGAATCCGGCCGCGCCGGTTTTCAGGATGGCCCGGCGTAATCGGTTTCTCGGGCGATGGCTAAGGTATGGCGAAGGGTACCCGGATTGGAGCCTGCGCCTTTTCGACCGCCGCGCGGCACGGTGGAGCGACGATACGGTGCATGAAAAAGTCCTCTACGCGGTCACCCCGGGGACACTGGATGGCGACCTCATGCACGATTCAGCTGACGACCTGCATCGCTACCTGGACAAGCAGAATCAATATTCGACACTTGCGGCCAAGCAACTGCTCGAGTGCGGACGAACCGCGACGTCATTCCAGATGATAGGTAGCCCGCTGGTGCGTTTCATAAAGTTCTATTTCTTCCGCTTGGGGGTCCTCGATGGATTGCCGGGCCTTGCGCACATCGCAATCGGCTGCATGAACAGCTTCATGAAGTATGCGAAGCTTGCCGAATTGAATCGACTGCGGAACGCAGCAGCTCCCTTCCAGGAGAAAGCCTGAGAAATGCACAACATCCTGTCCTCTCGTGATCTGACAGCGTTCCATGATGCTTGCCATGCGCAATCCAGTTGGGCCAGGAGCGCACCGGCACGCCACGCAGAGGGACTCTGGCAGGTCATCGAGCTGAATCATCGCTTCAACTGCCTTCTTTGGGACGAAGAAGACCTCGCGCGAAGGCAACAGGTCGGCGACGCTGAAATCGCGTCCAACAAGCGCGCGATAGATGGTTTCAACCAGAAGAGGAATGACGCAATTGAAAAAATCGACGAAGCGCTCCTCGATACGTTCGCGAATACCATTCGCCTGCCAGGGGCGCGGCTGAATTCGGAAACGGCAGGATCGATGATCGACCGACTTTCGATCCTAAGCCTGAAGATCCACCATATGCGTCTGCAAACACAACGCAGGGACGTCGATAATGGGCATATCGAAAGTTGTCGGGCACGCCTGACCCGATTCTTGGTCCAGCGAAATGATCTGACGGGGTGCCTCGACAGGCTTCTTTCCGAGGCTGCGCGAGGCGAAGCGTGGTTCAGGGTCTACAGGCAATTCAAAATGTACAACGACCCGACGCTCAATCCGGCTGTTTATGGGGAAAAGGGCTGAGACAGCAGCGCACTCACCCTGCCGAGAACCAGCTCGTCCGGCAGTTCTGCAACGGATTTTTCAGCTTCGAGGTAATCGACGCGCAGCCCCCGCGGCGCCCATTGCGCGGGTGATGGTGAAACGTCGGTTTCCGCAAAAAAGCCCAGCACACCACCGGGGCTGGCAGCCGCAAAGTGCATGAGACCGCTATCCGGAAACAGGCTGAAGATGCCGCCCCAAATGAGCCCCAACGCCTCGCGGAGGCCGCCTCGGAAAGGATGGACGAAAGGCAGCGCACGCTCAAGAACCGGGCGCGCCACTTCGTCATCTCCCGGGTACAGCGGATCGTCGGCCCGGCCTGGCGTCCACATGAATACCGTATCGAGACCCCATTGCGATTTGAAATGGGAACACCACGCGAGGATCTGCTGCGTGGAAGGCTGCTTTTTCGGCCTGCGCGCTCCCAACCCCAAAACAACATACCTTCGGGGCTCCAACTTTTCCGACGCCAGCCAATCCCGGGCGAAATTCGCAGCTTCGGCAGGAAGCACATATCTCGGAAATCCGATTTTCGATGGTGGCTGAATTGCGAGGGGCGCGAGCAAGGCGGTCATCCGCGCGGATTCGTGCATGCCGCTGGGAACCGGGATCGGATCGGTGAGCCCGGGATACATAGCGGGATGCTCGCAGTAGGCAATACAGCGCGCCCCCCG
>JBBQCV010000079.1:0-15116 GCA_038319115.1 Burkholderiales bacterium | reverse complement strand
AAGCCCGTGCCAGAGCGGCGCGTCGCCATTGCGTGGCGCAAGAGTTTTCCGCGCCCTGAAGCGATCGAGGCGTTGCGCCAGGCGATCCTGGAGTGCGACCTGCCCCAGGTGCGCAAGATCAAGGGCGGCTGAAGCCGCTTTGACCGTCGCACGAGGGACTCCCGCAGCCACGTTTGCGACCCGGCCGGCCTGGGATTCCCGCCGTCGGCTGATAGACTGGCCTCATGACTCACGACATCGCGCTGCCATCGGAGTGGGTGACGCGCTGGGCCCACCTGGTCCGGCCGGGTGGACGGGTCCTCGATCTGGCGTGCGGCGCCGGGCGGCACGCGCGGTATTTTGCCGCGCGCGGCCATCCCGTGATGGCCTGCGATCGCGATGGCGCGGCGCTGGCAGGCCTTGCGGGCATCCCCGACATCACTGTGCGCGAAGCAGACCTTGAGAATGGCTCGGCCTGGCCTTTCGAACCTGCGGCATTCGAAGCGGTCGTTGTCTGCAATTACCTGCACCGGCCGCTGTTTGCGCGAATTGGCGTATCCCTCGCGACAGGCGGGGTGCTGCTGTACGAAACCTTCCTGGCAGGGAACGAGCGCTACGGAAAACCGTCTAATCCCCGCTTCCTGCTCGAAAGGGACGAATTGTTCGCGGCGTTCGCACCGTCCCTGGTGGTCGTTGGATTCGAGCAGGGCCTCGTGGAAAAGGTAAAACCCGCATTGATTCAGCGGCTTTGCGCAGTGCGCAGTGAAAATAACGAGAATAAACTGGAGCCCTGATGGGCCTGATTCGGTTAAAATTTCGGGTTACATACACCCCATGAAAGGGTCCGCCATGATCACCGGCAGCCTGGTCGCCATCGCCACACCCATGCACGACGATGGCGCACTCGATCTGGCCAGTTTCCGCGCACTGATCGATTTCCACGTCAACGAAGGCACCGATGGCATCGTGGTCGTCGGGACCACGGGCGAATCGCCGACGGTGGATTTCGACGAGCACAAGGAACTCATCAAGGTCGCCGTCGACCATGCCAAGGGGCGCATCCCCATCATTGCGGGCACAGGCGGGAACTCGACCGCCGAGGCGATCGAATTGACCGAGTCCGCCATGCATGCCGGCGCGCAGTCATGCCTGTCGGTCGTGCCTTACTACAACAAGCCGACCCAGGAAGGCCTGTATCGCCATTTCCGCAAGATCGCCGAGTCGGTGGATATCCCGCTTGTCTTGTACAACGTGCCTGGGCGAACGGTCGCCGACATGTCCAACGACACGACGATCCGCCTGGCGAAGGTCCCGGGCGTGGTCGGGATCAAGGATGCGACTGCGAATATCGAGCGCGCGACCGACCTCATCAAGCGCGCGCCAAAAGAATTTGCGATTTACAGCGGCGAAGATTCGACCGCGGTCGCGCTGATCCTGCTCGGTGGCCATGGCGTCATATCGGTAACCGCCAACGTGGCGCCGCGCCTCATGCACGAGATGTGCGCGGCCGCCCTGCGCGGGGATGTGGTCACGGCACGCGAAATCAATATGAAACTGCTTGGCCTGCACCAGAAACTGTTCGTCGAGGCTAACCCGATCCCGGTGAAATGGGCAATGCAGCAGATGGGGCTTTGCGGCGGGGGCATTCGCCTTCCCATGACGCCGCTGTCGGAAAACCTTTGTGACGTGGTGCGGCAGGCCATGAACGAAGCAGGGATAAACACCGCGAAGGCCGGGGGAAGCCTTCGCGTCGTCGAGGGACGCGGATGAAATTGCGAGGAATGAAGACCAAACTGGTGGCCGGTCTGGCACTGGCCGGGTTCGTGGTGGGAATCGGCGGCTGCAGCACGGCGCAGGAATTGCTCGAGGGCACGGCGTCGCGCAAGGTCGACTACAAATCGGCCGGCCAGATCCCCTCGCTCGAGATTCCGCCGGACCTGACGACGCCTACGCGCGACAATCGGTATGTGGTGCCGGACATCAAGGCCGCCACCACGCTGTCGACCTACCAGGCCGAACGCAGGGCGGCGCCCCAACCAGGCTCCACCGGAATCCTTCCCGCAGTCGAGACGATGCACATCGAGCGCGCGGGCACGCAGCGCTGGCTTGTGGTCAACGAAACGCCTGAGAAGCTCTGGCCCTTGGTGAAGGAGTTCTGGCAGGAAAACGGCTTCCTGCTCGAAGCCGAGAATCCCGAAACCGGGCTCATGGAGACCGACTGGGCGGAGAACCGCGCCAAGATCCCGCAGGATTTCCTGCGTAGCATGCTGGGCAAGGTGATCGAAAACCTTTACTCCACGCCCGAGCGCGACAAGTTCCGCACCCGACTCGAGAGGGGTCCCGACCTCAAGACGACCGAGATCTACCTCAGTCACCGGGGCATGATGGAGATATACACCTCCGAAACCAAATCCGAAACCCGCTGGCAGCCGCGCCCCCCCGATCCCGGCCTCGAGGCAGAATTCCTGCGCCGGCTGATGATCCGCCTTGGCGCCAAAGAGGAGAATGCCAAGCAGATCCTCGCGGTCACCAAGGAAACCCAGCGAGCCTCGCTCACCAAGCAGCCCGACGGGGCCGAGCGCCTCGATGTGCTCGAGCCTTTCGACCGCGCATGGCGCCGCGTCGGCCTGGCGCTCGACCGCGTCGGATTTACGGTCGAGGACCGAAACCGCCAGAAAGGCCTGTATTTCGTGCGCTACGCCGATCCTGAAAAGGAAATGGCCAAAGTCGACGGCGAAAAGCCCGGTCTCCTTTCAAAGCTTGCCTTTTGGAAAAGCGACTCGACCAAGGTCACTGCGGAGCAGTACCGCGTCCTCGTGACCCCGGGCGGCGAACAGAGCCAGGTGCAAGTGCTGGGCAAGGACGGCGGCGTGGAGCGTTCACAGACCGCGCGCCGGATCCTTTCACTCCTCCACGAGCAACTCAAGTAGGGATGTCCCCTCGTCCGGCCGGGGCGGCGTGATGAAGCCCGCCTCGCCCGGATGATGCGCTTCGCATCCCTGGCGAGCGGCAGCAAGGGAAACTGCCTGCTGGTCGAGGTGGGGACTTCGCGGCTGCTGCTCGACTGCGGCCTCGGTCAAAGGGACACCGCGCGCCGCCTCGCCCGGCTTGGCCTGCAGCCGGCGGATATCACCGGCGTTATCGTGACCCACGAGCACGACGACCATGTGGGCGGGGTGTTCGCCTTCGCGTCGCGTCACGCGATCCCGGTGTGGATCACCCACGGCACGCTGCGCGCTGCCACCGAATCCGGCAAGGGGGACGCGTCGGGAACGGTGCGCGTCAATATCATCGACGGCCGCGAAAGCTTTGCCGTCGGCGACATCCAGGTGCGCCCCTATACCGTTCCCCACGATGCAAGGGAGCCAGTGCAGTTCGTGATGTCTGACGGGGCCCTGAAACTGGGGGTGCTGACCGACATCGGCGGCTCGACGCCGCACGTCGAGGAATCGCTCAGCGGCTGCGATGCACTCGTGCTCGAGTGCAACCACGATCTCGACATGCTGTGGTCGAGTGCTTATCCGAAGTGGCTCAAGGAGCGCATTTCCGGGCCGTTCGGGCATCTCGACAATGGCCAGGCGCGCACCCTGCTGGCGAGCCTTGACTGCTCACGCCTGCAGCACGTAATAGGCGCGCACCTGTCGCAGCACAATAACCACCCCGATCTCGCCCGCACCGCGCTCGCCGAGGCATTGGGGTGCGAGGAGGCGTGGGTCGGCCTCGCCAACCAGGAAGAAGGGTTCGGCTGGCGCGACCTGCGCTAGTACCCGCCTGGCAAAAGCGCAAAAAAAAACGGCGGACCCTGCGGCCCGCCGTTTCGTTTGGAGCGTAGTTCCTTACTTCTTGGCGGCATCCTTGGCAGCATCGGCTGCGGCGGCAGCACCTTTGGCTGCATCGGCAGCACCTTGGGCAGCATCCGCTGCGCCTTTGGCGGCGTCGGCTGCACCAGCGGCTGCTTCTTTCGCAGCTTCGGCGGGCGCGGGCGCGGGCGCAGGAGCGGGCGTCGGCGCCGGCGCCGGGGCGGCTACGGGGGCAGGGGGCGGCTTGGGGGCTTCTTTCTCGCCACAGGCGGCGAGCGCGACCGCCATCATGGCGGCGAGCAGCAACGACTTATTCATTTTGGTTCTCTCCCAGAGAATGGATGGCAAAAAGATTGCGAAATTGGCAAGAGGAGTATGCCAACCTGAAATTATATCACCGCCGCCTTGCAATTCCCCTGCATGGGAAGTGCTCGAAAGTTTGCCGCTTGAAGTTTGACTGTGGCCAGCGGCTCACAAGCCGGACGTCGTGCTCGATGCGCCGGGCAACGACGCGTTCCAGATTTCCTGGAACCGGCCGCGCATGGCCTGCGCTTCGGCTTCGTCGCCGATACCTGCCGCGCCGCGAAAGAAGCGCCCGACCGGCCGGCGCACGTAATGGCTGCTGTCCAGCACGATGAAACTGTCCTGCAGGTTGCGGATGCCTTCCGAAGTGCGGTAGATCTGCACGGCGTGGGAATTGAGGGCGAGCAGGTTCATCATGCGCGGGCAGTGGTTCGCAACGTGGTCGGTGTCGTGCACTGCCATGTAGATGCGATGCGTCTGGCTGGCGGCAAGGAAGGCGCGCAGCAATTCGATGCGCGCGGGCGAGTTGAGCTTGAGCGCCGCCAGGGTCGCGTCGAATATGCGCAGCTCGCGCCCGGGCTGCAACAGCAGGCGGTCGACGGCGGCCTGGAAGTCGGCCTCCGAATCGAAGCGCTGGTAGCCCTGCGGGATATCTGCGGTCGCGTTGTCCGGTTCGGTCATCGTGTGCTCCCGAGGGAAAGAAAGCCGTGCTTGTACCACTCGAAGATTAATTCCGCCATCCCGGGATGCGCAAGCCGCCTGCCGTCGAGTTCGCGGCGATCGGCGAGTTCCTGCAGCGCCGCGCGGCTGCCCGCTGGTGCAGGGACTTCGATGCCGTTGATGTACAGGCGCGTGCCGTGCGTGAGCATGCGGGTGCGCGGGTCGAGGCTCACGCGCGTCCCGGGCAGCAAGCGCATAAATTGCGCGCGGGACTTGGGTCGATGGGGCGCCTCGAAGAAAACCTGCTGCCTGGGCTCCGACAGGTAGCGTCCTAGGAAGCGCGCGGCGTCGGTGCGGTTCCAGCGAATCCGATCGAGGCTGTGCACCGCATGCCCGATCATGTGCGCGTCGATGCGCGCGGGGTTTGCTGCGGGCGTCCGTCCCGGATCGCGAAAGCCGAGGGTGTCGAACCCCCTTTCGTGCAGGAAATCCAGGAACGCCGCCGAGAGCTCCTCGCCGCCCGGTGCGCGCATCCCGATGGAGTAAGTCTGGCACTCGCCCATGGCAATGCCGTCGTGTCCCCAGCCGGGCGGAAGATAGAGCATGTCGCCCGACTCGAGGGTCATCTCGAGCGTGGGGCGGAATCGGGCGATAAGTTTGAGCGGCGCGCCCGGCACCAGCCCGAAGGGACGCCGTTGCGGCGGCATCAGGCGCCATTTCCTCCGGCCGGGTCCCTGCAGCAGGAACACGTCGTACGAATCCACGTGCGGGCCGACCCCACCGCCATCGGTCGCGTAGCTCACCATCACATCGTCCAGGCGGGCCCAGGACAGAAAGGCGAACTGGCGCATGAGTGCGTCGGCGCCTTGCGAATGCAGGTTGACGTCATTGACGAGCAGGGACCAGTCCCGTGCCGGCAGGCGCGACAGGGCCCGGCTGCCGATGGGGCCGGGCGTTACCCGCCATTCCGGGCGGCGTTCTATCAGCCGCGATTCGGCGCCATCGCCCGCTGCAAGCGCAAACAGCGCGCGCTTGGCGAGGGTGCCGGCGAATCCCGGCACCGCCTGCCGCACCAGCAACGGGCGCCTTTGCCAGTAGGTACGGAGGAATTCTCGCGCGCTGAGTTGCCCGAGCAGCGGATGAGGATTTTTCATGCGCGATTATAACGAGGCCGAAATTCGGGCGACCTGGCTGTTCACGCCGGCAAAGATTGATTTAGAATCCGCCGCAACCGATCACGGACATGCTGCACACGGGACAAAACGCTCCGCCGTTCTCGCTGCCCGACGCCGACATGCACACCGTCAGCCTGGCGTCGTACAAGGGCCGCAAGAATGTCGTGCTCTACTTCTATCCGCGCGATGGGACGCCCGGCTGCACCCTCGAGGCGATCGACTTCTCCGACCACGAGGACCAGTTCGGCCGCTACGACTGCATCATCCTCGGGGTGTCCCGCGACGACTGCATGGTGCACGCGGAGTTCCGCGACAAGCATGGCCTGTCGGTCAACCTGCTGTCCGACCTCGAGGGCGAGGTATGCCGCAAATACGGCGTGCTGCAGGAAAAGGAAGCCGACGGCATCAAGCGGCTGTTCCTCGTGCGCTCGACCTTCGTGATCGACAAGAAGGGGGTGCTCCGCCACGTGCGCTACGGCGTCAATCCGCGCGGCCATGCGGCAGAAGTCTTCGACGCAGTGCGCCGACTCAAGTCGTGAAAGCGCCCCTGAAGGTCGCCCCCGGCACCGTTGTTTCGCTCGACACGGTCATGCACGATGCCCAGGGCGAGCTGATCCATTCCTCCGACGCCCCGCTCATCTACCTTCACGGCGGCTATGGCGGCATATTCGAGGGGCTGGAGCGCGCGCTCGAGGGCAAGGCTGCCGGCGACACTGTGCGCGTGCAGCTCGAACCCGAGGAAGCTTTCGGCGACTACGACGCCGAACTCGTGCGTCTCGAGCCGCGCAGCCGGTATGGCGAGGGCCTCGAGGCCGGCATGGAGATCGAGGACACGTTCGACGATGACGAGGAGCCGCGCATGTACTTGGTCACCGACCTCGCCGGTGACAAGGTGGTGCTCGACGGCAACCACCCGCTGGCCGGCATCGCGCTGCGGTTCACATGCAAGGTGGTTTCGGTCCGGCAAGGCACCGACGCGGAGATCGAGCGCGGCGCGGCAGGCGGCGACGTCGAGGATGCCGAACCCGGGGCAGGCGAGGTAAACCAGTAGCCTGCGGTTTGCCCGGGGGTAGGTGAAAGCCTATGATGGGCGAGAAGACCCGGGCGGGCGGCAATAGAGGACCCGGGCGGGCGGGCAGCAATACCTGAGGAGGGTTTCTGCATGAAGGACGTGCTTTCCTACGGCATCGGTACGCTCTTTGCCTTCGCCGTGATCCTGTTCATCCTGTATGTTTTCATCCAGGATGTGACCCAGAAAAAGCACGGCGTCCTGCGCAACTACCCCGTCATCGGGCACCTGCGCTACTTTTTCGAGCAGCTCGGCGAATACTTCCGCCAGTATTTCTTCGCCGGCGACCGCGACGAGATGCCCTTCAACCGCTCGACGCGCGGGTGGGTCTACCGCTTGGCGAAGAACGAAGGCGGGACGATAGGCTTCGGCTCGACCTACGACCTGCACCTGCCTGGCGCGCTGATCTTCGTGAACCATCCGTTCCCGGTGCTCGAGGAAGAGCGCCTGCCCACGCCTTCGCTGGTGCTGGGCGAGAACCACTGCAAGGAGCCTTTCGAGGCCAAGTCCATCGTCAACATCAGCGGCATGAGTTTCGGCGCGATCTCGGCGCCCGCGGTGCGCTCGTTGTCGCGGGGCGCAGCCGTGGCCGGTTGCTGGATGGACACCGGCGAAGGTGGGCTGTCGCCCTACCACCTCGAGGGCGGCTGCGACATCATCATGCAGATCGGCACGGCAAAATACGGCGTTCGCGATGCGCATGGGGACCTGTCTCCCGAGCGGCTGGTCGAGCTCGCGAAGGTCGTGAAGGCATTCGAGATCAAGCTTTCCCAGGGTGCCAAGCCGGGAAAGGGGGGCGTGCTCCCGGGCAAGAAGGTGACGGCGGAAATCGCGCGGATCCGCGGCATCCCGGAGGGCCGTGACTCGATCAGCCCGAACCGCCATCGCGACATTTCCAACATGAACGAGCTGCTCGACAAGGTGGCCTACATCCGCGACCTCACCGGCCGTCCTGTCGGCGTGAAGACCGCCATCGGCGGCTGGGTGTTCCTGAACGACCTGGCCGACGCGGTGCACAGAAAGGGCCTGGAATACGCGCCCGATTTCATCGCCGTCGATGGCGGCGAGGGCGGTTCGGGCGCGGCCCCGCAGGCGCTGGCCGACCACATGAGCCTGTCGATCGAGGAGTCGCTGCCGCGCGTGGTCGATGCGCTGATCGAGTCGGGCCTCAAGCAGCGCATCCGCATCGTGGCCTCGGGCAAGCTGGTGACATCGGCGCGGGCGGCTTGGGCGCTTTGCGTGGGTGCGGATTTCGTCAATACCGCGCGGGGCTTCATGTTTTCGCTCGGCTGCATCCAGGCCCTGCGTTGCCAGTCCAATACCTGCCCCACCGGCATCACCACCCACAGCGCGCGGCTGCAACGGGCGCTGGTGGTCGAGGAGAAATACCTGCGGGTGGCGAATTACGCCAACAACATGAACCGCGAAATCGACATGATCGCGCATTCGTGCGGCGTGCGGCATGCGCGCGAACTTCGGCGTGACCATGTGCGCATCGTGCAGGCCAACTGCCAGTCGATCGCGCTCAACATGATCTATCCCTACCCGGAGCCCAAAGCGCGCGTGCGGGTTGCCTGAGCGGCGAGCCATGCGTTCCATACGCGGCGCGCCGCGTCGGCTACTTCGCCGGCGGTGAGCCCGACCGGTCCGGCAGAGCGCGCAACGCAGTCGTCGGCTGCGGCGCCATGCAGGTGGACACCCAGCAGCAACGCGTCCTGCCCGGCCAGCCCCTGCGCGGCCAGCGCGCCGAGGATTCCGGCCAGCACGTCACCCATCCCCGCCGAGGCCATGCCGGGATTGCCCGAGGTATTGATGAACCACCGGCCGTCGTTGGTGGCCAGGATGCTTCCATTGCCTTTGAGCACGACATGGGCATTGAACCGCTCGCGCAGGAGGCGGGCCGCGCCGAGGCGATCGTTCTGCACTTCGCTGGTCGTGGTGCCGAGCAGCCTGGCTGCCTCTGCCGGGTGCGGCGTGATGAGCGTATCGGCGCTGCGGCGGGTGCAGGCCTGCCGCAGCGAGTCACTGCCGGCAAGCAGGTTGAGGGCATCGGCGTCGAGGATGCAGGCGATGTCGCTCGCAAGCGCGGCACCCAGCAGGATTTGCGCCCTGTCGCCCTGCCCCAGGCCGGGGCCGGCGACGATCGCGTCCAGGTCCAGCCCCAGCACTTCGTCGGGGTGGCGCAGCATCAGTTCAAGGCACGCCGGGTCGAACCCCGGCGCAGCGGGATCGAGCAATCCGACATGGACCTTTCCCGCGCCCAGCCTGAGTGCAGCGCGCCCCGCGAGCAGGGCGGCTCCGCACATGCCGGGCGCACCGCCGATGATCGCCACGCTGCCGGCACTGCCCTTGTGGAAATTGAGCGGGCGCGGTTTGAGCGCATGCGCAACCAGCGCAGGCGCCACCACCCAACCCGTCGATGAGGGCGTCGCCGGCGCGTCGAGGCCAAGGCCGGCTACGCTGACTTCGCCGCAATGGTCGGGGCCATTGAGCGTCAGCAGGCCCGGCTTGTATCCGATGAAAGTCAGGGTGTGGGTTGCGCGCACCGCGCACCCCAGGACGCGCCCGGTGTCGGAAGCCAGGCCGCTCGGGACGTCGAGTGCGAGGACTGGGCAGGCCTGCGCATTCGCCCATTCGACCATGCGCGCGTAGTCCCCGGTCACTGCGCGAGCGAGCCCGATACCGAACAATCCGTCGATCACGAGTGCGCAGGACCGCGCCGCCGCGCCAAGGGCTTCCGGCGTCTCCACTATGGTGACGCGAAAAAAGCGTTCAGCGAGGATGCGCGCAGCAATGCGCGCATCGCCCCCGTTGTTACCGGGGCCGGCCAGCACGACGACCTCCTTGCCGCGCTCCGAGGCGAGTGCGGCCGCCAAATCGGCTGCCGCGAGGCCTGCGCGCTCCATGAGCGGAGGCTGCGCGCTCGCTGCAGCCGACTCGATGCGGCGGATCTCCGCTGTCGTATAGATGGGAATGCTCATGCTGCCTTTGGCCGAGCCGTGGCCGTCGGTTGCGCCGTGCCTCAGCGCAGGTTGAACATCTTTCCGGGGAGGTATGAGACGATTTCCGGGAAGATCCAGATCAGCGCGACCGCGATGGTCATGAGGAGGAAAAACGGCAGCGCCGCTCGCGCCACGTAGAACATATCCTTGCCCGTCAGGCCCTGCAGCACGAACAGGTTGAAGCCCACCGGCGGCGTGATCTGCGCCATCTCGACCACGAGCACCACGAAAATTCCGAACCACATGAGGTCGATCCCGGCCGCCTTGACCGATGGCAGGATGACCGACGCCGTCAGAACCACCATCGAGATCCCGTCGAGGAAGCACCCGAGGATCATGAACAGGACCGTGAGCACCGCGATGAGCTGCCATGGCTGGAATCCCTGCTCGCCGATCCACTCTGCCATTGCGCGCGGAATGCCGGTGAAGCCCATTGCCACCGTGAGAAACGCGGCGCCCGTGAGGATGAAAGCGATCATGGTCGAGGTCTTCATCGCGCCCATCACGCTCGCACTGAACGTCTCCCAGGTGAGCGAGCGGCTGACCAGCGACAGCACGAGCGACCCGACGACCCCGAGCACGGCGGCTTCGGTGGGGGTGGCCACGCCGGAATAGATCGAGCCGATGACTGCGCCGATGAGCAGGGTGGTGGGAATGAGCAGGCGCGCTGCGTATATTTTTTCCCCGAGGGTGGTCACCCTTTCGCGCGCGGGCGTGAGCCCCGGGTTGCGCCACGCCCACAGCGCGATATAACCCGAGAACAGCACCATCAGCATCGCGCCCGGAAGCACGCCGGCCACGAACAGCCGGGCAATCGATACGTCCGCCGCCACGCCGTACACGATCATGATGATCGAAGGCGGGATCAGCAGCCCGAGCGTGCCGGCCCCGGCCAGCGAACCGATCGCCATTTTCTCGTCGTAGCCGCGCCGCTTGAGCTCCGGGATCGAAATGCGTCCTATGGTGGCGGCGGTGGCGGCCGACGAGCCCGAAATGGCGGCAAAAATCCCGCAGCCCACGATGTTGGTATGCATGAGGCGTCCGGGCAGCGGCTCCACCCAGGGGGCGAGGCCGCGGAACATGTCGTCCGAAACCCGGGTGCGGAACAGGATCTCGCCCATCCAGATAAACAGGGGGAGGGCGGTCAGCGCCCAGCTCGCGCTCGATCCCCACACCGTCGTCGCCATGAGCTGGCCGGCGGGCGAATTGGTGAACCCGAACATGGCGACGAACCCGACGCAAAGCAGGGTGATCGCGATCCATACCCCGAACACCAGCAGAACGCCGAGTACCCCAAGGAGGATCAGCGAGATCGCCCAGAGTTCCATGTCAGCGCTCGAACGCCGGAGTCTTGGCGCCTGCGGGCGCCTTGGCTGCGGCCACCTCGTAGGAGGGAACGCCACCCGCAACCGCCACCAGCAGGTCGTCGACGAACGCGACCACCAGGATGACCAGGCCCAATGCCATTCCCGACTGCGGAATCCACAGGGTGATGGGTACCAGCCCTTGCGAAACGTCGTTAAGCCTGAACGACGTCAACACCATGGCCACGCTGGCCCACGCGAAATAGCCGCTCATCGCCACCCCGAACACCAGGCAGACGATCTCGAGCGCGCGCCGTATCGCGCCCTTGGTGTGGTTGAGGACCAGCGTCATGCGGATCTGCTCGTTGCATCGCAGGGTCCACGCCAGCCCGAGGAAGGACGAGGCGGCCATGCAATAGCCGGCGACCTCGTCATAGGACGAGGCCGCGATGCCCAGCAGCCGCCCGACGATCTGGATGAGCGACATGACCCCGATGGCGACCAAAAAAAATCCGGCCAGCAGGCCGGATCCTTTGTAGATCGCGTTGAGCGTGGCGCGCACGTCCGCCTACTTGCGGAACCCGGCCAGGATGGCCTCTCCCTCCGCGCCGGCCTTCTTGGACCATTCGTCGGTCATCTGCTTGCCCACCGCCTCGAATTCGCCCGCGAGCTTGGCCGAAGGCACGATGATCTTGATGCCCTTGGAGGCCATCGTTTTCTTGTAACCCTCGTTCTCGGATTCGCTGGTCTTCCAGCCGCGCGCCTCGGCGGCGGCCGCCGCCGACTTGACTGCGGCCTGGGTGGCGGGGTCGAGCTTGGCGAACGCCGCCTTGTTCACGAACACGATGTTCTGCGGCAGCATTGCCTGCGTGTCGTAGTAGTTGCTGAGGTAGTCCCATGCCTGCGTGTCCACGCCGGTGGCGCCGGAAGTGATCATCGCGTCCACCAGGCCGGTCTTGAAGGCCTGCGGCACTTCGGGCACCTGGACTGTCGTCGGGATCGCGCCGATCAGCTCGGCAAAACGCGACGTGGTGGGGTTGTAGGTGCGGAACTTGGTGCCTTTGAGGTCCGAAAGGGTGCTGAGGTCCTTCTTGGTGTAGATGCCCTGCGGCGGCCATGGCACTGAATACAGCAGCTGGATGCCTTGTGCGTCGAGGCGCTTTTCCACGATCGGGCGCGCCACCGTCCAGAGCTTGGCGGCCTTGGCGTAGCTGTTGGCAAGGAACGGGTTCGAGTCGAAAGCGAAGATGGCCGCTTCGTTGGCGAGTACCGAAACGAGGATTTCACCGACCGGCACCTGGCCGGTCTGCACGGCGCGCTTGATCTCGGGCATCTTGATCAGCGAACCGTTCGAGTGGACGGTGATCTGCAGCTTGCCGCCGGACGCCTTGGCCACGTCCGCGGCGAACTCGCGCACGTTCTTGGTGTGGAAATTGCCGTCCGGGTAGGGAGTGGGCATGTCCCACTTGGTCTGCGCAAGCGCGGTGCCCGCGGCGAAGGCCATGGCAACAGCCGAAGTTGCGGCAATTAAATTTGTGCGGGAAATAGTGCGGGCGGTCATCGGGGCCTCCTGGTGGGTTTGCGTTCATGCGGCCGGATTTCGACGGATCCGGCGCGGCCTGCGTGCGAAGTGTCGGCCATGCGCGTATTCAATGCAAGTGACGTGCCACCTCGCGGGCGAGCGCCAGGCTCGCCGTCAGGCCGGGGGATTCGATGCCGAACAGGTTCACCAGCCCGGCGACGCCGTGGTCGGCCGGCCCCTGGACGACGAAATCGGGGGCGGGATCCTTGGGTCCGGCGATTTTCGGGCGGATCCCCGCATAGCCCGGCGCAAGCGCGCCCTCGCGGAGTCCCGGCCAGTACCTGCGGATCGCCGCGTAGAAGCGCTCAGCGCGTCGCGGGTCGACGTCATAGTCGATGTGGTCGATCCATTCGACATCGGGCCCGAAGCGCGCCTGCCCGCCCAGGTCGATGGTGACGTGGACGCCCAGCCCTCCGGGCTCGGGGACCGGGTACACCAGCCGGGAAAACGGCGAGCGTCCGGTGAGCGAATAGTAGTTTCCCTTGGCGTAGAACTCGGGCGGCACCTTGGCTGCCGGGAACCCCTCGATGCGTCGGGCCACCGAAGGGGCGGTCAGTCCGGCGGCGTTGACCACGGTTCGCGCCGCCAGGCGCATGGGTTCGGCGCCGCCGATTTCGAGCTCGATGCGGCCGTCGGCGGCGACGCGCGAGCGTTCAACCCGCGACAGCACGGCGAGCATCGCACCGTGCGATTCGGCATCGCCGAGCAGCGCGAGCATGAACGCATGGCTGTCGACCACACCGGTGGAAGGCGAATGCAGGGCGCCCACGCACGCAACCGCAGGTTCCATGGCACGGACTGCGTCCAGCGTGATCCACTCCACGTCGGTTACGCCGTTTGCATGCGCCCTATTGCGAATCGCCTCCAGCTCGCCGAGCTGCGCCTCGTTGGTGGCGACAATGAGCTTGCCGCAGCGCATGTGGGGAATGCCGCGCTCGTCGCAATAGCGGTACAGCAGCGCCCTGCCTTCGACGCAGGAGCGCGCCTTGAGCGAGCCCCGCGGGTAATAGATGCCGGCGTGGATCACCTCGGAGTTGCGCGAGCTGGTCGCCGTGCCGATGGCGTTTTCCGATTCGACGATGATCACCTCGCGGCCCTCGAGCGCCAGCTGGCGCGCGATCGCCAGGCCGACCACGCCCGCGCCTATGACCACGGCATCTGCGCTTTCCATGCGGTGCCGCTAGAAAACCGCGAGCTGCGAATTGCGCAGGTCGGTCACGAGCATGCAGCCCGGCTTGTGCGTAAAGGACAGCGGGGGCTTTGCGGCGCGGATCGCCGACTGCGGGGTCACGCCGCACGCCCAGAACACCGGCACTTCGCCGGCGCGGATCTCGACCGCATCGCCGAAATCGGGCTTCGCGATGTCCCGGATGCCGATCGCGCCCGGATCGCCGAAATGGATCGGCGCGCCGTGCACGTTCGGAAAACGCGAGGTGATCTGGATTGCGCGGATTGCGTTCGCCGGCGTCATCGGGCGCATCGAAACGACCGTGGACCCGCCGAAGCGGCCGGCCTCGCGCGTGGCGATGTTGGTGCGGTACATGGCCACACCGCAGCCCTGCTCGAAGTGCCGAAGCGGGATGCCGGCTTCGACCAGCGCTTCTTCGAACGAAAACGAGCACCCGATCGCAAAGGCCACCATGTCGTTGCGCCAGACCGCCTTGAGGTTTTCGGCCTCGCCGGTCATCTGGCCGTCCTGGAAGACGAAATAGCCGCCGAGGTCGGTGCTGATGTCGACGTCGGGCCCCAGGGACGGGATGCGCGGATCGCCGGGCTCGGAGATCCCGAGGATCGGGCAGGGCTTCGGGTTGAGCTGGCAAAAGCGCAGGAATTCGGCGGCATAATCCTTCGGCAGCACGGCGAGGTTGGCCTGGGCGTACCCCGGGCACTGGCCCGAAGTGTGGGCAGTGAATTTTCCGGCGCGGATCGCCGCACGCAGCGCGGCGGGTTTGGCGTAGGCCGGGGTCTGGGGTGATTCGGCGTTCATGGTTTTTCAGTCCTGCGATTCGGGGTCGAACCGGGATTCTAGATTATACGGGGCCCGATATTGGGTGCCTGCGAACGGCGTGACTTCAACCCGGAATGAGTCGAGCCGGTTGCCATCGGTTCACGGAACGCGCAGAATATTGCATCATTATTCTGTACAGGATTCGTCATGGCCGTGATAGCCACCAAAGACATCGTTCCGATCTCGCGGGCACGCGCGCGACTGACCGAGCTTGCCGACGACGTGTCAAGGACC
>JBBQCV010000078.1:0-15145 GCA_038319115.1 Burkholderiales bacterium | reverse complement strand
AAGCCATGCAGCTCGTCGATGCCACCGGCCGCCTGCTGCCGCATACGGGTGCCAACCGCCTGCGCGCGGCCGCGAGCGAACTGGCGGCGCAATGAAGGTCCACGCACCGGTGACCGTGAACCCGTGGGCGGAACTGCGCATCCATACCCCGGCGCGCATTGCGCTGGGCCGGGCCGGTGCCGGGCTGCCGACGCGGGAGGTGCTGGCATTCGGCGCGGCGCATGCGCGGGCGCGCGACGCGGTGCACGCTCCGCTCGATGTCGATGCGCTCGAAGGCGATCTGCGCAGGGGTGGCTACGCGCCCCAGCGCGTGCGCAGCGCGGCGCCCGATCGCGCCACGTTCCTCAAGCGTCCCGACCTCGGGCGACGCCTGGCCGATGCAAGCGCGTATTGCCTCGCGCAGCCCGCAAGCGCACCGGACATTGCCATTGCCCTCGTGGACGGGCTGTCCGCGCTCGCCGTGCAAAAGCACTGCCCCCCGCTGCTTGCCGCGCTGCGCGAACTCGCGCCCGCGCGGTGGGCGTCGCTGCCCATCGTCATTGCCGTGCAGGGACGCGTCGCCCTCGGCGACGCCATCGGGGAGCGCCTGGACGCGCGCCTCATCGTGGTCATGATCGGCGAGCGGCCGGGCCTCTCCTCGCCCGACAGCCTGGGGCTGTATGTGACGCACGCGCCGCGCACCGGCTGCAGCGACGCGCAGCGCAACTGCATCTCGAACGTGCGGCCCGAGGGCCTGGGCTATACGGAAGCGGCGCGAAGGCTCGACTGGCTCGTGGCCGAAGCGATTCGCCGCGGCCTCACCGGCACCGCGCTCAAGGACGGGAGCGCGGACCTCCTGCCGGGTTGATTTTCCTTAACCGGCAACGAAACTTGCCGGAGAGCCAATCTGCAGGCCGGTCTTTGGAAATTTAAGTTGCAGATTACTTGGGGTCGGAGGCAAGCTTTCCGCCGCTCGCCCAGTCGGATTTCTTGATGTCCTCGAAGATCACGTCGACCGATTCCGGCGCGCACTTAAGGGTGCGTGCGGCATCGGCGGTGACCGCGGCGACGAACTCGCGCTTTTGCTCGGTGGTGCGGCCTTCGAACAGGCTTACATGGATCAACGGCATGGCATTCGCTCCTTTGGGGTGTGAATCGGCGTGGGCAAACGTGGTACTTTCGCCTCGCCGCGATCTTACCTGCTTGACCGTACGATGGAGCCGCAGCGAGCGAACCAGCCTCTTGCGGCGTTTTGCGCCAGCCACCACGACCCGGGTGCCGCCATGACCTACCAGCCGTTCGACCTGTCCGGAAAGACCGCCCTCATGAGCGACGCGTCGAGTTACCACACCGGCGACACGTTCCTCATCGACGGCGGCTATTCGCTGTTCTAGCCGGGGCCATCGCCATGCCGGAAAGCCTGCTTTACCTGTCCGAAGCCGATGCCGAAGCCGCCTTGCCTCTGGAGCGCCTGCGCGAAGCCGTCACCGCAGCGTTTGCGGCGCAGGCGCGCGGCACCGCCGAGGCCGGACCCAAGTCGGTGCTCAACATCGGCAAGGGCCACGTGTTCCAGGCCAAGCCCGCCGTGCTGCGCGACGCCAACCTTGCTGGCATGAAATGGTTCGGCCTGGTGCCCAGCGCCCAGACGAGCGGCCCGACCCTGTCCTGCCTCATCGTCCTGTCCGACATGACCACAGGCAGCACGCTGGCGGTCATGGGCGGCAACTGGATCACGGCCACGCGTACCGCGGCGATGAGCGCGATCGCGGCCCAGGCGCTTGCCCGGCCCGACAGCACTTCGATCGGGTTTGTCGGCTGCGGCGTGCAGGCCCACAGCCATCTCGACGCGCTGCGGCTGGTGCTGCCGCGCCTGGCAAACGTCACCGCATACAGCCGCACCGCGGCCAGCGCCGAGCGTCTTGCCGCCGCCGCCCGCGCCGCCGGGATGCAGGCGCGATGCACGACCCACGCGCGCGAGGCCGTCGAGGCAATGGACGTGGTGGTGACGACCGTGCCCGAAGGCGCCGACACGCTCGAATTCCTCGACACCGCATGGCTCGCCCCCGGCGCGTTTGCCAGCGCGGTCGACCTGGGCCGTTCGTGGAAACGCGAGACGCTGCGCGGCGTCGACCTCCTCACCACCGACGAACACGCACAGACCCGCGCGGTGGCGGCGATGGGCCGCATGACATTCGCCGGGCCGTACGATGCCGACCTGAGCGAACTGGTCACCGATCCGCGCCGCGGCCGCAGCAGCGAGCGCCAGCGCGCCATGTTCGTCTTTTCCGGCCATGCGCTGGCCGACCTCGCGGCGGCGCAGGGCGTGTATGAAACCGCCTGCGAGCGCGGCCTGGGCGTGCGCCTGCCGCTCTGAACGCGCGCGTGCTCAAAGCCACGGTAGCCGACGGGCCGGGCGGGCGGGTGGTGGCGATGGATTCGATCACCCAGGCCGATGCCGAAGACGCGGGCGCCATCGTGGTGAGCGGCTCCCATGGCGGCAAGAGCTCGGGCGAATTCGCGCTGCAAGTGCCGCTCAGGGCGGCGTTCTTCAACGACGCCGGTGGAGGCAAGGACGCTGCCGGCCTCGCCGCACTGGCAATGCTGCAGGCTCGCTGCGTGCCCGCGGGCACCGTTGCGCACACCAGCGCGCGCATCGGCGACGGCCGCGACGCGTGGGACCACGGGGTGCTGTCGCATTGCAACGCCGCAGCGCGCGAACTCGGCTGCGCACCGGGTGAAAGCCTGCGTCAGGTGCTCACTGCACTGCTGCGGCGTTGAGCACCGGACGTTTTGCCAGCAGGAAGAAGAGCGACCCCAGCCCGGCGAGCAGCGCGAGCGTGGTGAAACCCAGGCGGTAGTTGCCGGTGAGGTCGGCAAAAATGCCGGCGATGATCGGGCCGCCGATCTGCCCCACCACGATGATCATCGCCGACAGGCCGAGGATCATGCCGATCGAGCCGCGCCCGAAGTAGTCGGCACGCACCGCCTGCATGAGCGGCCCGCGCAACCCCCACGCGCCCCCGTGCAGCACCGCGAACCCGATGAGCATCGCGATGCCGCCGGCATAGGTGAGCATGAGCAACCCGGCCGAATGCATGAGCATGCACAGCGCCGCGATCTTGCGTTTCTCGTATTTATCACCGATCGCCCAGCCGACCAGCACACCGCCCACCTGCGACAGGGTCATGAGGGTGATCACGAAAGACGCCTGCCCGAGCGAATAGCCCAGCCCGTCCTGCATGGTCATGTGCGGGATCGCATGCACGCTCACGGCATACACGACCAGCAACGCGAACGCGTGGCCGAGCGACAGGAGCCAGAACGCGCTCGTGCGCAGCGCCTGGCGCGCGGTGAAATCGGCAGGCGCGGCCTCCTCCGACGGGGTGGTGGCAGGCGCTTTGGGCGGCAGGCCGTCGATCGTCTCGCCGACATCCTCGGGCCGGCGCCGGAACACGCGCGCGAGCGGCCAGCCCACGAGGATCGCGACGAGGCCCGAGCCGAACGCGGTCGGGCGCCACCCCCACGTCTGCATGGCCCACGCCACCACCGGCACGAACACGCCGCCCAGCGCGAGTCCCAGCGACACCACCGACAGCGCGCGCGCGCGGAGCCGGTCGAACCAGTGGATGATCGCCACGTTGATGGGAAAGAACCCGCATAGGCTCGCCCCGAGCGCGATGACGAGAAACGCGGCGTAAAAGCCGGCGAGCGTCTCGATCTGGCTGAGCAGCATGAACCCCAACCCGAAGGTCACGATGCCGATGCGGATCATGCCCTGCGGGCCGAACCGGTCGATGATCCATCCGAGCGCCGGCCCGAGCACGGCGGCTTCCATCGGCTGCAGGGCGGCGGCGGCCGAAAGCGAGGTCCTGCTCCAGCCGAATTCCGCGGTCAGGGTGGCGAAGTACGCGCCGAAAGCCTGGTGCAGCAGCCCCGCCTGCAGGAACTGGATGCCCCCGCCTGAGGCGACCATGCGCCAGCCGTAGAATGTCTTCATGGGAAGATGGCAGGATAGCGCAGGGGCCGGCGCAGGCGGCGGCTGGTTCGCTGCGCGGCCCTGCCGTTTCAGGCAACCAGGAGGCATGCATGGACGAATCGAGGACAAGAGTCACCATCCTGACGGGCAGCTACCGGATCAAGGGGTACATCGACCTTCTGCCGGGTGCGCGCCTGACCGACTTCATTGTCGACGCGAAAAGTTTTGTCGCCGTCACCGAGGCCGAAGTGTGGGAACTGGCCCTCGGCGGTCGCCAGGTCCTCGCCGCGCCCTTCATCGACGTTAGCCGGGACCACATCCAGGTCGTCATGCCCGGCTGAGGTGGGCTGCATTCAACCCACCGGCGCCCCAAAGCGCCGGCGCGATGTTCTGTTACCCTTCGCCTCCTTCGGCTATCCCGACAATAATGAGCACCCTCCAGGATCGACTGCGCGCGCTCGGCGCCGCCAACCTCAGGAACATCCGCCGCGGCATTGAGAAGGAAAGCCTGCGCGTACGTTCGGATGGCCGCCTGGCCGCGGGCCCGCATCCCGAAGGACTGGGTTCGGCCCTGACCCACCCCCACATCACCACCGACTTCAGCGAGTCGCAGCTCGAGCTGATCACCGGCGTGCACACCGGGGTGGAGGCCTGCCTCGAGGAACTCACGCGCATCCATCAGGTGGTCTACCGGCATATCGGCGAGGAAATGATGTGGTGCGCGAGCATGCCCTGCGGCCTCCCCGGGGACGACACCATCCCCATCGGCCGCTATGGCACCTCGAACGTCGGGCGCGCCAAGACGGTGTACCGCATCGGCCTCGCGCATCGCTACGGCAGGCGCATGCAGACCATTTCCGGCATCCACTACAACTTCTCGCTGCCCGCGGTCGAAGACGCCAACGTCGCGTATTTCGCGCTGATCCGCAATTTCCGCCGCCATTCGTGGCTGCTGTTGTACCTGTTCGGCGCCTCCCCCTCGGTGTGCTCAAGTTTTGTCGAAGGGCGCACGCACGAACTCAACGAGCTCAAGCCGGGCACGATGTATCGCCCGAGCGCGACCTCCTTGCGCATGGGGCCGCTGGGCTACCAGAGCGATGCGCAGAGTTCGCTCGCGGTCAGCTACAACTGCCTGGAAAGCTATGGCGCGTCATTGCAGGATGCGCTCACCAAGCCCTACCCCGCCTACGAGACCATCGGCATTCGCGAGCCCGGCGTGGCGGGCGAAGGCATCGACAGCTACCGCCAGCTCGGTACAACGCTGCTACAGATCGAGAACGAGTTCTACGGGACCATCCGCCCCAAGCGCGTGATCCAGCAGGGCGAGCGGCCGCTGCACGCGCTGCGCGAACGCGGCGTGGAGTATGTCGAGGTGCGGCTCATGGACCTCAACCCGTTCGAGGCCATCGGCATCGATGCGGGAACGATCCGGCTTCTCGACATATTCCTGTTGCATTGCATGCTGGTGGACAGCCCCGCCGATACGCCCGCCGAGCTCGCCGCCAATGCGCGCAACCAGCACCGCGTCGCTGCGCGCGGGCGCGAGGCGGGCCTCACGCTCGAGCGCAACGAGGGCGAAGTTTCGCTGCTCGACTGGGGCACCGAAGTGCTCAGCGCCTGCGAGCCGATCGCGGCGGCGCTCGACGCCGCGCACGCCACCGGCGCATATTCGGACGCGCTCGCCTCGGCCCACTCGGCCCTGCGCAATCCTGGGGTGTTGCCTTCCGCACGCGTGCTGGAGGCCATGGCCGCGGACGACGATTCGTACATCCGCTTTGTGCTCAAGCAGTCGCGCCAGCACCTCGCCACGATCAAGGCGCTGGCGCTGCCCGAAGATGAGGCAGCGCGCTTCGACGCCATGGCGCACGCCTCGGTGGCCGACCAGCGCGCGATCGAGGCTTCCGACAGCCTGCCGTTCGAGATCTTCAGGCAGCGCTACCTCGCCCCCGAGCGCCTCGAACTTTGAGTTCCCTCAGATAACGCCGCGCTCGCGCAGGCCGGCAATCGCCTCGCGCGTGTAGCCCAGCGATTCGAGCACTTCATCGGTGTGCTCGCCCAGCAGCGGCGCGCGCTGCAGCGGCATGCTCCCGGTGCGCGACATCGAAAGCGGCACGCGCCCGACCGGGGCCGGCTTCGGAATGCCGGGATAGTCCAGCGGCGTGAACAGCCCCATCGCCTGCACCTGCGGATGGTCGAGCGCGCCCTGCGCATTGAGCACCGGCCCGCACGGGATCTTCGCTGCGCCAAGGATCGCCACTGCATCGTCCGTGCTGCGCTCGCCGCACCAGCGGCGCATGCGCTCGTCGATGTCAGCCGCGTTTTCGCCGCGCGAAAGGTCGCTCGCAAAGCGCGGATCGGACAGCCACTCCGGTTCGCCCATCAATCGCGCCCAGCGCTCGTACAGCGGCTGGCCCACTACCTGGCACAGCAACCACCCGTCGCGGGTGCGATAGAGGTTCACCGGCGCGGCGGCCTGGCCGCGGTTTCCGGTGGGCACGCGATCCTTTTTGATCACCGCCTGCTCGATCAGGTAGGAATTGGTGAAAGTGAGCGCCGTGCCGAGCAGCGACCCGCTTACGTGCTGCCCGCGGCCGGAGCGCGCGCGTTCCATCAGCGCGGCCAGCGTGCCAAATGCGCAATGCAGCGCGGTGCCAAAGTCGACCCAGTTGACCTGCGCACGGTACGGCTGGTCCGATTCGCCCGTCATGAACACTGCGCCCGACATCGCCTGGCCCACACCATCGAAGCCGACATTGCGCGCCATCGGCCCGCTGGAGCCGTACGCAGAACTGGTGGTGAGGATGATGTCGGCCTTGACCTTGCACAGGCTCGCATAGTCCAGCCCCATGGCGGTGAGCGATGGGTCGGGGAGGTTCGCGACCACCACGTCGGCCGTGCGTACGAGCTTCTGCACGATCTCGCGGCCCTCGGGCGCCATGGGGTCGACGGTGACCGAGAGCTTGTTGCGGTTCATCTGCAGGAACAGGCTGCCTTCGCCGCCCGACCCCACCGGCGCGACGAACCGGTCCTCGCTGCCGTCACGCTTTTCGATGCGGATGACTTCGGCGCCGTATTCGGCCAGCACGGCCGCGCAATACGGCCCGGCGATGTAGCGGCCGAAATCGAGGACCCGCACGCCCTGCAGGAGCGGGGGAGCTAACGCGGGTTCCACAGCAGGTTCGGCCATCGGTGCCGCCGGATCGCGCGAGTGGCTGGCGACGCGGCGCGCTAGCCGCCGCCGAGCTCGGCGATCTTCTTGCGCGCCAGTTCGACGTAAACGCCGCGCGGGAACTGCTCGATGTACAGCTCGATCTCCTCGGGGTCGTCGGAGTCCTTGACCTCGCGCCAGAACTCCATCTCGGCCTCGTTCCCCTGCTGCTGCGCCGCGGGTGCGCTGGCACGGGGAGGCGGGGCCGCAGGCGGCGGTGGAACCTTGACCACTTCGTTGGGATCCTCCGGCGGCTTGCCTTCGAGGATCCGCTGCAACGCGGCGGCAAAGCTGCGCGCGCTTTGGTAGCGGTGCTCCGGATCCTTGGCGAGCGCGCGCGCCACGACGCGGTCGATCACCGGCGGGATCTGCACCAGCTTGGAGGGCCAGACCGGGTCGTCCTGGATGATCTTCTTGGCCAGCGCCCACTGGGTGCCCTCGAACGGCTTCTGGCCGGTGAGGAACTGGTACAGGATGATTCCGGCGGAAAAGAGGTCGGTGCGATGATCGATGGGCTGCCCTTGTATCTGCTCGGGCGACATGTAGGCCGGCGTGCCGACCACCGCGCCGGTCTGGGTGGCCTCGCCGGCGGACGCGCCGTCGGGGTCGACCACGCGCGCGACGCCGAAGTCGGTGAGCTTGGCGTGCCCCTCCGCATCGACCATGACGTTGGCCGGCTTGATGTCGCGGTGGATGATGCCGGCGTCGTGGGCGAAATCGAGCGCATCGAGCAGTTCGCCCATGAGGCGAAACGCGCTCTTGATGTCGAAGCGATGGCTCGCATCGAAAAAGTCCTTGAGCTCCTTGCCCTGGATGTACTCCATCACGATGTAAGCGACATCGCCCTCGGAGCCAAAATCGTAGACCTGCACGATGTTGCGGTGGTTGAGCCGCGCCACGGCGCGCACTTCGCGCTCGAACCGGCGCGAGTACATGCGCGCCATCTCTTCGTCGAGCTGCCTGACGAGGATGGTCTTGATCGCCACCCGCCGGTTGAGGCCGGGGTCGCGGCCGTCATACACGAGCCCCATCGCCCCTTTGCCGAGGACACCCTGGATCTGGTAGCGGCCCAGCGACTTGAGTTCATCCATGGCGTGTGGCCGGCATGGCGAAAATGTGGCGGAGAGCGGTGCGCGGAATCGGGCGAGCGCTGATTGCGGGGAGGCGTGTGGCGGGTGTTCGATTCATTCCGTCAGGATCCGAGGGCGCGACAGCGCATGATACTAGCTGGCAAAGCCCTCGCGCGAGGCACTGCATCATGTTTGCGAACGGCTGATCTAAGGCGACCCGCCGCCCGCTACGGAATGCATTTGTGCGCGGGCCGCAACAGCCCCGGGCGCAATGGAACCCTCGCCAATGGCGGCAAGCCGGGCTGCGCCGCCTGCGGGAGCCGCACCGCGCGGCGGCGTGAACATGCAAGCGAAGGACTGCTCGAAATTGCGCCGGGGGACCGCATCGCGCATGCGCCACAATCCGGCGTCGGCAAGCAGATGCCATTGGGTCAGCCCGATCGTAAGCGCGAGGGCGACGCGTTCGCCTCGGGCGAATTCGACATGGCCGTACTGGAACAACCAGACCAGCGCGCAGGCCACTGCACCCAACCCGCACAGCGCCGCGATACGCAGGGCCCGGCCTCCGGGCAATGCGGGGGCGCGCGCACCCGAGACGACGAACATCATGACCACGTACTGCAATGGATGGGCGTAAAAGGCGATCCCTACTGCGGCGCTGTAGGAAAACACCGTCGGGAAGAAAAACAGGATCGACAGCAGCAGCCAGCCCGTACACGTGGCCGAGCGCATGCGGCCCAGCTTCACGGCTTCGATGACAAGCATGCACGCGCAAGCCGCAAATAGCGGTTGTCCGCAGATGATCAAGGCGTCGCCCCACGGGCCCAGCCCGCCCGAGGTGTCGGGGTAGAGCGTGAGGGCGACCAGTATGCCGCCGGCACACAGGGCATCGAACGCGATGCGCTCGACGCGCGACATCGGCACCTGGCCGGCCGAGCGCAGGAACATGGCGTAGATTCCGAGGTTCTGCCGGTTGAAGGTCAGGCAAAGGCTGCCCACCGTTCTTGCTAAAGGCCAATCCGGTTTGCGCCCTGGCTTTACCTTTATGCTTCGTGAAAGACGATTAAACGATTTGGAAAACGTTTCAAAGTCCGACTGACAATTCGCAGCTACAAAACTGATTCTAGTAACCGAATCAAGCCGCTGGATTTTTCGAGCGAGGGCCAAAGTCGCGTCTCGTATCGGCTTCAATCCCGCTCGAAGGTTGCCTGGTTTAACTTCTGCGCTGCTCTTCCAGATGAAATAGCTTGTCAGAGCGGATTCGACCATCTCTACCATTGCTCCCTCGGCCGCAGCGGGAAGACCTAGAATCGCTCTGAGGTGCTTTGCTTCCGCTTCAGTCAGTCTGTGAGGCGTGGGATACGTCTGAATTGCTGGCTTCGTTGGTCGGGGCAATTGGGGGCCTCTTTTGAACTAGCCGATTTGGCTAGGCCGCACCGGGGACGGTGAAACTCAGTTCACTTCGATCTCAGCACGCCGACCGAGAGCGGCCAATGCGCGCTCCAAGGTCGGCACCTTTGTCTGGTGTTTCGGATCGAGCATGCGTCGCGCCTCTTTCTCGTTCACCTGCATGCGGCGGGCGAGTTCCGACTTCGAGATTCCGGAATCGCGCAAAGCCATGTAGACCGCAGCCTTCAGCGCCGTCGTGATCGGTGTCGTGGCGAGCCGCTCGCCCCGCTTGGGTTGCGACGGGGCAGGAATTTCCAGCCCGTCTTCGACACGACCCTCGATTGCCGCTTGCAGCGCGCCCTCGGCCTCGGCAAGCGCCTGATCTCGAGTCTCCCCTTGGGTGATGGCTTCTGGAATGTCGCGGCAAGTGACGACATAGCCGCCGTCCTTTCGATCGGGTGTGAGCTTTACGGCGTAGCTGAATCGCAGCATGGGTGTTCTCGCTAAAGTAAGTCGCGTTCGGTGAGCCCGAGTTGCTTGAGCATGGCGTGATAGGTGCCGGTCTTCAATTCGTCTTTGGGATTGCGCACGGTAGTACGGAGATTCCCCAGGAGAAGCAAGCCATGCGAGCCCTTGCCACGGTCCGGCCGCCAGTCGACCGATATGCCTTTGCGTTTGGCGTGCTTCTGTACCCTACGGATGAACTCGTTCCCGCGCACTACACAGTTTCGGACAAACCTGTCCGAGTGTCCAGAATCATTCTTCGGCCACTTGCCTGTCGCATCGCGCTACGCCGTGCGCTTGATCGGCGTCGCCTTCGCACCAGAGCGAAGGCCGTCCAGGTAATCAGCCCATGCCTGCATCATGCGGCGGCGCTCGGGAAGGTGTTCCGCGAAGTTGTAGGCCGCGCGCACATCGTCCCGCTCGGCATGCGCAAGCTGCCGCTCGATCGCGTCTCGATTCCAGCCCTGCTCGTTCAATTGTGTCGATGCGATGCTGCGGAACCCGTGGCCCGTCATTTCGTCCTTGGAGTAGCCGAGGCGGCGCAGCGCCGCATTGACGGTGTTCTCGCTCATGGGCCGGCCGTTCGTCCGGGCACCCGGGAAAACGTACTTGTTGCGACCAGTAATCGGATGAAGCTCGCGCAGGACCGCAACGGCTTGCATGGATAGAGGCACGATATGCGGCGAGCGCATCTTCATGCGCTCGGCCGGGATGCGCCACTCAGCGCCATCGAGGTTGATCTCGGTCCACTTGGCTTGGCGCAGTTCGCCCGGGCGTGTAAAGGTAAGCGGGGCTAACTGGAGGGCGCATTGGGTCACCGGGGAGCCCGTGTAGCCGTCCAAGGCGCGCAGCAACGCCCCGATCGCGGTTGGGTCCTTCACGGAAGGGTGATGGCGCTCCTTGGCGGGCGCCAGCGCGCCTCTGAGGTCGGCGGTCGGGTCACGTTCAGCACGCCCCGTGGCGACGGCATAGCGGAAGACCTGGCTACACGCCTGCTTAGTCCGGTGGGCTGTCTCAATTGCCCCGCGACTCTCGATTCGGCGCAACACCCCGAGGAGTTCGCTCGCGACGATCTCTGCAATTGGCCGGCCGCCGAGCCAAGGGAAGACGTTCAGGGCGAGGCGGTGAATCACTTTGTCCGCATGGCTCTTCGCCCAGGCTTTGGAGAAGGACGCGAACCACTCACGGGCGATCGCTTCGAAGCTGTTCGCTGCGCGGTCGGTCACCGCAACCTTCGTAGCCCTGCGCTGCTCGCTCGGATCTATTGCATTGGCCAACAGCTTGCGCGCATCGTCTCGCCGCTCTCGCGCCTGCTTCAATGAAGTATCGGGATACACACCAAGCGAGAGGCGCTTTTCCTTTCCGGCAAATCGGTATTTCAGGCGCCACCACTTGCCCCCGCGGGGCGCGATTTCCAGATAGAGCCCGCCGCCGTCGAAGAGCCGAACTGGCTTGTCGCCAGAGGGGGCCGTCTTGATTGTCTTGTCCGACAGAGGCATTTGGGGGCAACACTTGAGGCCGTGTGGCCAGTTGCCCCCGATGTTGCCCCCAGTTGCCCCCGGCTGTCAATGGACACGCGTGGACAGGTCTGGATGAAGTCTCAGAGGGAGAAACCGGTTTTAGCGCCGGCTCCCGAACCGCTTTGGACCCTCCCGGATGTGTATTTGGTGGCCAAGGGCACACTCGCATTCCACCTGTAAACCCGCGTGGATGCTGGGTTTCGGCCGATTGGACTTTGCGAGTTACCCCCAAAGTTACCCCCATCGATGCGACTGACTGCTGGCGCTACCACCTTCGCACTTCAAGCGGCGCTCTCACGAACGCGCTTCGGTCGTGGCGACCAGTTGAAGGTCGACGTTTGAGCATCGACTGTCCTGTCCCTGTAATCCTGTAACGCCTTGCGGAGCCTTTCGCGCGGCGCCATGTGCTGCGCTTTCGCACGTTTTAGCTTTACAGCCACTTCCACGCGCATGCCAAGCCCATTGAGCATCGCCACGAGGCGCTCGACGCTGATGCGGCGGAAATCGGCTTCTCGGACGCGCGAGAAATATCCGGCATCGATCCCGGTGAGACTCTGCGCCTTTCTTACGCTGAGGCCCTTCTTGTCGAGCGTCTTGATGATTTCCGCCGCTAGGATCGCCTTCAACTGGCGAACGTCGGCATCCGGCACGTCGAAGTCCCGATAGATATTTCCGCTTCCGCGGACGCTCTTTGTAGCCTTCGGAATCATGGCGGGATTGTCCCACCCCGAGACGAAACGTTCAATTTTCCGTCCCGGCACCCTTTGCTACTCTTGCTACTCTTGCTACCGATCGGCGTACGCGCCGGTGCGACGGTAGCAAGAGTAGCAACGGTAGCAGCACCCTCAGGTGCAAAAATCCGCGCCGCTTCAATTCCAGCGGGCGAGAAAGGCTTGACTTTATATGGTGTTTCCACCATTTTCTTGAAATGTCTGCCGCCACGGTCAAGCCCGTTTCATGGATCGGTTCGAGCTACAAGGACTTCCGGGAATTTCCGGATCCCGTGCAGGACGCCATGGGCTACGCGTTGTATCAGGCGCAGATCGGTCTGAAACATGACAGCGCGAAACCGCTCAAGGGCTTCGGCGGCGCGGGCGTGCTGGAGATCGTTGCCGACCATGTGGGTGACACTTTCCGGGCGGTGTACACGGTGAAGTTCGCGACGGCGATCTATGTGCTGCACGCGTTCCAGAAGAAATCGAAGTCCGGAATCAAGACCCCGACCGAAGATCTGGAATTGATCCAGCGGCGGCTCAAGGCGGCCGAGGCCGATTACAAGGCGCGGTTTGAAAAAGGAAAAGCATCATGAAAAAAGATCCGGATACCCGCATCAAGCGCGGCACCAAGAACGTTTTTGCCGATCTCGGATTCCCCGATGCCGAAACCCACCTGCTCAAGGCAGAACTGGTGACTCGGATTCAAGGGGTCATCACCGCGCAAGAGCTGACCCAGGTCGCGGCGGCCAAACGCATGGGCCTGAGTCAGCCGGACGTTTCGCGGCTGCTCAATGGGCAATTTCGCGACGTGTCGGTCGAGCGCCTGATGCGTCTGCTGACGCGGCTCGGCTGCGACGTCGACATCACCATCCGTAACCATGGGAAAGCTGCAGCACCACGGGACACGATCCGCCTGCAGGCCGAATCAGTATAAGAGCCATATCCCGGACATCCCGGTTGTAGATGTTCGTGGGAGGGCGCGTCAACAATTTCCAGCCCGCGCAGGCGAAGAAGCAGCACGAGTGGTCTGACCGGACCACCAACGAAGGGAGGCGGACATGTTCGAGGCAGTCACGTTGAGTGAACTTCGCTCGCAGATGGAGCAACACTTGTTGATGGTTGAGGAAGTGCTGGGTGGCATGGATACGTTCGTCCAGCGTCTGGAGCAGCGCGTCACACGCATTGAGGAGGGTCTGGGACTGGAGCCTGAGGGCGTTTCCGCCTCCGGCTGGGTAGCAGACCTTCAAAGAGTCAAGGGCGATCTTGCAAAGTTGCGCGCGGGCCGGGATTGACGCCATGGCCAACGCCGTTTCCACTCGTTTGCATGGCCTCAGCTTGCGGTATGCAAGCGGGGGCGCAGAACCTTCCGGCGAAGCCTTTTATCGCGCCTTTGAGCGTTACATAAGAGCCAACCGGGAATCGCTGTTCGACATTACGCTGGCGGTGACATCCGCTCAAATCTCGCTGCCCGATGGACCCGAGAGCGTTGATCCGCTGCTGTTGAAGGCCATACACACCACCAATCCGTCGTTGACCGAGGCCAGGCTTTTCAGCCTTGGCGGTGATGAGCTTCAGGGCGCGGTGAACACGGCGAAGGGCAAGTATTTCGAGTACCTCGTGGTTGAGCGCCTAAACAACGGCGAGCAGGTCGGACCGATTGTCTTGCCGAATGGCTCGCATGCGGAACTTGCCGAATCGCTAACCCAGCCCGGCTGGGACCTGCGCATTGTCGATTCGCACGGCATGACCGCCGAGTATCTCCAGCTGAAGGCGACAGACAGCGTAGGGTACATAAGGGAAGCGCTGGGGCGCTACCCAGACATCGAGATCCTGGCCACTCATGAGGTCGCGCATAGCGGCCTGGTGCTGGATAGTGGCATGACGGATGCGCAGCTTCACGAGCAGGTGTCAGGCGCGATTGATGCGGTCGACAACTCAGTGACGGAGCGGTTTCTTGACTACTTCAGCCCCTTGTTCCCGCTGGTGGCCATCGCTGCGTGGGAGGGGTACAAGGTTTCGGTCGGTCAGCAATCGTTGGACGCATTCAAGTTGGCCATCGCGCGTCGCGGCCAGCGTATCGTGGCTGCCAAGCTCGCCGGCGCAGCCGTGTATGCCGTAGGGGGCGGATACTTGGCAATACCGGCCGCCTTCGCTGGTGGCTTGCTGTTCGATCGGACCATGAATCAAACGGCGATCTTGACCTCGTACAAGGAACACGCCAGTCGCATGCTTGCGCTCAGGCTATCCCAGCAGGAAAGGGAGTTGTCTGGGTGCCTGCAATGAGCTTTCTGACTCGCCTCGCTAACGGTCTGGGCACGTTGCTTGGTGTGTTGGTCGACACTACCAAGCAGGTCATCTCTGAGATCAAGACCAGCTACGAAGCGTACAAAAAGCGAGGCGGCGCAACAGGCGAAGAAGTCGCGGACGCGGGCGCCCAGGCGAAAGATCGCCTACGTGTGGTCAACGACGAAATCATGCAAATCCGAAATCGCCACATGAGCCGTGGCAGCCTCTCAGAACAGGACAGGCGGCGATGGCAGAGCCTCCGTGAAGAACGTGAACAACTATTGGCCGACTTGAACCAGGGTAAAGAGGTTAAGGCCGCAGAAAAGATCCTAGAGTCCGAGGATCAGATCGAGAAGGTGGAGGTCGACCTTGAGACAACGCATGTGCTTCAGTACAACGCTTTTGCCGATATCTTGGGAAAGCGCTGCTCAAAATGCAGGCGGCCAATGAAGTTGCAATGGAGGCGCAACCTCACAGTCGCGGAGCCCAAGGATTTC
>JBBQCV010000077.1:0-15251 GCA_038319115.1 Burkholderiales bacterium | reverse complement strand
TTGGGCAGGGGCCAAGCGCGGCCTGGGCGCCGCCGCGACTCTGCCCCGACTTTTTAGCCGAGGGCGAGGGCCATTACTCCTAAGGCGATGCAGACGGCGCCGGCGATGCGCGGCAGGCGATCGCCCTCGCCGAGCAGCTGGCCGCCGATCAGCGCGGCGAACAGCATCGACACCTCGCGCGCGGGCGCCACGTGAGATAGCGGCGCGACCTGCATCGCGTACAACACCATCACATACCCAACTGGACTGATGATAGCCACGACCAGTGCGTATTTCCACTGGGCGCGCCAATGTGCAGCGGCGACCGCCCGGTCGCGCAGCATCGTGGGCAGCAGGAACACTACGCGCACGAGATTGCCGAAATAATCGAGCAGGATCGGCGACATCGCGATGACCTTGACCGCGTAGCCGTCGAGCACCGTGTAGCTGGCGATGAACACGCCCGTCAGCAATCCGTACGCCATGCCCTTGCGGATGCCGGCCTTTTTGGCCGGGTCGTGGGCGGCACGAAACAGGGCCGGGCCGCCCGCGATGAAGAACACCCCCGCCACTACGGCAAGGATGCCGACCATGCCAAGCGCCGTGATCTTCTCGCCCAGCAGCACGATGGCCACCATCGAAGACAGCAGCGGACCCGAACCGCGCGCAAGCGGATACACCACGGTGAGGTCGGCCTTGCGGTAGCCGCGCAGCAGGGTGACGTAATAAAACACGTGCAGCACGCCGCTTGCGAACACGAAGCCCCACTCGAGTGCGCCCCATCCGGGCACCACGTCCCAGCCGAACCACACCCCGACCGGCGCCCAGATGGCCAGGCCGAGCAGTCCCGTGAACGCGGCAAAGCGCGCATCGCCCCCCGCCTTCTTGGCGGCGATGTTCCAGATCGCGTGGATCAACCCGGCAAAAATGACGAGCGCAAGGGCCGACGTGGGCATGCGCCACTCTAGCCGAAACGTCCGCGACGCCTGCGGAGGATCGCAGCCACGAAAGCGCTCCTGCGGGGCGGCACGCGAACACTGCGAGCCGCGCCAAGACGGTTCTCGTAGAATCGCCCGCTACGAGCGCCCCGTTCAGATCATTGCGCCCTATGCCGCAGGCGGCGGGCTGGACACCATCACGCGCACGCTCGCCGAGGCGGGGTTTCCAGACATGGATGTCCGCATCTGGATGGGGCTGCTCGCGCCAGCCGGCACGCCCGAGCCCGCCTTGCGCGCGCTCGAAAGCGGATTGGCCGAAATCATGCGCGACCCGGCGTTACGCGCCACGCTGACCGCGCAGGGGTGGGATATCGTCGGCAGCAGTTCGCGCGACTACGCCGCGTTCCTCGATGTGGAGTTACCCAAACTCGCGGCAGCGGCCCGCGCCGCCGGGGTCAAGGCCGACTGATCGCGCAAGGCCGGCGCGGGCGCGCATCCGGCGCATGGCGGCCCTCACCTTTTCCTCGGGCTAGCGGCCCAGCGTCAGCAGCCGCCCAAAGCCTTCGATCTTTGCATCGACACCCGCAGTGCGCAGCGCATCCCACATCATTGCCGAGGCACTCGAGATCGCCGGCTTGCCGGCGTCCTTTTCGAGCCGCGCGAGGATATCGATGGTCGGCATGCCGACGCCGGTGAGGAAGATCGCCTGCGCCTGGGGTGAATCGACTTGCCGGCCCAGCCCGTAGGCACGCTCGGGGGTCTCGTCGTAAATATTCGCCACGTTGTCGAGCACGCCAAAGCCCGGCACCTCGAAGCCGTGCAGTTCCAGGTACTTCTTGCCCTTGAGCATCGACTCGTAGGCGTACGGCGCGCCGAGTGCAACGCGCTTCACTTCCAGTCGCTCGAGCGCCTTGAGCACGCTGCCGAAAGCGGTGAGGAAGGGAATCCCCGTCTTGCGCGTAATGCGTTCGACCAGTTCCTTCTCGGCGGCAGGCCCCAGCGTATAGCTCGACGCCGTGTGACCCATGACGATCACCGCCGGCTTGACCAGCGCGAGCAGCTCGATGGTCTGGTCGAGGTTCGCCAGCTGCTGGCGGTTGCGCTCGTCCTGGCCCTCGTGCGACCCGGTCGCCCCCGACGCGACCATGCGATTGAAATGCACCGTCACCCCGGGCGGCGCGAGCCGCATCATCTCGGGCTCGCAGGTGGGATTGCCCGGCGGGACGAGGAAACCGATACGCACCTTCTTCATTCATGCTCCTTTTGACCACGGTTCGGGCGAAAACAAGTCGACTTATTTTACTTGGTGATGCTGAGCGCGACGGCTTCGGCGGCTTCGATGCCGTCGACCGCGGCCGAGTAGATGCCGCCCGCGTAGCTCGCGCCCTCGCCCGCGGGGTAGAGCCCCTCGGTGTTGACGCTCTGGTAATCGTCGCGCCGCCGCAGGCGCAGCGGCGAGGAGGTACGCGTCTCAACACCGGTGAGCACGGCGTCGTGCATCGCGTAGCCCCGGATCTGCCGTGCCATGGCGGGAATCGCCTCGCGGATCGCGTCGGCGGCATAGCCCGGCAGCACGCGGCGCAGGTCGGTCGGCGTGACACCGGGGGTATACGAGGGCACCACCGCCCCCAGCGAAGTCGAGGCGCGGCCGGCGAGGAAGTCGCCGACGAGCTGCACCGGCGCGTTGTAGTTGCCGCCACCGGCTTCGAATGCCTTCTCCTCCCATTCGCGCTGGAAGTCGATGCCCGCAAGAGGACCGCCGGGATAATCGGCCGGCGTGATGCCGACGACGATGCCGGCATTGGCGTTGCGCTCGTTGCGCGAATACTGGCTCATGCCGTTGGTGACCACGCGCCCGGGCTCGGAGGTCGCCGCGACGACGGTGCCGCCAGGGCACATGCAGAAGCTGTACACCGAGCGCCCATTGTTGCTGTGGTGCACGAGCTTGTAGTCGGCCGCCCCCAGCGTCGGGTGGCCCGCGAACGGGCCGAAGCGGCAAGCGTCGATGAGCGATTGCGGATGCTCGATGCGCAATCCGATCGAGAACGGCTTGGCCTCCATGAACACGCCGCGCTCGTGCAGCATCGCGAATGTGTCGCGAGCGCTATGCCCGATGGCGAGCACCACGTGATCCGCGACGATCACCTCGCCACTGGCCAGCGTCAGTGCGCGGACCCTGCCCCGCCCTCCTTCGCGCCCATCCTCCCCCCCCGGCGCGATGTCGATATCCGTGACCCGGCTGCCGAAGCGGACTTCGCCGCCGAGCGACTCGATCGTGGCGCGCATCTTTTCCACCATGCCCACGAGGCGGAACGTGCCGATGTGGGGCTTGCTCACGTACAGGATCTCCTCCGGGGCGCCGGCCTTGACGAACTCGGTGAGCACCTTGCGGCCGTAGTGGCGCCTGTCCTTGATCTGGCTGTAGAGCTTGCCATCCGAGAACGTGCCCGCCCCGCCTTCGCCGAACTGCACGTTCGACTCCGGGTCCAGGGTGCCCTTGCGCCACAGGCCCCAGGTGTCCTGCGTGCGCTCGCGCACCGCCTTGCCTCGCTCGAGGATGATGGGCCGAAACCCCATCTGCGCAAGCACCAGCCCGGCGAACAGGCCGCAGGGCCCGGTGCCCACCACCACTGGGCGCGAGGTGAGGCCATCCCGGGCACGCGCCACGAACTGGTACTCCATGTCCGGCGTGCGCGCGACATGCGCCTTGCCCGCGAGGCGTGCCAGCAATGCCGCTTCGTCTCGCACTTCGGCGTCGACGGTGTAGATGAGGTGGATCGCGGTACGCTTTCTCGCATCGTGCGCGCGCCGGAATACGCTGAACCCGACGAGCTCGCCGGATTCGATCTCGAGCCGCTTGAGGATCGCGGATTGCAGCGCGGCCTCGGCATGATCGAGCGGCAGCTTGATTTCGGTGAGGCGGAGCATGGGGCGTAACAGTAGCAGGACTGCGGGGTTTAAAATTCACCCCCCATGCCAACCCCCGAACCCGAACGCCTTTCCAAGCGCATGAGCGCGCTCGGCCTCGCCTCGCGCCGCGAAGCCGACGAATGGATCGAACGCGGCTGGGTGCACGTCGACGGGGTGGTTGCGATTCTCGGCCTCAAGGTGCTGCCGCACCAGCAGATCACCATCGACAAGCAGGCCACCACGCAGCAGGCGCGGCGGGTGACCGTGCTCATCAACAAACCCATGGGCTATGTGAGCGGGCAGGCCGAGGACGGCTACCAGCCGGCCTCGGTTCTGGTGACGCCCGAGAACCAGTGGCGCAATCCCGGATCGAAGAATGCCCCGGCGAGGCGCCAGGAACTGCTCGGCCTCGCCCCGGCCGGGCGTCTCGACATCGACTCGACCGGCCTCCTCGTGCTCACCCAGGACGGCCGCATCGCCAAACAGCTCATCGGGGAGGACTCCGCAGTCGAAAAGGAGTACCTGGTGCGCGTGCGCTACACCAAGCCGGGCAAACTGCCGGGCCTCGACATGAAGCGGCTGCAACACGGCCTGAGCCTGGACGGCAAGCCGCTCAAGCCCGCGAGGGTCGAGTGGCAGAACGCGGACCAGCTGCGGTTCGTGCTGCGCGAGGGCAAGAAGCGCCAGATCCGCCGCATGTGCGAGCTGGTCGGCCTGCAGGTGCTCGGGCTCAAGCGCGTGCGCATCGGGCACGTCATGCTCGGCGAGCTGCCACAGGGCAAGTGGCGGTTCCTCGCCGCGGGCGAAAAATTCATCTGACAAGGAGCAGGACATGAAACTCACGGGCAAAGTCGCCTACGTCACCGGCGCCGCCAGCGGCCTGGGCCGCGAGATCGCGCTCGAATATGTGCGCGCCGGGGCCAGTGTGGCGATCGCCGACATCAACCTCGCCGCCGCCGAGGCCGCCGCCACCGGAATAACCAAAGCAGGCGGCAAGGCGATCGGCTTGGAAGTAGACGTGACCAGCGAGGAACAGGTGGAAGCCTCGGTGAAGAAAACCATCGACACCTTCGGCAACGTCGACATCCTGGTGTCGAACGCGGGCATCCAGATCGTGCATCCCATCGAGGAATTCAGCTACCCGGAGTGGAAACGCATGCTGGCCATCCACCTCGACGGCGCCTTCCTCACCACCAAGGCGTGCGTGCGCCAGATGAAGAAAAGCGGCAAGGGCGGCACGCTGATCTACATGGGTTCGGTGCACTCCAAGCTCGCATCGGTGCTCAAGGCGCCCTACGTCACCGCCAAGCACGGGCTCATCGGGCTGTGCAAGACCATGGCCAAGGAAGGCGCGGCACACAACATCCGCGCCAATGTCATCTGCCCCGGCTTCGTGCGCACGCCGCTGGTGGACAAGCAGATCCCCGAGCAGGCCAAGACGCTCGGAATTTCCGAGGACGACGTAGTCAAGAAGGTCATGCTCAAGGACACCGTCGACGGTGAATTCACCACCGTCGCCGATGTAGCGCAGGTGGCGCTTATGTTCGCCGCTTTTCCCACCAACGCGCTGACCGGGCAGTCGATCGTGGTGAGCCACGGCTGGTACATGCAGTAGCCGCGCGCGTCCGTGCGGTTGGGATTGCCGGCTTGGGCAAGCGGTTCGCTATAATCACAGCGCACGCCACACTCAGGGAGCCCCCTATGTCCGTCCATCCGATTGCGTCCTCGCGTCCCGACCCGGTCCATGAGGCAAAGATCCACCTCGCCGCAGCGCACCGCCTCGCCGTCCTGCACGACCTCGAGGAAGGCATCGACAACCATTTCACGGTCACCGTCCCCGGCGCCACCGACCGCTACCTGATCCTGCCGTTCGGCTTTCATTGGTCCGAAGCGCGCGCGAGCGACATGATCGTGTTCGACGAGTCGGGCAAGACGCTGGAAGGCGACGGCGTGGTGGAGCTTTCGGCCCAGTGCATCCATGCGCCCATCCATCGCATCACCGGCGCCAAGGTGGTCCTGCATACGCACCAGACCTGGGCGGTGGCGCTCAACATGCTCAAGAACAACCGCCTGCTGCCCTCGAGCCAGACCGCGGCCTTCTTCTACGGCCACATCGCCTACGACGACAATTACGCCGGCACTGCCGACACCCTCGACGAAGGCGAGCGGCTGGCCAAGCTCATGGGCGCAAACCACGTGATGTTCATGAAGAACCACGGCGTGCTCGTGGTCGGCGACACGGTGGCGCAGGCCTACCGGCGCCTGTACAAGCTCGAGCGCGTCTGCCGCGCACAGTTGCTGGCGATGGGCTCGGGCCAGCCGCTCGAAGTACTGTCGGAGGCCATCGTGGCGCAGGTGCAGACGCCCCCGGTGGACGACCGCCACTCGCGCGGCGAGCGCGACAAGCTGTACCTGGAGGCGATGATGCGCGTGCTGGACCGGGAGTTGCCTGGATACGCGGACTAAACCGCATCGTGACCAGCCGCACCCATGTCTTGCTCTGGACCGACGCAACCGCCGCCTATCTCGATGCAATCAGGACCGCCGGCCTGACCGACCGCGTCGCGGTCGACACCTTGCCGCGCAAGGAGAAACCCTCCGCCGAGCAGAAGGCCCGGACCGAGGCGCTCATTGCCTACGGCGCTCCGCCGGGCCTGCTGCCGGCGATGCCGAAACTGCGCTGGGCGCAGTCCATGACCGCCGGCGTCGAGGGCTGGATCGCCCTGCCCGACCTGCCGGCCGGCCTGACGCTCACCTGCGCCCGGGGCACCCACCGGGAATCGATGCCGGAAAACATCATCGGCGCGCTGCTTTATGTCGCCAAACCGTACGCCGCGGCGGTCGAAAGCCAGAAGCAGGGCAAGTGGGTCCATGTCACCGCGCAGCCGCTGACCGGCAAAACCCTCGGCATCCTCGGCCTGGGCGTCATCGGCCAGGAAGTCGCCCGGATCGCCGCCGCGCTCGGCTTGCGCGTAATCGGCACCAAGCGCCGGCCGGAGCCCATGGCCGATGTCGCGGAGGTTTTCCCCGCTGAGCGCACGCCCGAGGTGCTGGCGCAATCGGACTTCGTGCTGCTGCTCCTGCCGGCGACGAAGGACACCGACAACTTCATCGATGCCGCTCGCCTGGAAATGATGAAGCCCACCGCGTGGCTGTTCAACTTCGGTCGCGGCCACCTGATCAAGGACGACGACCTCGTCGCGGCGGTGAAAGCGAAGAAGATCGCCGGCGCAATGCTCGACGTGTTCCGCCAGGAGCCGCTGCCCGCCGACCACCCGTTCTGGGCCACTGAAGGGATCATCGTGCTGCCGCATATCGGCGGCCCGCACCCGCAGCGCGATGAGATTGTCGCGCGCCTCTTCGCGGAGAACCTGGGCCGCTTCCTGGACGGCAAGCCGCTGAAGGAGGTGGTGGACCGCGCGGCGGGATATTGAGGCGAGCCGTACCGCGAGTTATTTTTCTTTATCGGCAACTCAATTCCAACGCGAGTCAACAGGCGCGCGGGTCTTGAAAATGTAAAGTTCATAATTGTCCCGCCGGTGCCGGATTGCGCTAATCTTCGCGCACTATTAAAACAACGGAGACAAAATGAACCCGCAGCCCCGCGCACGCCGCCCGTTTCTTTGCTGGTCACCTGGGGCGCGGAACGCACCAAGCGCTGGCCCACTGTGCCCACGCTGAAGGACCTCGGTTACGGCATCGTGTCGGATTCCCCCTTCGGCATCGCCGGCCCCAAGGGCATGGACCCGGCCGTGGTCAGGACGCTGCACGACGCCTTCCGCCGCGCGATGGACGACCCCAGCTACCTGAAAACGCTGGAACGCTACGACCAGCCGGTCAAGTACATGACCGGCGAGGACTACACCGCCTACGCCAAGAAACAGTTCGAGCAGGACCGCGTCATGATGCAAAAACTCGGCCTCAAGGCGAACAACTAGGCGCGCTCAAGCTGCCGGTCCGCAGTTTGTAGGACCGCAGCGTCTTGATCCTCGGGGCGGCGGGGGCATACACTGCGGCATGGCCTTCCTCGACGCGTACCTTGTGCATTTGCTCTGCGCCGCCGGCATTTTCGCGGCGCTGCTGGGCATTACCGCCAAAGTCATCGCCGTGCGCCTGCTGGTGGAGTTGAACCGGCCGGCGGCCAATGATGCCGTCTATTCGCGCTCCCACCGGGCCCGGCCGCACCGCGTGGCCGAGCGGCCCCGCCTGCGGCTGGCCTCCTAGGGCGATCCCCCGAACGGCGTTACTTCGGCTGCTTGACCAGGCGCAGGTACGGCTTGAGCGTCTTGAAACCGGCCGGGTAGATCTTCTTGGCCTCGTCGTCGGACACGCCCGGCACGATGATCACGTCATCGCCGTCCTTCCAGTTCACCGGGGTAGCCACGCGGTGCTTGGCGGTGAGCTGCATCGAGTCGAGCACGCGCAGGATCTCGTCGAAGTTGCGCCCCGTGGTCATCGGGTAGGTCAGCATGAGCTTGATTTTCTTGTCCGGGCCGACGACGAATACCGAGCGCACGGTGGCGTTGTTCGCCGCGGTGCGGCCGTCAGCCGCGACTTCCTCGGCGGGCAGCATGTTGTAGAGCTTGGCCACCTTGAGGTCGGTGTCGGCGATCATCGGGTACTTGACCTCGGAGCCCTGCGTCTCCTTGATGTCGTTGGCCCACTTGCTGTGGTTGTCCACCGGGTCGATCGACAGCCCGATCAGCTTGGCGTTGCGCTTGGTGAACTCGGGCTCGATCTTGGCCATGTAGCCAAGCTCGGTGGTGCACACCGGCGTGAAGTCCTTCGGGTGCGAGAACAGGACCGCCCACTTGTCGCCGATCCAGGTGTGGAAATCGATGGTGCCCTGGGTGGTCTGGGCGGTGAAATTGGGGGCCGTATCGTTGATTCGCAAAGACATGATCGCTCCTTAGTCTTGTTTCGGTTCTGCTTTGGTCCTGCTTTCGCCGTAACGTTCATTCTAACAAAATGATGCAGCGCACCCGTCGCCGCCACGCCCCGGTCTGGCTACAATGCAAAGTACGCAACGAAACCAAAGAGGGAGGAAACCGCGTGCCGAGTCCTGAAACCGTGCGCCTGTCCCGCGAGCGCCTTGCGCGCATCGCCACCGTTTTCAAGGCCGACATCGACGCCGGCACCATTCCGGGCGCCGTGGCGCTGGTCGCCCAGCGCGGCGAAATCGCCTACCTTCAGGCATTTGGCTACCGCGACCGCGAGCGCAAGCTGCCGATGGCGGCCGATTCGATCTTCCGCATCGCGTCGATGACCAAGCCCATGGTGTCGGTGTCGATCATGATGCTGGTCGAGGAAGGCCGCATCCGCCTCGTGAACCCGGTGTCGACCTACCTGCC
This sequence comes from Burkholderiales bacterium, assembly GCA_038319115.1. Lineage (GTDB taxonomy): Bacteria > Pseudomonadota > Gammaproteobacteria > Burkholderiales > SG8-39 > SZAS-79. The sequence continues at coordinate 6,073 of JBBQCV010000077.1, read as the reverse complement.
GGAGCTCAAAGACCTCAAGGTGGGTGTGGAAAAAGCCGATGCCGCCGGCAACCGCACGCTGGTGCTCGAAACGCCGCGCCGCGAAATGACCGTGCAGGACCTGCTGCGCCACACCTCGGGCGTCACCTACGGCCAGTTCGGCGATTCGCTGGTGAAGAAAGCGTATCGCGACGCAAACGTCTTTGACCCCAACCAGACCACCGCCGAGTTCGTGGCCAAGATCGCGCAACTGCCGTTGGCGTACCACCCGGGTGAAGTGTGGGACTACAGCATGTCCACCGACGTGCTCGGGCGGCTGGTGGAGGTCGTGTCGGGCCTCGACCTCGACCGCTTCATCGCCACGCGCATCACCGGCCCGCTCGACATGCGCGACACCGGCTTCATGGTGGTCTCGGAAAAAGCCGACCGCATCGCCGAGGCGCAGGTCGACCCCAAAACCGGTGAGCGCCCGCCCATGGCGCGCTCGCTCACGGCGCGGCCCAAGTTCCTGTCCGGCGGTGGCGGCATGGTCTCGACCGCGCCCGACTACCAGCGATTTGCGCAGATGCTCCTCAACGGCGGCGAGCTCGAGGGCACGCGCCTCCTGTCGAGGAAGACGGTACAGCTCATGTCGAGCGACCACCTGCCGCCCGGGGTCGCCTTCAGCCCGACCACGCGAGCGCAATTCGAGGAGTCGGCGCCGATCGCCGAATTCGGCCAGGGCTTCGGCCTGGGGTTCTGCGTGCGCAACGAAGCCGGCCGCAACCCGGTCCCGGGCTCGGTGGGCGACTTCTACTGGTCGGGCGTGCACGGCACGTATTTCTGGGTCGACCCGGCCGAGCAGCTCATCGGCATCCTCATGCTGTGCGCGCCCGACCTGCGCCGCCACTACCGCGCGGTCATGCGCCAGCTCACCTACCAGTCGATCGTCGACTGACGCGACCGAATTTCACCCAAAGGGAAAGACCACCACATGATCGACCTCTACGCCGCCGGTACCTCCAACGGCATGCGCGCCCGCATCGCGCTCGAAGAATGCGGCCTGCCCTACACATTCCACCCGATCGACCTCGCCAAGGGGGAGCACAAGACGCACGCCTTCCTCGCCATGAACCCCAACGCCCAGATCCCGGTGATCGTCGACTCGGACGGCCCGGGCGGCAAGAAGCTCACGCTGTCGCAGTCGCTCGCGATCCTCGTCTATTGCGCGGAGAAGACCGGCAAATACATTCCCACCAAGCCCGAGTTGCGCCCGGCGTTCTCGCAGGCCTTCATGAGCGCGGCGACCGACATGGGCCCGCTGCTCGGCACCATCTTCGGCATCGCGCGCTCCAAGGACCCGCACGGCCCCACGCAGCAGATGTTCGAGGCGCGCTGGAAGGAATACCTCAAGGTGTGGGACACCACCCTGGCGGAACAGCGGTACGCCGCCGGCAAAACCGTGACCATTGCCGACTTCGCGCTGTACGGCACGATCGCGCGCGCCAAAGGCGTGGTGCCGGAGATCTGCGACGGCGTGCCCAACGTCGATCGCTGGCTGGCCGAGATCGGTTTGCGTCCGGCCGTGCAACGCGCCATGGCGTTCTAGGGCGCGCTGCGTTAAGGAGGGGCCTTAGCGCACCAGGTGCTCGGGCCCTTCGCTCCCGACGGTGCGCTCGTAATGGCCGTCGCCGTTCTTCTGGTACTTGGTCAGCCCCAGTTCCTTGATCTTGGCATCCGAGGTCGAGTACTTCCCGCCCAGCGCGACCGCGCTGATGCGCCGCTCGCACGCCTGGCCGCACTCCGGGCAGGCGGTGAGCTTGTCTTCCGCGAGCTTCTGGAAAACCTCGAACACGCCGCGGCACTTATCGCAGCTTCCCGAGGTGGGTGAATATTCGTAGAGCGGCATGACGCGATCTTACCCTGCCTAGTTGGCGGAAATGTTCGCCGCCCGCACCACCCTGCCCCACTTTTCGGTCTCGCTGCGGATGAAGGCGCCGAAAGCCTCGGGCGTCCCGCCGCCCGGCTGGCTGCCATCGTTGAGGATCAGGTCGCGCAGGCCCGGCTGGGTGAGCAGACCCGTATTTGGTACTGTAACGAAAGCTCCTCCCCCCGAGACTGACCCATGACCCGCCCCACCGCTTATTTGCCCGCAATGCGTCCGCAGCCCATCGGCCTCACGCGCAGGCAGTTCCTCAATCGCTTATCAGGCGTTGCAGCCGCGCTCGGCGCGACCGCGCTGCCATTGCCCGTACTGGCCGCCGACCCCATCCTCTCGCGACCCATCCCGCACGGCGGCGAAAAGCTGCCCGTGGTGGGCATCGGCACGGCCATCGTTTTCGACATCGGCGCCGACGCCGCCAAGCGCGCCGAGCGCGCCGCGGTGATCCGCACGATGGTGGACGGCGGCGCGCGCCTCATCGACACCGCACCCTCTTACGGCACCGCCGAGGATGTGGTGGGCGACCTGCTCGCCGCGTCGGGTTTACGCGACAGGATCTTCCTTGCCACCAAGGTGCGCGTGGCGAACCGCGAAGACACGCTCGCAGAAATGCGCCGATCGCTCGAGCGCCTGAAGACGCAAAAAGTCGACCTCATGCAGATCCACAACGTGCGCGATGCCAACGCCAGCCTCGGCGTGCTGCGCGAATGGCGCGACCAGGGCCATACGCGCTACATCGGCCTCACCAACTCCAACCCGTCGAGCTACGATGCGCTCGCCGAAGTCGTGCGGCGCGAAAAGCCCGACTTCCTCCAAGTCGCCTACTCGATGTCCGACCGCCAGGCCGAGGCGCGCTTGCTGCCAGTAGCACGCGAGGCGGGTTGTGCGGTCCTGACCGCGCTGCCCTTCGGACGCGGGCGCCTGTTCAGCGCGGTGCGCGGCAAGCCGCTGCCCGGCTGGGCGGCCGAGATCGGTGCCACGAGCTGGGCGCAGGTGTTCCTCAAATACCTGCTCGCCAACGAAGCCGTGAACGGCGTCATCCCCGGCACCGACAAGCCCGAGTACATGATCGACAACATGAACGCCGCGCGCGGACCTCTGCCCGATGCCGCCCTGCGGCGCAGGATGCTCACCGACTGGGAAGCGCTGGCGTAACGCCTGGCACGCGCCTGATGACGCCGCAGGAAGACCCGCGCACAACCGCCGCGCTGGCGCGCAACGACCGGTACGTGCGCGAGTTTGTCGAGGCCTTCAACCTGTGTCCCTATGCGAAGCGCACGCGGGAAACGGGGCGCCTGCATCGCGAGGTCTTGCTCGAAGAAGGCTGCGCGCCGGGCTCGCCGCCATTCGACGCCGCGGCCGAGGCGCTGGACCACACCTTCCAGCGCATCGAAAGCATGCCCGCGGACACAGTCGACGTCGCGCTGGTGATCCTGCCGGTGCTGGCGCCCGCCCTCGCGCAGGGGCTGGAGGCCGGACGCGCTTTCGAGGCCCTGGTCAGTGCAGCGAGAAAGCACATGCAGGCGCGCCACCCGGGCGGCGACTCGCCTTTCTATTGCGTGGCCTTTCACCCGGATTTCGCCGAGGACACGGCCGACGAGCACCGCGCGGTACGCTTCATCCGCCGCAGCCCCGACCCGACGGTGCAACTCGTGCGCGCGAGTGTGCTGCGCGCAGTGCGTGGCAACGGGGCCATCGAATACGTCGCCGTGGCCGGCATGAGCGCGGCCGAATTGATGGCGGTGACCGCGCCGGTCGCGGTGTCCGACCGGATCGCGCAGGCCAACCTGCGCACGCTCCAGGAGCAGACGCCCGCGCGCCTGCGAGCGCTGCTGGCGGTGTTCCGCCAAAACTGACGCCTGCCGCACAGTGTTCAACGCGACGAGCGGCGCGCACCGCTCGCGAGAGCGTGTAGGAAAGCGCCGACACAACCTCGGGCACAAATAGAAGGCCCAACGGGGTCAACGCCGCATCGATCACCACGTTACTCCTGCATGGGGAACAAGCCGCGTTGGCCCCCGGTCCAACAGGCACTTCAACAATCAGCCAGGAGACACACAATGATCAGGAACACGATCGTCGCGGCAGCCGCCGTAGCAATGCTCGGAGCCTTTGGCTCGACGCTGGCCGAAACGCGCGCCGAAGCCAAGGTGGACAACGCCGCCCACGCGACTGCGAGCGCAACGCGCCACGCCGCTCAAAGAACTACCAAGGGAACGCGCCACGTCGCGCATAAAAGCGCCAAGGCGACCCGCCATACCGCGCATCGCACCGCCCACGCCACCCGGCACAGCACGCACAAGGTCGCTCACGCGCCGCATCAGCGTGCGCACCCCGCAATGAACCGCACCATGCATGAGGCGCCGGACTTCCGCGCCGCGACCTCGCGCGAAGAGCGCATGTCCGAAGCGCACGCCCGCTGGGAGCGCAGCCGCAAGCTTTAAACCCTACGCCCGGCGCTTCGCCGCCGGGACCTGCGCAAAGAAAAAGCCCGGCAGCGATGCCGGGCTTTTTTCATGGCGCGGGGACGAGCCCCGCCGAACGTCAGTGCGGCTTGCTCGAGCGGTTGGCCGCATCGCCAAGGTTTTTCTGCACCTTGCCGACCACCTTCTCGGCCATGCCCTTGCCCTGCAGCGAGCGGTTGCCCGTGGCGCGGCCGGCGACTTCCTTCACTTTGCCCGCGGCTTCCTTGGCCCGGCCCTTGACCTGATCCTTATTCATGAGATTTTCTCCATAAAGGACTGTTTCGATGATTGATCGTACGTCGCGGCACGAACATGGTTCTGTACGTTGCCTCACGCAGTAACACATGAAGCTGTGCCGCAGGCTATTGCAGAACTGCTATCCAAATTGCCGTGAGAGCCGCAGCGCGCCTGAATCCGACAAAACGAAAGTCAACCTTTTGCAAGCCATGTATGCTTGCGCGCAAGGGGAGGAACCATGAAAACACTACGCATCGTCATTGCCGCGCTGGCCGCCGCGCTTTCGGCCGCCGCACCGCAGGCGCAATCGCAGGACTACCCGTCGCGCCCGGTCAAGCTGGTGGTGCCCTACGCCCCGGGAGGTGGCACCGACATCGTAGCCCGGCTGGTGGCGCAGAAACTCACCGAAGCCTGGGGCAAGCAGGTCATCGTCGAGAACCGCGCCGGCGGCAACGGCTTCATCGGCTCGGAGTACGCCATGAAGCAGCCGCCCGATGGCTACACCTTCCTCGTCAGCATCGCGAGCACCCACGCCACGGCGCAGTTCCTGTTCCCCAAGCTGCCCTACGACCCGTTCCGCGATTTCATGCCCGTCACCCAGCTCGCCCTGTCGCCGGTGGTGATGCTGGTGAATCCCTCGCAGCCGTGGAAGACGCTGCGCGAGTTCGTCACCGCCGCCAAGGCGCAGCCGATCAATTACGCCAGTTTCGGCCACGGCTCGACCGCGCACATGTACGGCGAGCTCATGAACCTCAATGCGGGCACCAAGCTCGTGCACATCGCCTACAAAGGCTCGGGGCCCGCGCTCACCGACCTGCTCGGCGGACAGGTGCCGGCGGCGCTGCTCGACATCGCCGCGACCAAGTCGCAGATCGTGGCCGGCAAGGTGCGCGCGCTCGCCGTCACCGGGCCCAAGCGCTGGCAGGCGCTGCCCGACGTGCCGACCTTCGCCGAGGCCGGTTATCCCGGCTTCGAAGTGGTGGGCTGGTTCGGCGCCTTCGCACCGGTGGGCACGCCGAAGCCCATCATCGACAAGGTGGCCGCCGACATGACGCGCGCCGTGCGCAGCCCCGACGTCGTTACGCGCCTGATCGAGCTGGGCACCGAGCCGGCCGGCGGCACGCCGCAGGAATTCATGATCAACTGGAAAGCGACGTCGGAGGCGCTGGGCGACGTGATCCGGCGCGCGAAGATCACGATCGAGCCATAGGAGGGGTGCGGTAAACTCCCCAGGGAGGAGGTCGAAATGGACTCAGATTTGGTCAGCCGTGACCCGAACATCATGAGTGGGGCGCTTTGCTTCACCGGCACTCGTGTGCCCGTCCAGAACCTGTTCGACTACCTGGAAGGAAGCTCTTCCCTCGAAGAATTTCTTCTGGATTTCCCGTCTGTCAGCCGCGAAACGGCGATCGCGGTCTTGGAGGCTGCCCGCACGCATCTTTTTGCCGATGCGCCTGCTGCTTGACGAATC
>JBBQCV010000076.1:0-15456 GCA_038319115.1 Burkholderiales bacterium | reverse complement strand
CGCGTGAAGGCGGCGCGCGCGGCGCTCGGGCCCGACATCGGCCTCGCGTGCGACGCGCATGGCACCTGGAGCGTGGCCGAAGCCAAGCAGTTCTGCCGCCAGGTGGAAGGCCTCGACCTGATGTGGTTCGAGGAGCCGGTCACCGCCGACGACAAGCGCGGCTACGCCGAGGTGCGGCGCTCCTCTTCGGTGCCGATCTCGGCGGGCGAATCGGAATTCAACCGCTTCGACTTCCGCGAACTGGCCGAACTGGGCGCGGCCGACATTTTCCAGCCCGACCTCGCGATCTGCGGCGGCGTGAGCGAAGCGATGAAGATCGCCGCCATCGCGTCGGCCTACAACCTGCGCCTGGCGCCGCACCTGTGGACGGGCGCGCTGGCTTTCGCCGCCGGCATGCACGTGACGGCGGCGGCGGCCTGCGGTTTCATCCTCGAGTATTCGTTCGGCGCCAACCCGCTGCTGCAGGAGTTGCCGGTGGAGGGCTTTCCGGTCAAGGACGGGATGCTGGAGATTCCCGATCGGCCGGGGTTGGGCGTGACGCTGAATGAGGATTTCATCAAGCGTTACGCCGTGGCCTGATTGGCAGTATTTCCCCCGCTCAGCCAAGCAGGACGGGGACCTAAGGCAAAAACTGGCAGTATTAGGTGGGCCGCTCCGGCCATCTTTCGACCGCCAGCCGCACTACTTGCGCGGCCGGCAGGACGGTCGGTTTTGCTTAACTCAGCGGAATGGCGACGTAGCGCCGCCCGCCTTCGCGCTGCACCAGCACCGCCACGGTCTTGTTTGTGCCCGTGAGGCTGCGCAGTTCCTCGGCGCTGTTCACCGGCTTGCCGTTGAGGGCAAGGATGACGTCGCCCGCCTGCAGGCCGGCGCGCGCCGCGGGGCCTTGCGCGTCCTCGACCAGCAATCCGCCCTGCACCTCCGCCTGGCGTTTCTCGGCCGCGGTCAGGGGACGCACCGCGAGGCCGAGCTTGCCGGTCTCGCTCTTCGCTGCAGGCGTGTTCGCCGCCGCCACCTTGGCTTCGGTGAGCTCAGAGAGCTTGGCGGAGATCTGCTCGGTGCGGCCGTTGCGCCACACCTCGATCTGCGCGGTCGACCCCGGCGCGGCTTCGCCCACCACCAGCGGCAGGTCGGCCGAGCGCGAGATGATGCGCCCGTTGAACTTGAGCACCACGTCGCCTTCCTTGAGGCCGGCCTTGGCCGCCGGGCCGTCCTTCTCCACGCTGGCGATCATCGCGCCGTTACGGTTGGGCAGGCCGAACGAGTCGGCGATGCCCTGGTTGACGTCCTGGATCGCCACGCCTAGCTTGGCGCGGCTCACGCGCCCGTGCGCCACGAGCTGGTTCTCGATGTGCATGGCGACGTCGATGGGAATCGCGAACGAGAGGCCCTGGTAGCCGCCGGTGCGGCTGTAGATCTGCGAGTTGATGCCGATCACTTCACCGGCGAGGTTGAACAGGGGCCCGCCCGAGTTACCCGGGTTGACCGCCGCGTCGGTCTGGATGAACGGCACATAGGTGCCGTCAGGCAGCGAGCGCGACTTGGCGCTCACGATGCCGGCGGTGACGGTGTTCTCGAAGCCGTAGGGCGAGCCGATGGCCACCACCCATTCGCCCACGCGCGTGGTGGCGGGGTTGCCGATGCGCACGGTGGGCAGGTTCTTGGCGTCGATGCGCAGCACCGCGATGTCGGTCTTCTGGTCGCTGCCGACGACCTTGGCCTTGAACTCGCGCCCGTCGGTGAGGCGCACGGTGACTTCGGAAGCGTCGGCCACCACGTGCGCGTTGGTCAGCACGATGCCGTCGGCGCTCACGATGAAGCCCGAGCCCTCGCCGCGCGAGGGCGTGCCGGGCGACTGCTGGCCGGGCACGCCGTAGCGGCGGAAGAATTCGCCGAACGGGGAGTTCTTGAGCTCGTCGGGCAGGTCGACGCCGGCCTTGGCGACCGAGCTGACCTTGATGTTGACCACCGCGGGGCCGTTTTGCTCCACCAGCGTGGCGATGTCGGGCAGCGGCCGCGACACCGCGCCGAGCGCGGCGGTGGGCGCGACCATCTGGGTCACGCCCTGCGGCGTGACCGCCTGGGCGAGGGGGATTTCGGGCCAGCCGTACTGGGACAGGCCGGCGCCCACTGCAGCGGCTACACCGGCGACAGCGAAATAGGATGCGATGGACTTGCGTGGCATGGTTTTCCCTCGGGTTCTTGCGGTTGGTTGCTGACGCTGACGTTGGTTTCGGCTCAGCAGTTAGAGCGACAGGTGAGGGCGGGAGTTGCCGGCTGAAACAACCGACTGTGTAACAGTTTGTTACCAGGCGCACAGAACGGCGCGACCGCGCCGTCCCGCCGGGCAAGGCGGGACTACGAGTGCAGGCCGTGCGCGCTGCCCGCCGCCGGACACCCGCCGGACTCGACCTGGATCGTGCTGTGGCCGATGCGAAAGCGCTGCTCCAGCATGTGGGCCACCCCCGCGAGTGCGGGCTCCGCGTCCTCGGCGCACTCCACTACCACGTGCGCCGACAGGCTCGCTTCGTTGCTCGCCACCGCCCACACGTGCAGGTCGTGCACGCCGCACACGCCGGGCACGGCAAGGATGCCGGCGCGCACCTCCTGCATATCGAGGCCCTCGGGCACGCCTTCAAGCAGGATATTCACGCTTACCTTGAACAGCACCCACGTGCGCGGCACCACCCACAGGCCGATGGCCACCGCCACCAGCGGGTCGATCCAGGTGCGGCCGGTGAATTCGATCAGCAGCGCGGCGACGATCACCCCGGCCGAGCCGGCAAGATCGGCGACCACCTCCAGGTAGGCGCCGCGCATGTTGAGGTTCTGCTTGCTGCCCGCATGCAGCAGGCGCATGGCCACCAGATTCACCATCAGGCCGAGGATCGCGACCACCAGCATGGCGGTGGCATGGATCGGCGCCGGGGCGAGCAGGCGCTGCCAGGCCTCGTACAGGATGTACAGCGCCACCACGAACAGCAGCGCCGCGTTGAGCGCCGCGGCGAGGACCTCGAAGCGCTGGTAGCCGAACGTGCGCTTGGCGTCGGCCGGCATGCGCCCGAACCGCGCCGCCGCGAGGGCCACCCCGAGCGCGGCGCTGTCGGTGAACATGTGCGCGGCGTCCGACATCAGCGCGAGGCTGCCGGTCATCCACCCGGCCACCGCTTCGACCAGCGTGAAGCTGCCGGTCAGCGCAAGCGCAAGCCAGAGCGTGCGCTCGTTCGCGCCGGGAGGGATGTGGTTGTGGTGGCCGTGCGCGTGACCGTCGCCGGGACCGTGGTTGTGATCGTGATGAGCCATGGGGGTCGTTCAGCGCGGGGAACCGGCGCGTGGGGTGCTGGCGCGCGCGGAACGGGCGGAGTGCGCGGCGTGATTGATGGTTTTGGAGGACTCGTCTGCATACGACGCGTGAAGCTCAATCAGCGCGACGATCTTGTTTAGCACCGTTTTCTCCTCCGCCGCGAGTGCGGAAGACATCGCCGCTTTGAGCGCGGCACTTTCTTTCTTGATTCGCTCGGCCATCCTTTTCAGGGTCGTCCCGACATAGCGATATCCAACCCCAAGCGCTGCCGCGAATTCATGCCAGCTTGCGCCCGTGATCCATCCATAGCGTGTTTCGCCGCCTATCCTGAATGCAAAATCATGCAGCTTGTCTGGGTCATCGGAGTAAACAGCGACACTCAGCAGGTCGTACGAGGGCGCCAGGGCCCAGCGCTCATCGACCCATAGCAAGGAAACATTCTTGGAGTGTGAGTCGCTGTTGCCGATCAGGTAGTTGAAGATGACCCAATCGATGAGCGAGCGCCTCGAGCGAAGCGCCTCACCGGTTGCGGCGGAAACTGCCTCGACAACCGCAGCGACGCCTGGACCGGGGGCGGTTTGGTACTCCGGCTCCTCGTATTTTTGCGTGGGCGGCAGGCCGAGCAACTGGCACACGTCGATCTGGTGGCGTCGATGCACTGGCTCGCCCTGTAGCTCAGATGCACCTGCCTTTGGCTCGACTACCAAGGGTGTTACGAACACCCGGTCGAATCGCTCAACCACGTAAATGCGTTCTGGAACCGATATCAGGAATGAGCGAGGCACATCGAGGCCGAGCCTGCGCGCGAGGGTCATGCAGAAGTGCTCGTTTACGGTCGTATGCGGAAACTGCATCCAGTCGCGATGATTGGGCTTGAGGATATGCGTCGAGGCCGATCCCATCTCCGGCATGAAAACCCTGTTCTCGCCGTCAACGACCACGGGCAATTTGTCCTGCACCCCCGCGAGCGACATGCGAACCTTCCCGCCCAGGTTCGCGAGGACCTCGGGGGCATCCACTCGCGCTCTCGCGGACAGTTCCTCGTTCGAGACCGGCGTATAAGTCCTGCCGTCACCCGAGGCAACCTCCGTCTCCAGGATCTTCAAGGCACCGGCGCATTCGGCGCCGATTTTTCGCAGCAATCCGAACGGATCGTATTGCGATACCGCGTGGGACTTCGCAACGATCTCCAGCATCTGCCCTTCGGGGAGAAGGTTCGAGAAAAAAAACTTTACCGCAGAGCCCGAGAGCGGCGCTTCCTGCTTCGGCAGTAATGGGGCGAGGCTGAATGCGTGCGGATCATCGGCCCAGGATCTCTCGTATTGGAATGCATAGAGTTGCTCGGCCGCGTCGAAGCGAAGCTGTCCTATGCGCCGATCAGCGTAGAAAACGCTGAGGAGGTCTGCGATCACGGTTGCCTGGTGGGGCCGGTGGTCTCGGGCAGTACGCGGGTTGGTTCGGTCGCTTTCAGTGCGGCGATGCCAAGCCCCAGCATCGACGCGTAGTTGAGCGCGCGTCCCATCTGAATCGAAGGTTTACCGGATTCGAGGTCGTGCAGGAATTGAACGCTGACGCCAGCCAAGGCCGCAGCATCGTGGATCGTCAGCTTTTGGGCTTTGCGCTTTGCGCGAAGAATGCGCCCGAAGTCCTCGACGGAGGAAATGGGCGAAATTTCTTCTACGAACGCAGAATATTTAGCGGAGGAAGAGTTCATACGCTAAATATTCTACTATCGCAGAAGTAATATTGAAACCCCCTGCAGTCGGCCTCCGCCCCTACTCGACGGTCACCGATTTGGCGAGGTTGCGCGGCTTGTCCACGTCGTTGCCGCGCGCAAGCGCCGCGTGATAGGCGAGCAACTGCAGCGGCAGCACATGCAGGATCGGCGACAGGATGCCGGCGTGGTCGGGCATGCGGATCACGTGCAGGCCGTCGCCGTCGGTGAGCTTGGTGTCCTCGTCGGCGAGCACGTGCAGCTCGCCGCCACGCGCGCGCACTTCCTGCAGGTTGGACTTGAGCTTTTCGAGCAACGCGTCGTTGGGCGCGATTGCGACTACCGGCATGAACTTGTCCACCAGCGCGAGCGGGCCGTGCTTGAGTTCGCCCGCGGCGTACGCCTCGGCGTGGATGTAGGAGATTTCCTTCAGTTTCAACGCGCCTTCCATGGCGATCGGGTAGTGCACTCCGCGGCCGAGGAACAGCGCGTGGTGGCGGGTGGCAAATTTCTCCGCCCACATTTTTACCTGCGGCTCGACGTTGAGCACCTTCTGCATCGCCACGGGCAGGTGGCGCAGCGCCTGCAGCACCTCGGCTTCGCGCTCCTTCGAGAGCTTGCCGCGCAGCTTGGCCAGCACCAGCGTGAGCAGCACCAGCGCGGCGAGCTGGGTGGTGAAGGCCTTGGTCGAGGCCACCCCGATCTCGGGGCCGGCGCGGGTGAGGAAGCGCAGCTCGGACTCGCGCACCAGCGAGCTTTCCGGCGAGTTGCAAATGCTCAACGAATGCTTATGGCCGTTGGCCTTGGCGTGCTTGAGGGCGGCGATCGTGTCGGCGGTTTCGCCCGATTGCGAGATCGTGACCACCAGCCCGCGCGGGTTGGGGACCGAAACGCGATAGCGGTATTCGCTCGCGATCTCGACCTCGCAGCGCACACCGGCGAGCGCCTCGATCCAGTAGCGCGCCACCAGCCCCGAGTTGTAGCTCGTGCCGCAGGCGAGGATCAGCACCGAGTCGACCTCGGCGAATACCTTGTCGGCGCCGGCGCCGAACAATTGCGGCGCGATGGACTGGGCGCCGGCCACCATCTCGAGCGTGTTGGCGACCGCCAGCGGCTGCTCGAAGATCTCCTTCTGCATGTAATGGCGGTACTCACCCAGCTCGACCGCCGCGGCCGACAGGCCGCTGGTGTGCACCGGGCGCTCCACCACCGCGCCGGTCTTGTCGACGATGGTGGTCTTGTCGCGCCGGATCTCGGCCACGTCGCCCTCTTCGAGGTACACCACCTGCTGGGTGACCTGCACCAGGGCGGAAGCGTCCGAGGCGGCGAAATTCTCGCCCTTGCCCAGGCCCAGCAGCAGCGGCGCGCCCATGCGCGCGACCACCAGCAAGTCGGGCTCGTCCTCGGACACCACGGCGATGGCATACGCGCCCACCAGCTGGGACACCGACTTCTTGACTGCATCGAACAGCGAGCCGCCGCCGGCGAGGTTGGACTTGACCAGGTGCGCGATGACCTCGGTATCGGTCTCGGACACGAACTTGTAGCCCTGCGCGGCGAGCTTGGCGCGCATCTCTTCGTGGTTCTCGATGATGCCGTTGTGCACCACCGACACGCCGCCCGAGACGTGCGGGTGGGCGTTGCCTTCGGAAGGCACGCCGTGGGTGGCCCAGCGCGTGTGCGCAATGCCGGTGTGCCCTTCCAGGTGCTGCGCGACCGAAGCCTTTTCCAGTTCGACCACCCGACCGGTGGAGCGCAGGCGCTTCAGCTTGCGACCCTTCTGGCCGTCGAGCACGGCCACGCCGGCCGAGTCGTAGCCGCGGTATTCCAGGCGCTTCAGCCCCTCGAGCAGGATGGGAACGATGTTGCGCTGGGCGACTGCCCCGACGATGCCGCACATGGCCTTACCCCTTCTTTTCTGGTGGTTTCCAGGCGGGCACCGACACCTGCTTCGCGCGCCCGACCGTAAGCTGCCCGGGCGGCGTGTCCTTGCTGATGGTGGACCCTGCGCCGATGTAGGAGCCCCTGGCGATTTTGACCGGCGCAACGAGGGTTGCGTTCGATCCGACGAACACTTCGTCCTCGATGACGGTGCGGTGCTTCGCCACGCCATCGTAATTGCACGTGATGGTGCCGGCGCCGATGTTGGTGCCGCTGCCCACGTCGCTGTCGCCGATGTAGGCGAGGTGGTTGGCCTTCGAGCCGCGGCCCACGGCGCTGTTCTTGACCTCGACGAAATTGCCGATGTGGACCTCGTCGGCGAGCGCCGCCCCCGGGCGCAGGCGCGCGTACGGCCCGATGCGGCAGTTCACGCCGATGGTGGCCTCTTCGAGGAGCGAATACGCCTTGACCTCGGTGCCGGCCGCCACGATCACGTCCCTCAGAACGCAGTTGGGGCCGATCTTCACGCGGTCGCCGAGGAACACTTGCCCTTCGAAAATGCAGTTCACGTCGATCGACACGTCGCGGCCGCAGGCGAGATTGCCACGCACGTCGAAGCGCGCCGGGTCGGCGATCGCCACGCCGCGCTCGAGGAATCCATTGGCGACCTCGCGCTGGTGGATACGCTCGAGGTCGGCCAGTTGGCGGCGTGAGTTCACGCCCTCCACCTCCCACACGTTTGCGGGCTGGGTGGTGCGCACCTCGATGCCGTCGCCCGCCGCCAGGCCGATGATGTCGGTGAGGTAGTACTCCTTCTGCGCGTTGCGGTTTTCCACCCGGTCGAGCCATCCCGCGAGGCGCGCGGCGCTGGTGGCGATGAAACCAGTGTTCCATTCGCGGATCTTGCGCTCCGATTCGGAGGCGTCCTTCTCTTCGACGATGCGCTGTACCCGCCCGGCCGCGTCGCGCACGATGCGGCCATAGCCGCTCGCATCGTCGGCCAGCGCGGTCATGACGGCGAGGCCTCCCGCGGAGGCAGCCACCAGGGCGCGCAGCGAATCGGCGGCGATCAACGGCACGTCGCCGTACAGGATCAGCACTTCGGCGCCGGGGTCCACCTGCGACATGGCCTGGCGCACCGCGTGGCCGGTGCCGAGCCGCTCCTTCTGCTCGGCCCACGCGAGGTCCGCCTCTGCGGCGAACGCCTCGCGCACCTGCACGCCACCATGACCGTACACCACGATGATCCGCGCCGCGTCGAGGGCGCGCGCAGTGTCGATCACGCGTCCGAGCAGCGGCCGGCCGGCGAGCGAATGGAGGACCTTGGGAAGGTCGGAATGCATGCGCTTTCCCTGCCCCGCGGCCAGTACGATCACGTTGAGTCTCATGCGCGGATTCTACCTCGGCAGGTTGGCGCAAAGCGGTCGGAAAATGGCCGAACCCATTGATCGCACTTCGGAAAGCTTGCTTGCTGGCGGTGCCTGCGTGCCGGTACACTGGGCCGTCACAGACCGCTATCGCACGGGAGGAAGGGCAATGGGGTTGGCACGCTACATGGTGGGCTTGGGCATCGCGCTGGGGGTCTCGACTGCGGCCTTCGCACAGGACGATTGCAAGGCGCGCGGCGAGCTGGACACCAGCTACTGCGACGAGAACAAGGACCTCGTGGCCGACGCGCCCAAGGACCCCAAGCGCTACCGCAGCCCCTCCACGCTCGTGTTCGCCTACACGCCGATCGAGGATCCGGCGGTCTACCAGAACCTGTTCAAGCCCTTCCAGGACCACCTCGCCGCCTGCACCGGGCGCAAGGTCGTGTACTTCACCGTGCAGTCGAACGCCGCCCAGATCGAGGCGATGCGCGCCGGGCGGCTGCATGTGACGGGCCTTGCCAGCGGGCAGGTGGGGTTCGCGGTCAACCTTGCCGGCGCGGTGCCGTTCGCGATCAAGGGCGATGCTTCCGGCCCGCGCACCTACACCCAAGTGGTGATCGTGAAGAAAGACAGCCCCTACCACAAGCTCGCCGACCTCAAGGGCCGCAAGGTGGCGCACACCTCGCCTTCGTCGAACTCGGGCAACCTCGCGCCGCGCGCGCTGTTCCCGGCCGAGGGCCTCACGCCCGACAAGGATTACAAAGTGCTGTATTCGGGCAAGCACGACCAGTCGCTCATGGGCGTGGTCAACGGCGATTACGACGCCGCGCCGATCACCTCCGACATCTACGACCGGTTCATCAACCGCGGCATCATCAAGCCGGGCGATCTGCGCATCATCTATAAGAGCGGGCGCTTCCCGACCTCGGCCTTCGCGTACTCGCACGACCTCGAGCCGCAACTGGCCGAGCGCCTGAAGCAGTGCTTCTTCGAGTATCGCTTCAGCCCGGAGATGAAAAAGGAGTTCCTCGGCGACGACCGCTTCCTGCCGATAAGCTACAAGGACGACTGGGCGCTGGTGCGCAAGGTGGCCGAAGACTCGGGCACGCCATATAACCGGGCCGGGTACGACCGCGAGCGCGCCGCCGAGGAAGCCGCGCGTAAAAAGGCCGAAGACAAGGCGAAGAAATAGGTGGGACGCCGCTACACCCGGCATCTGACGGGGCACCGCGCTTGATCCGCCACGCCAAGCGGCGCGCCCTGCTTGCGGGGGTGCTCCTGTGTCTCGCCGCGGGTTCCGCGACCGCCCAGGATGCCTGCAAGCAGCGCGGCGAGCTCGACACGCCGTTCTGCGACGAGGACGGCGACCTGCTGGCCGACACCCCGCGCGACCCCAAACGGCAGAAGAACCCGGACACGCTGTTCTTCACCAACTCGCCGCTGGAAGACCCGGCGGTGTTCAAGAAACTCATGGAGCCTTTCGTCGACCACCTCGCCAAGTGCGTCGGGCGGCGGGTGCGCTTCTACGACGTGTTTTCGAGCGCGGCGGCCATAGAAGCGATGCGCTCGGGCCGCATGCACCTGGGCACCATGTCCTCGGGCGACACGGCTTTCGCGGTCAACGTCGCGGGCGCGATCCCGATCGGCATCCGCGGCGACGCGAGCGGCCCGCAGGGCTATCAGCTCTGGGTGATCGTGCGCGCCGACAGCCCCTACCAGAAGCTTTCCGACCTCAAGGGCAAGCGCGTGGCGCACACCACGCCCTCGTCCAACTCCGGCAACCTCGCGCCGCGCTCGCTGTTCCCGGCCGAAGGCCTGGTGCCGGACAAGGATTACAAGGTGCTGTTCTCGGGCAAGCACGAGAATTCGGTCTCCGGCGTAAAGGCCGGCGACTTCGATGCTGCGCCGATAGCGCACGACATCCTCGTGCGCATGGCCGAGCGAGGCATCGTGAAGATGGAGGATTTCCGCATCATCTGGACGAGCCGCAATTTCCCGCCGGGGGGGCTGTCGATGGCGCACGACCTCGCGCCCGCCCTGCAGCAGAAGATCCGCGAGTGCACCCTCAACTTTCGCTACACCCCCGAAATGGTGAAGGGCTTCCAGGGCGCCGACCGCTGGCTGCCGATCGACTACAAGAAGGACTGGGAGATCGTGCGCAAGGTGGCGCAGGAAAGCGGGCAAGCGTTTACCGCCTCCGCTTTCGAGAAGGAGAAGGCGCGCGCGGAAGCCGCAAAGAAATGAGCTCTGCGTCGACAGCGCTTTCGATCCGCAACCTCGACAAGGAGTATTCGCGCGGCAAGCCTGTGCTGCGCGGCATTACGCTCGAGCTCGGCGGCACCGGCATCACCGCGATCATCGGGCCCTCGGGCACCGGCAAGTCCACGCTGATCCGCTGCATCAACCGGCTGGTGGAGCCGACCGCGGGCGAGATTCACTTCGAGGGGAACGACCTCGTGAAACTCGACCGCAAGGCGCTGCGCCTCGCGCGGCGGCGCATCGGCATGGTCTTCCAGGAATACAACCTCGTCGAGCGCCTCACGGTGATGGAGAACCTGCTCTGCGGGCGGCTCGGTTACGTGTCGCCCTTCAAGGCCTGGATGCGCAAGTACCCGCAAAGCGACATCGACCGCGCGTTCGCGCTGCTCGACACCGTGGGCCTTGCGGGATTCGCCAACCAGCGGGCCGACAGTCTCTCGGGCGGCCAGCGCCAGAGAGTCGGCATTGCGCGGGCCATCATGCAGGAGCCCAAGCTGCTGTTGGCCGACGAGCCGACCTCGTCGCTTGATCCCAAGACCTCGGTCGAGATCATGGAGCTCATCGGCCGAGTATGTCGTGACAGCGGCCGCGACAACGGCATCCCGGTCATGATCAACATGCACGACGTCGAGTTGGCGAAGCGCTTTGCCGACCGCATCATCGGCATGTCGGAGGGGCGCGTGGTGTACGACGGCGCGCCAGGCGGGCTCACCGACGCGATGCTCAAGGCCATCTACGGCGGCGAGGCCTGGTTGCAATGACCAACGAATACCTCGAAATGACCTGGCGCCTGCTCGCGGCGGTCTTCGCGGGCGGGATGATCGGGCTGGAGCGCAGCTTCCACGGGCGTCCCGCCGGCTTTCGCACGCACACGCTGGTATGCACTGCGTCGAGCCTGCTGATGCTGGTGACCGTGTACGAGGCGCTGTGGTTCGTGCCGCAGTCCTCGATCCGCATTGCGCTCGACCCCACGCGCATGGCGCAGGGGATCATGACCGGCATCGGCTTTCTCGGCGCCGGCGTGATCGTGAAGGAAGGCCTTTCAGTGCGCGGGCTCACTACGGCGGCCTCGATCTGGATCACCGCGGCCATCGGCATCCTTGTGGGCGTCGGCTTTTACTACCCCGCCGCAATTGCGACGGCGCTCACGCTTGGCATCCTGTCCTTGTTCCGCTGGATCGAACTGAAGATGCCGATCCAGTCTTTCCATCATTTTTCGGTGCGCTTCGCGCGCGACAAGGTGATGCCCGAGGCCGCACTGCGCGAACTGATCGGCGCGCACGGCTTCAAGGTCGCCAGCATGAACTATCGCATGGTGGCCGAGGGCAAGTACTTCGACTACCGCATGATGCTCAGCACCCTCGACGAGGGGAAAGTGCAATTGCTGTCGGAAGCGTTTCGCGACACGCCTTCGGTGGTCGAGTTCCGCATTGCCCCGACGGGCGACTAGGCGTCCCAGGTGACTTCCGCGCCGCCGCGCGCGTTTGAGCGCAACCGCCTCGCCACCGCCGGCTGGCTCGCGCTCGCAGGCTACATTGTGTATGCCTGCTCGCGCCTCGACTTCACCTGGGCGCGCTTCATGACGGGTCTCGACAACGGCGCCCGCTTCATCGGGCGCATGTTGCCGCCGCACATCGCGCAGCCCGACACGTTGCTCAAGGGCCTCACCGAAAGCCTGGAGATCGCGATCCTCGCTTCGTTCCTTGGCATCCTCGTGTCGCTGCCGATCGGCCTGATTGCCGCGCGCAATCTCATGCCGGCGTGGGCGTCGTGGCCGGCGCGCGCAGTGATCGCGCTCTGCCGCTCGTTCCATCCGGTGATCGTCGCGATCCTGTTCGTGAAAGCCGTCGGGTTCGGCGCGCTGGCCGGCATCCTCGCGCTGGTGGTGGCCTCGGTCGGGTTTACGGCCAAGTTGTTTGCGGAAGCGATCGAGGAGATCTCGCTCAAGCAGGTCGAGGCGGTGCGCGCGACCGGCGCGCCTTTCATGAGCCTGATCGCTTACGGCGTGCTGCCGCAGGTGTTCTCGCGTTTCGTGGGTTTCGCCACCTACCAGCTCGACTCGAACCTGCGCAACTCGACCATGGTCGGCATCGTCGGGGCCGGCGGCATCGGCGGCACGCCGTTCGCCGCGTTCCAGCGCTTCGACTACGACTTCGTGGCCGCGATCCTGCTGTGCATCATCGGCATGATCATGGTGGGCGAGGTGCTGGCCACCTGGGTGCGCGGGGTGTTCCTCGAGCGCGGCAAGGTCGAGGAAGAATGAGCGCGGCCACCTCGCCCGCACCTGGGGCCGGCACACCCGGTGCGACTGCGGCCCCGCGCACGTGGCACCGATTCTCGCCGGCACAGCGCGCGGCGCGCTTCTCGGTGTATTTCGTGATCGTCGCTGCCATCGTCGCCTCGGCCCGCACGGTGGAGGTGATCCCCGAGTTCCTGTACGACGCGCCCGAGCAGATGCAGGACCTGTTCCGGCGCATGTGGCCGATCGCGTTCTATCACTATCGCGGCGGCGTGCACGACGCGCTAATCGACACGCTTCACATCGCCAGCCTCGGCACCATCCTCGCGGTAGGCATGGCGGTGCCCATCGGCCTGCTCGCGGCGAATAACGTCACGCCCAACCGCGCGGTCAACTACTTCGCCAAGCTGCTGCTGGTGTCCTCCCGCTCGGTCAACTCGCTGGTGTGGGCGCTGCTGTTCGTCGCCGTGTTCGGCCCGGGCGCGCTGGCGGGCACGCTTGCGATCGCCTTCCGATCGATCGGCTTCGTCGGCAAGCTGTTGGGCGAGGCGCTCGAGGAATCCAACGCTGGCCCGATCGAGGCGCTCAAGGCTGCGGGTGCGCCGTGGCCTTCGATCATTGCCAAAGGCTACTGGCCGCAAGTCGAGCCGGCGTTCTGGTCGGTGGTGCTTTTCCGTTGGGACATCAACGTGCGCGAGTCGGCAGTGCTCGGGCTGGTCGGCGCCGGTGGGATCGGCATGGCGCTCGACACGGCGTTGAATCTCTTCCAGTGGGACCGCGTGGCGATGGTGCTGTTCTCGATCTTCTGCGTGGTGGTGATCGCGGAAGTCGTCGTCACGCAGATCAGGAAGAGGGTGATCTAGCGATGCTGACATTCGACCATGCGATCGCGTTTGCGAAAGTGGCGCTGACTAACGTCACGCGCGAATACCCGCGCAAGCTCGATCATCTGCTCGAATCGCCGCACGGCGACCTGACGCCGCACGGGATCCACCCGGCGTTCTACGGCAGCTACGACTGGCATTCGGCGGTGCATATGCACTGGCTGCTGGTGCGGATGCTGCGCCTGCATCCGGACCTGCCGGAGACCAACGCCATCGCCGCAGTGCTCGACGCGCACCTGTCGCCTGCTGCGATTGCCACCGAGCGGACGTATTTCGATGGTCCCGGCGGGCGCACGTTCGAGCGCCCCTACGGCTGGGCGTGGGTGCTCGAGCTGCAGGCCGAGACCTTGCGCCTCGCGGCGGGCGATGCGCGCGCCTCGCAATGGAGTGCCGCGCTTGCGCCCCTCGCAACCTGTCTCGCCGGCCGCATGGGCGCATTCCTCGCTCTCGCCGCGTACCCGATGCGCAACGGCATGCATTCCAATACCGCCTTCGCAAGCCTGCTCGCGCTCGACTATGCGCTGGTGGCCAAAGACGGCGCGCTGGCCGACGCCGTGAACGCGGCGGCGCGGCGCTGGTTCCTCGCCGACCGCGATGCGCCGGTGGCGTATGAGCCCTCGCTGGCGGATTTCCTCTCGCCTGCGCTCGCCGAAGCGCAACTGATGCGCGAAGTGCTCACGCCGGTGGAGTTCGCCCGGTGGCTGGCGGGATTCCTGCCCGCGGGCCTCGGTGCGCTGGCCGCGCCGCCGGTCGTTCCGGATCGGAGCGACGCGCAATTGGCGCACCTGGACGGCCTGTCGCTGTCGCGCGCCTGGGCGCTGCGGCGTCTCGCGGCGGCAATGGCGCCGGACGACCCGCGCCGCGCACCCTTTGAGGCCACCGCCGAGGCGCACCTCGCCGCTGGGCTGCCGCAGGCCATCGGCGGAGACTACGTCGGCGAGCACTGGCTGGCTTCGTTCGCGGCGCTGGCGCTGGGCGATGCGCCTTAGCGGTGGCAAGTGACAGAACCGAAAATACTGCCAAATTTTCACTAACCCCCGCTCTGGGACTGGCTAAGCAGTCGAAATACTGCCAAATGAACGGTGTAGGCCGCCTCGCGGTTGATGCGGTTCCAGAGCTCCCCGACCTGCGCTTTCTGGAAATTTTCGTTGCGCGGATTGACTTTGCCTTTTCGATCGTCTTGAACCTCCGCCAACGGACGCGGCCTCGTCATTAGTTGACAATAAAAGAGTATATGTTGACAATTGACCGTTCATATTTGACAAACAAAACCGAGGTTGTCAATCTTTTGGGGGAGGGGAACCAATGACTAAAGTACGTGCACGCGGTGAGGATATTCGCAGATACATATTGGAGCACGTTGAAGCCCACCCCAAAGACATCTGCAAGAGAACTGCCGAGAAGTTTGGGATCACTCGTCAAGCGGTTAACAAGCACCTTCAGCGGCTTACCGAAGAAAAGGCGCTAACCGAAACGGGAGCAACCAGAGGTCGCGTCTATAAACTGGCCGCCCTTCTGGAATGGCGGAAGCTCTACCCAATCGATGGACTGGCTGAAGATGAAGTGTGGCGTCAGGACGTACTACCCGAGGTGTCATATCTGCCGGACAACGTGCAGGGCATTTGGCAATTTGGGTTTACAGAAATGTTCAATAACGCCCTTGATCACTCAGAGGGCACTCAAATTAGCGTGCACCTGCGAAAGACGGCCGCTACTACCGAAATAATCATTTCTGATAATGGCGTTGGAATCTTTCGAAAAATCCAGAAGGCCCTGAATCTTCTGGATGAAAGACATGCGGTTCT
>JBBQCV010000075.1:0-15629 GCA_038319115.1 Burkholderiales bacterium | reverse complement strand
GTCGTGAAGGTGCGCCACGCGCAAGCAGCACGCGGTGGGGCGAGGGAAGCGACGGTGCCGGTGGCCCGGAGCTAGCGGCGGGTCAACGCGGCGGGCCTTCCGTTCGTTGTAGTGGCGGTAAGCGTGAAACGAGCCGGCGGTTCCAGGGCAGGGCTTGCTCGCCTGAAATGTGTACAAAATACGCTGGGAATACACCTCATGCGCACAACCATCGTGATTGACGACAAGCTCATGCGCGACGCGCTCCTCGCGACCGGGGCGAAGACCAAGCGTGAGGTCGTGGAGCTCGGGCTGCGCACCCTGCTGCGCCTGAGGCAGCAGGAGCAGATCCGCAGCTTTCGAGGCAAGCTCGACTGGCAGGGCGACCTTGAGGCGATGAGGGCCGACAGGTGATCCTGGTCGACGCGCGACTATTCAGTCGTAAGGTTATATATATCTTTTCTGTAATCGTGGTTGGCAGGAGATCCTCGCCGTTATTAGATCTACGAAAATGAAAGTCTGACTTTCCGGCGAAATATCAGCGGAGGAGGATTACAGCACCTCGTTGATCATGTACACCGCGTTGTCCTTGAGCTTGTGCCACCAACCGCGCTTGGTCCACTTGTCGAGCTCGATCTCCACCGCCCGCGCGACGTATTTCTCGAACACCGCATCGATCTGGGCGGCGAATCCGGCATCGAGGATGCCGAGCGTGATTTCGTCATTGGTCTCGAAGGAGCGGTCGTCGAAGTTGCTCGAGCCGATCGCCGCCCACGCGCCGTCCACCGTCATGACCTTCTGGTGCAGCAGGGTGTGCGGGTATTCGAACAGGCGCACACCGCAGCGCAGCAGCTTCTCGAAATTGCGGTTGCCGGCGTGCTGCACCATGGGGTTGTCCGAGCCGCCCGTCGAGGGCATGAGCACGCGCACGTCGGCGCCGCGCTTGACAGCCTCGCCCAGCGCGTCGATCGCCTCGGGCTCCGGGATGAAATAAGGGTTCTGGATCCAGATCCTCTTGCGCGCGAGGCAGATGGCCGTGTGGTGCAGGATCGCTGAGGTCGCTGAAAAGTTCGTGGTCCTCGGCATTGCCGAGCCAGTTGTCGACGATGCAGTGGCCGCCGACGAAGGCCTCGCGGCCGTCGATGCGATCGGGAAATCGCATTCGATCTTGAGCTTGGGGTCGCGGTGGCGCTTGATCGACCAGATGATCGTCAGCAGCAGCACCACCACGCCCACGAAGATGGCGAACGACAGGCTGGAAAAATCCGCCCAGTCGGGGAAGCTCATCAGGCGCCCATAATTCCCGCTATCGCGAGGCCAAAGTCCGCAAGGTCGCGCGTGCCGGTGCGCAGCACCTGGGTCACGATCTTCCAGTCGATTTCCGTGTATTCATGCACGAGGACATTGCGAAACCCCACCGCGCGCTGGAGCCTCTGCGCAAGCTCACGCTCGATCACGCCCCGGCCGGCAAGGACCGCGAAGGCCTGCGCGCCGGTCGGCGGGAGCGTCCCGTGGGCGGCGCAAATATGCAGCGCGACGTCCATGCAGGTTTGGATCGCCACTTCGAGGTTGCGCGCGAGGATGTCCTGCAGGTCCTCGTCGGCCTGCAGGGCCTTGAGGCTGGCGGGCCGCTTGGCTTCCAGCCGCCTGAGGCGGCGCGACAGCTCGGCGAGCTTGGCGTCGAGCAGGGGGATGTCCATCGACCCCGGCGGGGGCGGTTTCACTTGAACAGGTTCCTGCGCGCATGGCGCGCCGCCGCGGCAACGCTGCGCCGGTCGTCCTCCGAACGATGCAGCCGTGTGGCCATGCGCTGGCGTGCAGCCGGACTGTCGCACAGGATCTCGGTGCCGCCGAGGGCCTGGGCGAGGATTTCGCCTTCGGCCTTTTCCAGGTCGACGAGGTCGACGCTCCGCCCGGCGACTTCGGCGACCAGCCCCGTCAGCGCCATGCGCAGGTCGCTCGTCATGGGCTTGCCGAAACTGACGGCGACATCGATATCGCTGTCGGGCCGCTGCGCGCCGCGCGAGACAGAACCAAAGATTGTCGCGAAAGTCGCACCGGCCGCGCGCAGCCGACCGGCCAGGCGATCCTCGAGCGACGCCGTTGCAGAGGCGAGGTCCCCGGGGGCGACCACATAGGCGACCACGCGCCCATGACGCTCGACCGCGACCGGCCCACGCGTGGCCGCCTCGAGGACCTGGCCGAACCGGTTCTTGGCCGAGGTGGCGTCGAAAGTGGTGGGGCTTTCCTTCATGGCCGTATATTAGCTAATTTAGCTAAAACCTTCCAGCCACCCTACCGTAACCTGAACCGCACCGGCAGCAGCGCCTCTCGTGGGGCGCTTCCCGGCAGCGAGCGGATCGTGCGCGCCGCTTTGACGGCCGCCTGGTCGAGCAGCGCGTGCCCGCTGGATGATTCGATGCGCGCGGCGATCGCGTTGCCGGCTTCGTCGAGGAACAGCAGCACCACGGCCTCGCCTTCCAGGCCGCGCTCGATCGCTTCGGGCGGGTAGAACAACTCGCGGGCGATTTGCTCTCCGGCCTTGCGCGCCGCGTCGCCCTTGAGCACCTGCGCGCCTGCAGGCACGGATGCGCCTGGCGCGCGCGCCGGTTCGGCCGGCACCGCGATGACCGGGGCGCGGCGCGGCGGCGCCGCATCGCTCGGGGACGGCGGGGATTTTTTCGTATCCCGTTTTGCTGCCTGGCCTGGCTTGGGGCGCTTTATCGCCTCCGGGGCCGCCTTGGGCGCGGTATCCTCCCGCCTGAGCAGTTCGGGTTGCGGCGCAGGGGCCGCCAGGGGCGCACGAGGCGGGTCGGCGAGCCTGACATGGAGCGGGGCTTTGGCGGCTTTCTTCATCGCCGGCAGCGCGTCGAGGATCAGGTGGCCCGCGAGCAGGAAAGCCGCGTGCAGCACGACAGACAATGCAAGGGCCGGGAACAGGGACGACAAACCGTCGCCCGCCCGGCCGGTGAAAGGGTCCCAGCGGGACGATTGCAGGGGGAAAGTGCCAGGATGCATGGGAGGGGGATGCCTGCGAACATTCTAGCCACGATCATGTGGCTCGCGATGGCTGTTTGCGCGCCGGCGCAGGCGCAGTTCTGGCGTTCCACGGCCCTGCCGGACGCGGTCGAATTCGGTGTGCGCATCGAGATGGGCGACATCAGCCAGGCGCGTGCGTGGCTCGAGCGCGGCCTGGACCCTGATTTCGTCGGCGATCGCATCGGCACCGGGCTAATGATCGCGGCGTGGGAAGGCAACATCCCCCTCATGGAGTTGTTCGTCTCCAAAGGCGCCGACGTGAACAAGCTCAACAACGTCGGCGAGCAGGCGATCATGCACGCCGCATGGCGCGGCCGCCGCGAGGCGGTCGACTGGCTGCTCAAGCGCGGCGCCAAGATCAACCGCGAGCCACGCCAGTGGACGGCGCTGCACTACGCCGCGTTCGCCGGGCAGGAGGAGGTCGTCGACTACCTCGTCGAACGCGGGGCGGACCTCAACGCGCGCTCCACCAATGGCTCGACCCCGCTCATGATGGCGGTCTACGAGGGGCGCGAGCCGATGGTGAAAAAGCTCATCACGCTCGGCGCCGACCGGCGCATCCGCAACGATTACGACGAAGGCGCGATGGACTGGGCGTTCAAGCACAACCATCTTGGCATCGCACGGCTGGTGGGCAGCATGGAAGAATTCACCGCTTCGGCCAATCGCCCGAAAACCGAATGGGCGCCCACGGTGCGCTCGCTGCCGGTGACGACCGTTTCCCCCTCGGCGCTCGCCAAGGCCGCGCCGGCCCCGCCGGTTTCGGATGCGCAGCGCGAGATGCGCGGCCAGATCGACGAGCTCCTGCGCGTTCGCGCCAAGCTCGCGGCGCGCGGCCTCAATAAAGACGTCCAGACCGTCGACCGGCGGATCTCGATGCTGCGCTTCAAGCTCGCCAAACCGGGCGAGGACTATCGGCGCCGTCCGGCGGTGCTCGAGATCAGCGCCAGCCGCAAGGCGCCCAAGGACCAGAAGACCCGGCTGATCGTCGAGCCCGTGCCCTCCAGGTAGCGTTCCAACAGGAAGGAAGCGCAATGAAAGTCGTCATCGCCCAGATGAAGCACGAAACCAACACCTTTTCGCCGGTGCCAACGCCGATTGCGCGCTTTGCGATCGGCACGCCCTTGCCGCGGGAGGGAGAGGACGCCATCAAGGCCATGCGCGGCACCGGCTCGGCGATCGGCGCGTTCATCGAACTGGCGGAAAAAGCGGGCGCCTCGATCACCGTGCCGGTGGCCGGCAACGCGTGGCCCAGTGGCCCGGTGGAGGACGCGGCCTTCGAGTACATGGCGAGCCGCATCTGCGATGCCGCGGCCAAGGGGTGCGACGCGATCCTGCTCGACCTGCACGGCGCGATGGTGACGCAGAGCTATGACGATGGCGAGGGCGAGTTGCTCTCCCGCCTGCGCAAGGTTGCACCCACGACACCGATCGCGGTGGCGCTCGACATGCATACCAACCTGTACGCGGCCATCGTCGAGAGCGCGAACGTGATCGCCGGCTACCAGACCTACCCGCACGTGGACGTGTACGAAACGGGCCTGCGCGCCGGCAAGGCACTGTTCTCGATGCTCGAGGGTAAGGCCAGGCCCGCGATGGCGTGGGGCCAGAAGCCGATGCTGCCGCACGTGATGCGCCAGTCGAGCCTGGATTCGCCCAACCGCGAAATCCAGGCGCGCTGCCGCGCGATGGAAAAGGAAGGCGCCCTGTGCGCAAGCCTGTTCGTTGGCTTTCCTCACGCCGATATCGTCAATGCGGGCTTGTCGGCCATCGTGGTCACGGACAACGACCCGGCGCTCGCGCGCCGCTGGTGCGAAGAGTTGCTCGACATGGCCTGGAAGGATCGCGCCCAATGGGTCTACCAGGTAGAACCGCTGGCCAAATCGTTCGAGCGCGCCAAGGCGATGGACATCCGCCCGGTGGTGCTGCTCGACCATTACGACAACGCCGCCTCGGGCGGGACGATGGACACCACCGCGGTGCTGGCCGGCATCATCGAAGCGGGGCTGGAGGATGTCGCGGCGTTTGCGATCTACGATCCGATGGCCGTGAAGCAGATGCAGGAGGCCGGCCTCGGGGCCAAGGTGACGCTGTCCCTCGGCGGCAAGCTCGCCATGCCCAGCCTCGGCCTCAAGGGCCAGCCGCTCGAAGTGACCGGGACCGTTAAGAGCCTCACCAATGGCCAATTCCGCAACCGCGGGCCGATGTCGAAGGGCGTACTCATGGACATGGGGCCGACCGCCGTGCTCGACACGGGCCGGGTGCAGATCGTGGTCATTTCACGCCAGCAGGAACCCAACGACCTCGAATGCTTCGCTTCCCAAGGCATCGACCCGACCAGGAAGCGCTACCTGATGCTGAAGAGCCGGGTGCACTGGCGTGCCGGGTTCGGCGACCTCGCCCGCGCCACGGTCGAATGCGCCGGGGTGGGCGTCTGCACGTCGGACTACAGCGTGCTGGATTTCCGCAAAGTCCGCCGCCCCATCTACCCCCTCGACCCGATTTAGCGCACGGATCGAGCGACCGACAGCCTTACAGAATGTGAGGCTTTCAGCCGCCACCTATTCTTTTGAATACGGCCTTACCGCCTTCATTTCGACCGTGAGGCCCACGCCGTCGGCCGCATCCACGAGCCGGTCCAGGCTGAACGCGTCGTAATCGTTGCACAGGCGGCTGGTCTGCGCGATCGACAGGCCCATGAAGTGGGCGGCCTCCGAACGCGTGATGTTCAGTTCGTCGATCCGATGCTGGATGCGCACACGGAGCTGGCTGCGAAGCCTTACGCTCGGGGGGACTTTCGGCTTCGCTTTGGTTTTCGCCACGTTGCTCTCTCCTGTGCTCTTGTCGTTATGGGCATGCTAACCCGCAATCATAGGGGCTGAAAAGCTGTGATATGCAATTAACCATTTCGAATCCGTGCATTTGCAAAATTTGCATGACCCCCGCAGGGGCATGACCGTTCCGCCCGCAAGCCAGGCGAAAAAATACCAGACTTGAATACTGCCGTATCGCCTGCATCTACCGGAACATGAGATCCCGCGATATCCGTACTTTCATGTGGGGCGAGGCCTTACAGCTGCTCGGCGAGGCCGAACGCCTGCAGAAGGCATTCTTTCGCCCGGCTGAGTCCGAGCAAAGCTGGGAGCCGCCCGTCGATGTCATAGAGTCGTCCGAGGCGCTATTTGTTCACATTGCCCTGCCCGGGGTGCCCGCTGACGCCATCGTGGTGGGCCTCGAAACCGATGCGCTGACCGTTTCGGCGGTGCGCGGGTTCCCGGTCACCGCGCGGGGCGCGCGCCTGCACCGGGTGGAAATCCCGTATGGGCGCTTTTTCCGCCGCGTGCCGCTGCCGGTGACCCGCCTCGAACCGGCGGGACGCTCGCTCATCGACGGGGTCCTGACCCTCGCTTTTCGCAAAATCGCCGTACAGGAGTAGACCAGACCATGGCCACCGAAACGATCGACGCCTCCCCTGTGCAGGATCCCATCAATACTTCCGGGCTCAAGCCCCTGCCGGCGGACGCGCTCGCGATCGTCCCGTTGCGCAACATGCTGCTGTTTCCCGGCATCGTTGCCCCGGTGACGTTCGGCCGCGAGAATTCCGTTTCTGCGGCGCAGGACTCGGTCAAGGCCGGTCGCCGCATCGGCTTCCTGCTGCAGCGGGACGCGGGCGAAGACAATCCCAAGCCCGAAGACCTGTACTGGGTCGGCACGAGCGCGCAGATCCTGCGCTATATCACCGGGTCCGAGGGCGCGCACCACATGGTGGTGCAGGGCCAGTCGCGCATCCGCGTGCTCGAATTCCTCGAGGGCTGGCCGTTCCTTGTGGCCCGCGTGGAGGAGGTCGCAACCATCGGCGACGAGAAAAGCCCCGACATCGAGGCGCGCTTCCACCAGTTGAAGCAGCGCTCGAACGAGGCGCTCGGCCTCCTGCCGCAGGCACCGGATGAGCTGGCCGGCGTCATTGCCGGCATGACCTCCGCCTCGGCGCTGGCCGACCTCGTGGTCAACTTCATGGACGTGAGCGGCCCGGAGAAGCAGACGCTGCTCGAATGCTTCGACCTGCGCGAGCGGCTCGACCGCGTGCTGCGCATCCTCAATGACCGCGTCGAGGTGCTGCGCATCTCGGCCAAGATCGGCGAGGAAACCAAGAAGGCGTTCGACGAGCGCCAGCGCGAGCACGTCCTGCGCGAGCAGATGCGCCAGATCCAGAAGGAACTCGGCGAGACCGACGACAGCGCGGCCGAGATCGAGGAGCTGCGCAAGGCCCTGGACGACGCGGGCATGCCCGAGGACGTGGCCAAGCACACCAAGAAGGAGCTCAAGCGCCTCGAGCGCATGTCGGATGCCTCCGGGGAAAGCTCGATGCTGCGCACCTACCTCGAGTGGATGACCGAGCTGCCGTGGAAATCCGAAGACGGTACGGCGATCAACGCGGCGATCGACATTGCCGAAGCGCGCCGCATCCTCGACGAGGACCACTACGGTCTCGACAAGATCAAGCGCCGCATCCTCGAATGGCTGTCGGTGCGCAAACTCGCCCCCGAAGGCAAGAGCCCGATCCTGTGCTTCGTCGGCCCGCCCGGCGTGGGCAAGACCTCGCTCGGCCAGAGCATCGCGCGCGCCACGGGACGCAAGTTCCAGCGCATCGCGCTCGGCGGGGTGCACGATGAGTCCGAGATCCGCGGCCACCGCCGCACGTACATCGGCTCGATGCCGGGCAACATCATCCAGGCGCTCAAGCGCGCGCAGAGTCGCACGGCGGTGTTCATGCTCGACGAAATCGACAAGGTCGGCGCGGGAGGCTTTCACGGCGACCCGGCCTCGGCGCTGCTCGAGGTGCTCGACCCGGAGCAGAACTCCAAGTTCCGCGACAACTACCTCGGCGTCGATTTCGACCTGTCGAAGGTGCTGTTCATCGCCACGGCCAACGTGCTCGACACCATCCCGGGGCCGCTGCGCGACCGCATGGAGATCATCCACCTGCCGGGCTACACCGAAGCCGAGAAACTGCAGATCGCCAGGCGCTACCTGGTCAAGCGCCAGCTCGAGGCCAACGGCCTGAAGCCGGAGCAGGCGAGCGTCACCGATGCGGCGATCCAGTCGATCATCGCGGACTACACCCGCGAGGCGGGCGTGCGCAACCTCGAGCGCGAGATCGGCAGCGTGCTGCGCCGCGCGGCCATGAAAATCGCCGAGAACGAGGCCACCAGCGTGACCATCGACGAGCCCGACCTCCACGCCATCCTCGGTGCGCGCAAGTTCGACAACGAGATCGCGCAGCGCGCCGGGCTGCCCGGCGTGGCGACGGGTCTTGCCTGGACACCGGTGGGCGGGGACATCCTGTTCATCGAGGCGACCAAGGTGCCCGGGTCGGGCAAGCTGATCCTCACCGGGCAACTGGGCGATGTCATGAAGGAGTCGGTGCAGGCGGCGCTGACGCTGGCCAAGATGCTGGTGGGCGATGCGCTCGACAAGCAGGACATCCACGTGCACGTGCCGGCAGGGGCGACCCCGAAGGACGGCCCGAGCGCGGGCGTGGCGATGTACCTCGCGCTGGTGTCGCTCCTCATGGACAGGCCGGTGCGCAGCGACGTGGCGATGACGGGGGAGATCTCGCTGCGCGGCCTGGTGCTGCCGATCGGCGGGATCAAAGAGAAGACGCTCGCGGCATTGCGCGCCGGCATCAAGACCGTCATGCTGCCGCGCAAGAACGAGAAAGACCTGGAGGATGTTCCCGAGGACGCGCGCTCGCGCATCGAGTTCGTTTACCTCGACCGAGTGGAAGACGCGGTGAAGTACGCGATCGGCGAGCTTCCGCAATACACAAAGGCGGCCGCTTGATGACCCAAGAAGAACGCGAGCAACTCACGCGGTTCCTGCAGTTGCTCGGCCAGGCGCAGGCCGGGCCGAAGGACCCGGAGGCCGACGCGATGATCCGCGATGCCCTGGCACGGCAACCCGACGCAGGGTACCTCCTCGTGCAGCGTGTGCTGCAGCTCGAGATCGCGCTGCGCGATGCAACCCAGGCCCAGGGCGCGCGCAGCTTTGTCGGCGACGCCAATGCATGGGGCCGCGCGCCGGCCGCGCAGCCGCCTGCACCCGCGGGGCCGGTCCCGATGCAGGCTTCACGCCTGCAGGCGGGCGCGCAGCCACCGTTGCAGCCCGCCCCGCAGCCGGCGGGCGCGCCTGCCGCGAGCACCTGGGGTTCGGGACTGTTCGGCACCGTCGCATCGACGGCGGCGGGGGTGGTGGCGGGGTCGCTGCTCGCGCAGGGCATCGGCAGCCTGTTCGGCGGCCATCACGCCAATGCCGCGGCCGGCAAGGATGCCGCGGCAGTCCCGCCCGGCGGCGGCACGCTCGTCGACACCGATTACGGCGCAGGCACGCGCGACCGCGGAGACGACTACGTCGCCGAGGTTTTCGACCCGGGCGATAGCGGCGACGCAGGCGGGGACTCCGGCGGCGACGTCGGCTGAGCCGCCGTTGTGGTCGGGTAAGTTTCCAAAACAGGCATATCAACTGGCATGAGACCCGCGCGCTGATTAGGTCTACAGAATAGATAGTTTTACTTTCTACCATTCCCGCGTGGCGGCTCCGGGGCGCACCGTTCGAAACGCCAGTTGCCGCCGAGGGCGGGCCCGGGCATCCTCCGGAGGATTCCCTTCCCCAGGTTCCCCCATGCCATTCAAAGTCATCCTTCCCGAGGGCTCGCCGCCGCCGCTGGCCCCATATTCACCCGGCGCGAAGGCCGGCAATGTGGTCTACGTCGGCGGCACGCTGGCGATGGACGCGGCCGGCAAGACGGTCGGCGTGGGCGACGTGCGCGCCCAGACCCGAAACGTACTCGAGGGCATCAAGGCGGTGCTGGCTGCGGCCGGTGGCGTGATGACCGACATCACCTTCAACCAGATCTTCCTCAAGGACCTCGCCGACTACGCCGCGATGAACGAGGTGTACAAGGAATATTTCCCCGAGAATCCGCCGGCGCGCTATTGCATCCGTGCCGACCTCGTGCGGCCCGACTTCCTGGTCGAGATCGCCTCTACCGCGCACGTAGCGGGCTGACGCCATGGGCCTCTCCGCAGCGGCTCCGCGCCGCCACCTGCACACCCGGCGCATCCACTGCGAGGGCTTCCAGCGCGACGACGGGCTGTGGGACATCGAGGCGCGCATCATCGACACCAAGACGCACGGCACGGTCGAGCCTTTTCGCGGCGCGCGCGAGGCGGGGGCGCATGTGCACGACATGCAGCTTCGCCTCACGCTCGACCGCGAGATGGTGGTGAAGGACATCGAGGTGGCGACCAACGAAGCGCCCTACGATCCGTGCTTTACCGTCGCTGCGGCTTACAAGGGGCTTGTCGGCGCGAAGATCGGCGGCGGGTGGCGCCGCTCCGTCAACGAGGCGGTCGGCGGTACCAAGGGCTGCACCCACCTGAAGGAACTGCTGATGCCCGCGGCGACCGTGGCCTACCAGACCATGGGAAGCTGGCCCAAGGAGCACGACGCGAAGGATGGCGAGGCGCGCCCGGTGGCGCTGCCGGGCAAGCCCTCGGCCCGCCCGTATTTCATCGACGGCTGCAAGGCGTGGGCGAGCGACAGCGAGGTGGTGGCCAAGCTCTACCCCATGCACCACGTCAAGAAGGGCTGAGCGCGGCTGCGACCCGTCAGTGCATGGTGCCCATGAGGCGGTCGGGCAGCCACGTGGCGATTTCCGGGAACACGCACAGGATCACTATCTGCAGCATCATGCACAGCACGTAGGGGATGGTGCCCCACATGATGCGCGTGACCGGCACGTCCGGCGCGATCGAGCTCACGATGTAGATGTTGAGCCCCACCGGCGGGTGGATCAGGCCGATCTCCATGTTGATGGTCAGGATCACGCCGAACCACACCGGGTCGAAACCCGCGGCCTTGATGATCGGGTAGAGGATGGGCGCGGTCATGAGGATCACCGCCGCCGGCGGGATGAAGAACCCGCAGACCAAGAGGAACAGGTTGATCATCCCCATGAGCACCCAGCGGTTCACGTTCATCTCGGCGATCGACTGGGCGAGGGTCTGGGTGAGGTAAAGCGACGTGAGCATGTAGCCGAACAGCACCGCCGCGGCGATGATCATGAGGATCATGACCGACTCGCGCGTGGTGTCGCGCAGGATCGCCCACCAGTCGGCGGGCTTCCACATGCGGTAGATCACCACCGCCATCAGCACGCACAGCGCCGCGCCCACCCCGGCCGCTTCGGAGGGCGTGGCCACGCCGCCGTACAGCACGTACATGACGCCGATGATGATGGCGAGGAAGGGGGCGATCTTGGGGATCGACTGGAATTTCTCTTTCCAGGTGTAGCGGAAGTCGACCGCGTGCGAGCGAAAGCCGCGCTTCCAGATGATGAACAGGGTCCACAGGATGAACAGGCCCGTGAGCATGAGGCCGGGCAGCACCCCGGCGAGGAACAGGCGCCCGATCGAAGTTTCCGTCGCGATGCCGTAGAGGATGAAGGTGATCGAGGGCGGGATCAGGATGCCGAGCGTCCCGCCGGCGCAGATCGAACCGGTGGCGACGTCGTCGGGATAGCCGCGTTTGCGCATCTCGGGAATGCCCATCTTGCCGATGGCCGCGCAGCACGCGGGCGACGAGCCGGTGAGCGCGGCAAAGATCGCGCAGGCGCCGAGGTTGGAGATCGCGAGGCCCCCGGGCAGGCGGTACAGCCACCGGTCGAGCGCCTCGTACAGGTCCTTGCCCGCGGGGGAGGAGCCGATCGCCGCGCCCATCATGACGAACATCGGGATCGACACGAGGGTGAAGTCGTTGAGGCCGGCGTAGAACGTTTCCGCCACCACGTGCACGGCGTCGAAGCCCTGGAAGATCACGATGAACACGATCGACACCGCGCCCAGGCCGAAAGCCACCGGCGCGCCCGACAGCAGCACCGCCAGCGTCATCACCAGCACCAGCAGGCCCTGCTGGGTCGGCGTCACAGGCAGCCTTGGGTCATGGGCGGCCCCCTGCAAGGCCGAACGGCGGCGTGCGCCCGGTGACGAGGCAGGCGAGGTCGGCCACCGCCTGCAGCGCGAGGATCCCCAAGCCGATCGGCATGCAGGCATAGGGGATCCACAGTCGCGCGCGCCACATGGTGTCGGAGACCCACTTGTTGTCCCACGCCTCGCGCCAGAAGAGGAAGGTCATCACTGCCATCGCCAGCACGAAAAACAGCGTGAGGACCGAGGCGAAGAGCGCCAGGGCGAAGCGCAGCCGCGGGCCGGCGTAGAGCGGCAGGACGTCGACGTTGACGTGGCCGCGCGTCATCAGCACGAAGGGGCTGCCGATGAAGGTCGCGGCCACCAGGCTGTAGGTGACGAAATCGGTCTGCCAGATGGTGTTGTGGTTGAGCACGTAGCGCACGAACACCATGTGGCACACGACCAGCACCCCGAGCGCGATCAGCGCGGCGGCGAAATAGCCACACAACCGGGAAATCGCCGCTACCGCGCGGACGAAGCGATCCAAGGGCGCCTCCGCGGGCAGGCGCGGGTTACTTGACGCTCAGCGCCGCGTCGATGAGCTTCTTGCCGTCGGGGACTTCCTTGGCGAACTCGGCGTACGAGCTGCCCTGCGCCAGCTTGATCCACGCGTCGTACTCGGCAGGCGTGAGCGTGACGACCTCGACATTGTGTTCCTTGAAAGCCTTGACCATTGCGTCGTCGAGGCCCTTGGCTTCCTTGGCGAAGTAGTCTTGCGCTTTCTTGCCAGCCTTCATGAGCACATCCTGCTGCGGCTTGGTCAGGCGGTTGAACGCCTTCTTCGACATCAGCACCGGCTCGTACATGAACCACAGGGCGTTGTCGCCCGGCGCGGTGATGCATTTCACCTGTTCGTACAGACGAAACGACACGAAGCTGCCGGTGCTGGTGTCGGTGGCCTCGGCCACGCCGGTCTGCAGCGCGTTGTACACCTCGTTGCTCGGCACCGACACGATGGAGGCGCCCGCGGCCTGCCACATGGCGGCGAAGGTCGGGCCGGCTGAGCGGATTTTTACGCCCTTGAGGTCGGCCGGGGTGCGCACACAGGCTTTCTTGGAGGCCACCGCCCCGGCGAGCCATGCATCGGAGAGGACGATCACCCCGGCCTTGTCGATTCTCGCCTTGATGTCCTTCATGAAAGCCGAATCGTTCAGGCGCGCGGCCCGCTCGTGGTTGCGCACGAGGCCCGGCATGAGCGTGGCACCGAAGGCGCGCACCTTGCCGCTGGCGTAATCGAGCGGGAAGGAGGAGATGTCGAGCTGGCCGTTGACGAGCGCATTCCACTGCTCGTTCGGCTTGAACAGCGCCGCGCCGGGAAACACCTGCACCTCGAGGTCGACGTTGGCGGCCTTGGCCTCGCGCGCGATGATCTGGACCATCTCGTCGCGGGCATCGCCTTTGCCGCCGGGGAACTGGTGCGAGGCGCGCAGCACGATCGGCGCTGCGAGGATCGAAGTGGAGAATACGGCGGCGGTAACCGCGGCCAGGATGTGGCGTTGCTGGATGAACTTCATTTGTGTCTCCTCGGGCTTTGGATGGACCGGACCTTGCGCCGCCCGGTGCGTTGCCGGGCCGCCTTGCGTCCCGTACTGTGCGGGAGCCTTATCCTAGGCCGCAAGGGGTCGGATCGCAA
Organism: Burkholderiales bacterium; assembly: GCA_038319115.1. GTDB lineage: Bacteria > Pseudomonadota > Gammaproteobacteria > Burkholderiales > SG8-39 > SZAS-79. The sequence continues at coordinate 1,949 of JBBQCV010000075.1, read as the reverse complement.
ATGGTGCTGCGCACCGCCGCCGCAGGCGACTAAAATCGCACCGCTTGCAGACCAACCCACGGGACACGCCCATGAAAGGATTTCGCGCGCTGGCGTTTTGCGCCGCAGCCGCCGCCATTGCAGCCACGACCGCCGCCGGGCCGGCCTTTGCGCAGGCCGGCTTTCCCAACAAGGTGGTCAAGATAGTGGTGCCTTTCCCGGCGGGCGGATCGGCCGATTTCCTCGCGCGCGTGGTCGGCGAGAAACTGTCGCAGAAGTGGGGCCAGCCGGTGGTGGTGGAAAACCGCGTTGGCGCCGGCGGCAACATCGGCGCCGAATTCGTCTACCGCGCGGACCCCGACGGCTACACGATCCTGTCGAGCCCGCCCGGGCCGCTGTCGATCAACCACAACCTGTACAAGAACCTCTCGTACGACCCGACGAAGTTTGTTCCCGTCACGGTGCTCGCGCTGGTGCCGAACGTGATCTCCGCGCGCATCGACCTGCCGGCCAATTCGGTCAAGGAACTCATCGCCCATGCCAAGGCGAACCCGGCCAAGGTGATCTATGCCTCCCAGGGCAACGGATCGACCTCGCACCTGTCGGCGCAGATGTTCGCAACCATGGCGGGCCTGGAACTCACGCACGTGCCGTACAAGGGCGAGGGGCCGGCGTTGGTGGACCTGATCGCCGGCAGGACCGACATCTTCATCGGCAACATCGCCGCGGGCCTGCGTTTCCAGCAAGCCGGCAAGCTCAAGTTCCTCGGGGTGGCGAGCACGCGGCGCAGCCCGGTCGCCCCGGAAGTCCCGACGGTCACCGAGGCCGGACTGCCGGGCTTTGTGGCGAGCGCGTGGTTCGCCTTCGTCCTGCCGCCGGGCACGCCGTCGGCCATCGCCCAACAGATCAACGCCGCCACGGTCGAAGTGCTCAGAATGCCCGATGTGCAGAAGCGCTTCCTCGAGCAGGGCGCCGAGCCGGTGGGCAACACCACGGCCGAGATGGCCGCGTTCGTCAAGGAAGAGATGGCGCGCTGGCAGGCCGTGATCCGGTCGGCCAACGTGACGCTGCAGTAAGCGAGGAGTCCTCAAGCCAATGAATGCACCCGAGCAACGCGTCGCCTGGCCCGAAGGCATGGTTTCGGGCGCCCCGTACTGGGCCTACCAGGACGAGGCGAACTATCGACTGGAGCAAAAGCGCATCTTCGAAGGCGCGACCTGGAACTACGTCTGCCTCGAAGCCGACATTTCAAACCCGGGCGACTATCGCACCACCTTCGTGGGCGAGATGCCGGTCATCGTCGTGCGCGCCGAAGACGGCGAGATCTACGCCTTCGAAAACCGCTGCGCGCATCGCGGCGCGCTCATCGCGCTGGACGACGGCGGCAGCAACGCGCGCGATTTCCAGTGCGTGTACCACGCGTGGACTTACGACCTCAGGGGCAACCTCAAGGGCATTGCGTTCGAGGAAGGCTCCAACGGCCAGGGCGGCATGCCGAAGGACTTCTGCAAGGAAAAGCACGGCCCGCGCAAGCCCTACACCGCCACGCTGTGCGGACTCGTCTTCGCGAGCCTGTCCGACGACGTGCCGCCGATCGAGGACTACCTCGGCGAGGAGATCCTCGGCCGCATCGAGCGCGTGCTGTGCAAGCCGATGCGCGTGATCGGCCGCTTCACCCAGGCGCTGCCCAACAACTGGAAGCTGTACGCCGAGAACGTCAAGGACACCTACCACGCGAGCCTGCTGCACCTGTTCTTCGGCACCTTCCGCATCACGCGCCTCACGCAGGGCGGGGGTGTGCTGGTGAGCGAGGACGGCGGGCACCACGCGAGCTACACGATCGATGCGCCGGGCGACGCGAAAAGCGAGGAGTACGCGCGCCAGGGCATCCGCTCCGAGAGCAAGGGCTATCGCCTCGCCGACCCGAGCCTGCTCGACTCGGTGGACGAGTTCGGTGACGGGATCCAGCT
>JBBQCV010000074.1:0-15799 GCA_038319115.1 Burkholderiales bacterium | reverse complement strand
CGGCCCCGTCGGTGCTGCGGCGAGGAGTCGCCCGATGGAGCCGTTTCGCTATGCAATGTATGCTTCACGAAACTAATGGAGAACGCTCTATGGGCGCCAGCCTGCACGACAACGCGGTCGTGATCGACGGCCTGATCATCGCCAATTTCACCCGTGAAGTGTTCGCCGACATGCGCAAGGGCGGCCTCACGGCGGCGAACTGCACCTGCTCGGTGTGGGAGGACTGCGCGCGATTCGCTCATGGAAAAAGAAGCATACCGCAGGTCAAATGCATGCGAATGACGCGTCTGGGGTGGGCTTCAGGCAAGGCGTCGCTCCGAGCGCCTTTGATGCCTGTCGTAAAGGTTTCGGTGGCGTCTCTAGAGCCGGGGAAGGAATTCCGTTCTGATGCCAACCAGTCGGCCACTTGAGATCGCTTAACGAATAGCGCGCGAAAATTTGACCCTCAACGTGGAAGCCAGCGGCGCGCGGACACTGGCGGTTGAAATGGCGGGATGCTTCCGCGCGTCCGCTGCGCTGCCGGGTTGGGCTGCTTCATGGAAGAGGGACGCCAAGGTCCTTGCAGATCTTGCGCGCCAAATGGTCGTTTATTTCGTTGTGACGCGGAACCGCGCTACGCCTGTTTTGAGATAAGTTGAGCCACCAGGAGTGGTTACCACCTTCTCGAAGGAGCGCGCAGCCGTGAGAAGAGAGATGTCGCAGCAAGTCGCGACGCTTCATACTGCGATGGTGAGCTCTTCGTAGCCTTTGCCAGCCGCCTCCCTGGCGTCTGCACGATTCATCTCCAGCGCTTCGCCCAACGTAATACGTAACGATTCAAGCAGATCGTCGCGGGTGCGTTCCTGACAGTTGACGCCGGGAACCTCTTCAATCCACCCGATCCACCACTGTCCGTCCTGCTTCACTACGGCCGTATAAGTTTGGTTCATGGCAACCTCCGTATGGCATCTTACAGCGTCAGCGAGTTCGGTCGATAAGCAGCGCAACGTGCAATACCCGGTGAAGGGTGACCGATAGCATGGTCACGCTTATTTGCCAATTGAGTCAGCTTCCCTGGGAATCAGAACGCTGGCATTGATTGTGACTCTACCTTCACTTTGTTTCCCCGCGAAAAACAATTCAAACGCCTGATTCGACCTCAACGTCCGCCCCCGCCTCACAACCCCGGCGTCATCTTCGCAATGATATTCCGCTGAATCTCGTTCGACCCCGCGTAGATAGAAGTCTTTCGAAAATTGCAGTAGTGCGGGGTCAGCAGCGTGGCGTCCATCAGCGGCCGTCCGTCGGAGACCTTCGTGGCGGCAAACGCCTTGCCGCGAGTTGTTCCGCGGAAAAATTCAGGTCCATGCCGGCTCCCTCCTGATGTGAGCATACCCCGTCCGTTTCGGAGGGAAGACTCCGCGGCGGTGTATCCTCGGCACTTTCTCGTTGGGAGAAACCGTGGCATCCAAACTGCACGAAAGCGCCGTCGTCGTGGACGGCCTGATCATCGCCAACTTCACGCGCGATGTATTCGAGGACATGCGCAAGGGCGGCCTCACGGCGGCGAACTGCACCTGCTCGGTGTGGGAAAATTTTCGCGCCAGCATGGACAACGTGGCGCGCTGGAAGCGGCATTTCGCGGACAACGCCGACCTGATCACCCAGGTGCACAGCACGGCCGACATCCACCGGGCGAAGAAGGAAGGCCGCACCGGCATCATCCTCGGCTGGCAGAATCTCACCGGCATCGAGGACCAGATCGGCTTCCTGCAGTTGTTCAAGGACCTCGGCGTGGGCGTCATGCAGATCGCCTACAACACGCAGAACCTCGTGGGCTGCGGCTGCTACGAGAAGAAGGACAGCGGCCTGACCGAATTCGGCCACGAGGTGATCACCGAGATGAACCGCGTCGGTATCCTTTGTGACTTGTCGCATGTCGGGGCGAAAACCAGCGAGGACGTGATCCTCGCCTCGAAAAAGCCGGTGGCGTACACGCACTGCCTGCCAGCGGGGCTCAAGGAGCATCCGCGCAACAAAAGCGATGCGCAGCTCAAGTTCATCGCCGACAAGGGTGGCTTCATCGGAGTGACCATGTTCCCGCCGTTCCTCAAGCGCGGGCCGCAGTCGACGGTCGACGATTACGTCGAGGCCATCGAGTACGTGATCGGCATCGCGGGCGAAGACCAGGTCGGCATCGGCACCGACTTCACCCAAGGCTACGGGCAGGAATTCTTCGACTGGATCACCCACGACAAGGGCTACGCGAGGAAACTCACCGACTTCGGCGCCGTCATCAACCCCGATGGCCTGCGCACGATCGGCGAGTTCCCCAACCTGACGGCCACGATGGAAAAGCGCGGCTGGAAAGAAGCGCGCATCCGCAAGGTCATCGGCGAGAACTGGGTGCGCGTCCTCAAAGACGTCTGGGGCGCATGACCGCCATGGCCAAGCCCGCGCTCGAAATCCAGGTCGACGAAGCAACCGGCGAATGGAGCGTCGACGGCATGGCGATGATCCTCGTGCCGCGCCATTTCCTGGTCAACAACCATGGGGCCTCCGAGGCGGCGATGGGGGTGGCCGCCTATGCGAAACACCTGCACGAAGCGGGCTACAAATCGGCGTGGCAGTGGTGCGAGAAGGAGTCCGCCCGCCATGGTCTGGCGGGCCTCGAGGTCTTCCATCACTACTTGAAGCGCCTGTCGCAGCGTGGCTGGGCACAGTTCGAAGTGGAATCGGTGGATGAGGCGACCGGCGCCGCGCGCGTCCGGCTCACCCACTCGGTGTTCGTGGCCGAGTTCGGCCAGAACGCGGGGCGCAAGGTGTGCTACATGTTTCTCGGCTGGCTGGTGGGGTCGCTCGAGTACGCTGGCCAGGCCGGCGGCCGGAACTACAAGCTCGAGGCAGTCGAAGTGGCCTGCTGTGCCGACGGGGCGCACGGCGCGTGCGTCCTCGAAGTCTCGCCCAAGGCCTGAAGGGAGGCACCCATGCTGATGTCCGGGGACAGCTATCGCGAATCGCTGCGGCGCGCGAAGCCGCGTGTTTATGTCGACGGGCGGCAGGTCGAATCGGTCGCCGACCATCCGGCGCTCGCGCCCGGGGTCAACGCCGTCGCCATGACCTACGACTTCGCGCTGCGGGAGCAATTCGAGCCCGTCATGCGTGCTGCCGTCGCCGCCACCGGCGCGACGCAGGTGAACCGCCTCATGGCGCTGTCCGCCAACAGCCAGGACCTGCTCAACAAGCTCGAAGCGGTGAGGCTCGTTTGCCAGGAGACCGGCTGCGCCCAGCGTTACCTCGGCGGCGACTGCCTCGCGGCGATCTGGCAGTCGGCCCACCGGGTCGACGCTGAATGCAATACGAAGTACGTCGAGCGCGTGCGCGCCTACCTCGAGCATGTCTACGCAGAAGACCTGACCCTGGGCGTGGCGATGACCGATGCCAAGGGCGACCGCAGCCTGCGGCCCCACCAGCAGCCGAACCCGGACACCTATCTTCACATCGCCGAGCGCCGCGCCGACGGGATCGTGCTCTCGGGGGTCAAGGCGATCGTGACCGGCGCGCCCTACATGCACGAGTTGCTTGTCATGCCTTGCCGCAACATGAGCGCCGAGGACGAGGATTTCGCAGTGTGCTGCGCGGTGCCGGTCGACGCCCCCGGCCTCACCATCGTGGCGCGTCCCGCCGGCCGGCCGGGCGAGAAGGCGGCCAAGTTCAGCGGCCGCTACGGCCAGTCCACCGGGGTGGTGATGTTCGACCAGGTGTTCGTGCCATGGGAGCGCGTATTCCTCGCCGGTGAAACCCCGTTTGCCGGCCCGCTGGTCTACGCCTACACCGCCCATCACCGGCATACCTGCATTGCGGCGCGCGCCGGTTTCGGCGACCTGCTCATCGGCGCCGGCGCCCTCATGACCGAGGCCAACGGCATCGACCTCGACCGCGCCGACAACCTGCGCGAGCAGATGGTCGACCTGATCAAGATCGTCGAGGGCTTCTATGCCTGCGGCGTGGCGGCCTCGGTGTATTGCAATGCCGATACGCTTGCCGGCGTGGCCGTGCCCGAGCCGGTGTTCGCCAACATCGGCAAGCTGCTGCTGGCCACGCAGATCTACGACATGCACCGCATCGCCCACCATGTGTCGGGCGGGCTTATCGTCTCCCTGCCGGGCCCGGACGAAGACCACAACCCGGCAACGGCCGGCCGCCTGTCCGAAGTGCTGGCCGCGCGTTCCGACATCCCGTACGAAAAGCGCATCGAAGTGGCCCGCTTCGTCGAGGACCTCACCGCCAGCTACCAGGCCGGCTGGTATTCGGTGATCAGCCTGCACGGCGGCGGTTCGCCCGAGGCCATGAAGATGGAAATCTGGCGCAACTACCCGCTGGGCAACAAGGTAGACCTCGTCGAGCGCCTGCTCGAGCGCGGCATCCTGACTGACGAAACGCGCAGGATCACGCGCAACCGCCAGCCGGGGCGCTGCTGCGATGCCGGCTGCCAGGTGCCGATTGCGCCGCAGATGGTGGCATTGCCCGAACTGCCTGCCGGGGGGCGGCGCCTTGGCGTCGTGAAATAGCCATGGCCGCTTCGGTGCTGCGCAGCTTCCTTTTTGCTCCCGGCAACCATCCGCGCCGCGTCGAGAAGGCTTTGACGCTCAGCGCCGACGCCGTAATCCTCGACCTCGAAGACGCAGTCGCGGTAGGCGAAAAGGTTGCGACTCGCAAGACTGTGGTGGAAGCGCTGTCGAGACCGCGGACCTGCAAAGGCTACATCCGTGTGAATGCCATTGGCACGCAGTGGTGCCTCGGTGATCTCATGGAGGTGGTGCGTCCCGGCGTCGACGGCATCGTTCTGCCAAAGGTCGAATCCGCTGCCGACCTTCGCACCATCGACTGGCTGATCGCCAACCTCGAGCGCGAGCGCGGCCTTCCGCCCGGAGGCATCGACCTGATGCCCATCATCGAGACGGCGGCGGGATTCTCGCGCCTCGACCGCATCTTTGGCGCCCGCTCGCTCAAGGATTACGCCGGGCCGTGGCGCGTGAAGCGCATGGCGTTCGGTGCGGCGGATTTCACCAGCGACGTCGGCATGACGTGGACCTCGGGCGAAGAAGAACTCGCCTCGCTTCGTGTGCAGCTGGTCGTTGCCTCGCGCGCGGCGGGAATCGAGCCGCCCATCGACACGGTATGGGTTCACCTAAAGGATGCCGAAGGGTTGCGTGCTTCGGTGGAGCGCAGCCTGCGGCTCGGGTTCCAGGGACGCCTGTGCATCCATCCCGACCAGGTGGCGCTGGTGAACGAGGTGTTTACGCCTTCGGCCGAAGAAGCTGCGCGCGCGCAGAAAATCGTCGATGCGTTCAAGGCCGCCGAGTCCAAGGGGCTTGCGGCGATCCAGGTGGATGGTTCGATGGTGGACTACCCGGTGTTCCATCGGGCCGAGCGGGTGCTGGCGACGCTTGCTGCGATCAGCGCGAAGAATCGTTAGCAGGTGCTAAGATCACCAATCTTTCCGTTCTGCCGGAGATTGTCATGTCTGCGACATTGCCTATCCCGAAAGCGCTTGCGCAACGCCTGAACCGGCATGCCGAACGACTCGGGAAGACGCCTCGGAGCATCGCTGTCGAAGCCATCGAGAGGGCGCTCGACTACGACTCTTGGCTATCGAAGGAACTCGATCGCGCCGATGCCGAAATTGAGCGTGGCGAAGTAGTCTCGGGCAGGGTCGTCAAAGCCCGGGCGCAAGCCATCCTGAAAAAGCATACCGGATCAAATCTCGCGCGGTGATCATTGGCCGGTTCCTGCGGCAGGAGCAGGACGCTCTTGCGGGTATCCGCAGGCAATCCCGCTAACGCATGAGCTCGAAAGGCCCGCCGCGCTCGATCGCGCGCTTGTAGGAAGGCATGTCGTGGATGCGCCCGAGGAAGGCCATGAGCTTGGGGCGCCGCATGTCGAGGCCGCTGCGCGCGGCGGCGGCTTCCACCGGAAAGCTCATCTGGATGTCGGCTGCGGTGAATTCGCTGCCCGCGAACCACAGCGACTTCTTCAATTCGGCTTCCATGTAGTCGAGCTGCGCGTTGATGTTCGGGTCGATGAAGCCGGCCTTGACCTTTCCCGCGATCCCGCGCGCCACCGGCTTGATGAAGAACGGCATCGGCGCGGTTTCAAGGCGGGAGAACACCAGCTTCATCACCAGCGGCAGCATCGCCGAGCCCTCGGCGAAATGCAGCCAGTAGGTGTAGCGCAGCTTTTCAGGCGTGCCCGGCGGGGGCACCAGCCGGCCGTTGCCGAAGCGCTCGATCAGGTACTCGATGATCGCGCCCGATTCGGCAATGGTCAGGTCGCCATCGGTGATCACCGGCGACTTGCCCAGCGGGTGGACAGCGCGCAGCTCAGGGGGCGCCAGCATCGTCGCCGGGTCGCGCTCGTAGCGGCGGATCTCGTAGGCGACCCCGAGCTCCTCGAGCAGCCAGAGCACGCGCTGCGAGCGCGAGTTGTTCAGGTGGTGGACTGTGATCATCGGGGACTCCGCTAAACTTCGATCCGGATTGATGGTAAAACCGCGCAATGGTCAACGCCGAGGAGGCTCCTTAATCATGCCACGCAACCAGGAACCGGTCGGCTACATGGACCGCACGCGCGAGTACTACCGCGCGCTCGGATACGAGAAGGACTATGTCTGGGCCCATTTCGATGACGTGCCTTTCGCGCGCCTGGCCAAGCCGCTCGGTGAAGCGCGCATCGGCCTGGTGACCACGGCGCATCCGCCGGACAAGTCGAACCACGATGCCAAGGGCATCCGCCATGTGTGGAGCGGCAATGTCGAGCCGTTGCCCGAACTCAACACCGACAACCTCGCGTGGGACCGCGAATCGACGCATACCCGGGACCGCGAGAGTTTCCTGCCGATCGAAGCCGTCAAGGGCTGGATCGGGCAGGGGCTGGTCGGGTCGCTCGCGCCGCGCTTCCACGGCGCGCCGACTGGTTACAGCCAGAGGAAGACCAACGAAGTGGATGCGCCGGAAATCCTCGCGCGCCTGAAGCAAGACCGTGTAGACGCGGTGTTCATCAGCGCTTTATGACCGGTCTGCCACCAGACCGTGAGTCTGGTAGCAAGGCACCTCGAGGCGAATGGATTGCCCACGGTCATCGTCGGCTCGGCGCGCGACGTGGTCGAGCATTGCGGCGTGCCGCGCTTCGTGTTCAACGATTTCCCGCTCGGCAACCCGGTCGGCCCGCCGGGCAGGCCGGACGTGCAGCGTGAAGTGGTGCGGCTCGCGTTGGGCTTGCTCGAGTCGGCCACCGCGCCGCGCGCCACGCTCGTTACGCCGTTCACGTGGGACGACCCGGACTGGCGCGAGCGCTACGGGCGCGTCGACCCGGCCGAGCGCGACCGGCTTATCGCGGTGGGCGAGGAGCGCCGCCGGCAGCGGGGCGAGGCCAAGCAGGGAAAAGGCTGATGGCAGGATTTCGCCCGGATCGCCAGGCAGGGCAAGGGCTTTAGCCCAGAACTGGCAGTATTTACGTCGCGCCCCGCCCGGCGATCCGGAGTTCCTTACCTGATCGGCGAAAACTTCGCGGCGAGCAGGATCTTGGTTTCCTGCGTCACCGTGGTGTAAGCCGCATCCCCCGATGCGCTCGGCGGCCAGACGCCGCTTTCGACGGCCTGCGCGCGAATCGCGTTGCGCTGGTCGAGCGACTTGTAGGGCCAGATGTGCACGAACTTGTTCAGCCCTCCCAGCTCAGAGAACCAGGTGGCGATGACCGGCGAGAGCTTCTGGCGCGCCGGTAAAGCGGGAGCCCACGCTTTCTGGACTTTCGGCTGGTCGCCGGGCGCAACGGTGTAGGTGCGCATTTCGAAATACGGACCCACGTTGCCCGGTTCGAGCAGCGGCGAGTCGGGCCACGGGATCATGATGTCCGACTGCATGTTGACAATGAACTCGGAGGTCCTAGGCGGCCAGCCGCCACCCGCAACCGCCTCGGCCCGGATGCGCCTGCGTTCCTCGAGGTCCTTGTACGGCCAGACGTGGATGATCTGGTTGAGCGGGCCGATTTCGGTGTACCAGAAGGCGGCGAGCGGGGAGAACTTCTTGCGCGTGGATTCGTAGGCTTCGCCGAAGCGCTTGAGCACCTCGGGAAGCGCGCGCGGCTTGAGGTCGTAGGTGCGCATTTCGTAGATCATGGGTAGGACTCCTTGTTAAGTCGGATTGGGGCTTTTCTGTTGACCTTGTAGACCCGGCTGGTCTGGACCTCTTCGACGCGGCGGCTGAAAGCGAGCGCCGCGCGCGCGGCCGGCGTCGGCTCGAACCCGACTTTGTAGACACCGCCCGCAGGATGCGAAAATTCGCGCCTGCTCAATCGATGACCCTGATTGCGCAAATCAGCAGCTTATCCTGCTTGATCCGGAGCCGGCGTCAGCCGCAGCATGAGCGTCATCGGTCGCGTGGGCGCCGCCTGAAAACCATAACGCTCGTAGAACTGCTTTGCCTGGTCGTTGAGCGCATGTACCAGAAGGGCCCGGACACCCGCGTTTCGGGATACGGCCACCGCCCGGTTGACCGCATCCTGCAGCAGGGACGCTCCAAGGTGCCGCCCCTGGGCCCGGCGGTTTACCGCGAGACGGGCAAGCACCATGACCGGAACCGGGTCCGGCATGTTGCGTCGTATGCCGCCTGTCGCCAACTGGTGCGCCACGGCGCCGGCCGCCATCGCGTAGTAGCCGCGGACGCGAAGCTCCTGGTCCGCGGCCACAAACGTGCGACTCGCCCCGCTCGACTGGTTGGCCAGAGCCCTGCGCTTCACCCATTCGTCGAGCACCGGCTCGCCGCATTCGAAGCCCTCCAGCTGATGCAATGCCGACAAGGGCTCCGGTGGGCTGAACTGCAGGGTCAGGTCTTCGCGGATTTCTTGCGCCACACCGGCTTGACCGCCATCAGAAGTGCGAGCCCAGGATTGTGCGCGGGCGGCGTGTCGAGCAGCTTGGTGAACTCGCGGAATTTACCTGCATCCAGGCTGAAAAAAACCTGGTCGAGCAGTACCGCCTGGGCCTTGTCACAAGCGGCTTCGAGCATGAAGTCAGAGCGGTTCTTGCCCAGCAGCGAGGCGGCCCGGTCGATCAGGTCCCGCTGCCCGGGCAGCGCTCGCAGATTGATGGCGGCATCACGCATTGCAGTCTCCAAAGGTCGCATACACAACGAATATACACATCTTACTGCGCCATGCAGCGAAGGGCAATGCGTGAAACACTGGAATCGCGGCAGGAATACCGGTTGTCTCGTGCTCCGCGCATGATGCAGCAGTGCGCCGCGCTCTACTCGATCACCTAAGCGCAGTTACAACCGATCTTTCGGCATACCCGCCAGTAGTATCGACGCGACCGGCACCATTCTTCCGATCGCATGCTCGATGAAGTCGGCCGTAGCGCGGCGGACCTCTGCCGCCGAGCCCGGCGGCGGCAGGTTCATCGTCCCGGCCTGCAGGCGTGCGCCGGCGCTGTCACCAAGCGCGCCAGCCTCGCCGATCATTTTACCGAGGCGGCCATCCGCGGCGAGCGGTGACAGATAGACATAGCCCAGCGCGAGGAATCCCGGCCAATGCGCCAGGTGGCGGTACATGCTGGCGGTGATGCGACCCTGTTCGCGGTCACCGAGCAAGTTGATGCGGCGGATCAGGTCGGCGGTGTCGGCGGCGACTTCGTCCAGCGTGAGCAATTCGGGGAGGGCGCCTTCGATCGCCGCTTCCCGAGGCCGGTTCGTCGCGACGGGTGAGTCCCATGGTTCAAGCGGCGTGCCGTCAATGATGCGGACGAGCGCAGACAAGGCTGCAAGGTTCATCGCGTTACTGCGGTTGTACGAAACCAGGATTCGCAGGATCGAGGCTTCGCCCGCCGCATCGATGCCGGCGCAGGCGAGCGCGGAGCGCGGAATCTGCGGCAGTTTCGGGAGGGTCAGCCCGACCCGGATACGCTGCGCTTCGATGCGGACCCGGCCTGAAACATAGGCCGGCTTCACGCTTGCCCAAGCCCAAGGCAGCGCCCCGGGAAACGTTGCGATATGGCGCCAGACCAGGTTCACCACGTTGACGCCGAGGGTTGTGCGCAAGTCGGCGAAGATCATGGCCGTTTCGCCGGTCGCCGCGGCTTCGGTAATCGCCGGGACGGGGTCGCCGTGCATCGAATGGTTCATGGCCTCAGGTGCCGTTGCCGGAACCGACCTGGATGTCCCAGTGGTTGTCCTGACAAGTGACCACGTAGAGCGAAGTTGAGTGCGGCGCGAATCGCACCGGCGACGCGCGCGTTGAGGGCCGCGATGTAGCGGGCTACGATGGCGATTGCTTCGTGGCTTGCGAGGGACTCGGGCATCGTTGTTCCTTTCAGGCGCTCCATATGAGCGGAAAGCGTTTCGAGTCGAGTTTATCGCCGTGCTTCAGGCCCGGGTCAATGGTCGGAATCGCGACTTCACCCTTGCGATCGCAATAGCTCGCGTCGTTGCCCGCCCAGCTAACCCTTTCGAAACGCCATGACCACCGACCAGGAACTGAAGCTGCTTTCTCGAATTACGTCGGAACCCGGGAAGTGCGGCGGACAGCCCTGCGTCCGGGGGATGCGGATCCGTGCCGTCGATATCCTCGAGATAAGCATTTTGTAGACACTGGGCTGGAATGATTCGAGAGGCGCTTCGCGCGCGGCGCGATATAAATCCAGGAGGAAGCGGCTGAGTGTCTCCGTCGGTTCCACCCGTGAATGCATCTGGCGGAAATCCTACTCTCTAAAGTCAGAACTTCACAGCATGGCTACAAGGACAACAGCGTTGCGATAGACGGAAAATGAGCCGCTCGTATGACTTGGCATTGCTTCGGAGCCGGTTTCAAATATTCCACACGAGCGGGAAGCGCTCGCAATCCATGCGGTCCCCATCCTCGAGCCCCGGGTCAGTCGTGGGAATCGCCACTTCTCCTTTGCGAACGCAGTAACGCGCATCGTCGCCGGTCCAGCGCGTCGACACTGCGCGCCGTCGATGGCGCCCCGCGTTGCCGGGTGCGCCATGCACGATCATGGCCTGGAAGGCGAGCAGGTCGCCGGGCTCGAGCGAGAAGGCGGCAATCGAATGCTTCGCGCGCTCGGCCTCGATGTCGGGCAGCGCCGGCAAGCCGGTGCCCGCATACGCGCTGCCATCAGAGAAATGGGCCGGGTTAAATGCGGGCCAGCGATGGCTGCCGCGCACATATTCCACCGACACGTCCTCGGGCACCGGATCGAGCGGCAGCCACAGCGAGCACACCTGCCATCCGCTGACGGCCCAATACGGCTGGTCCTGGTGCCATGGTGTGCGCGCGGCCGTGCCGGGCTCTTTCACGAGGAGCTGGTCGTAGAAAAAGTTGATGCGCTTCGCACCGATGAGCGTGCCGGCGATCTCGGCCGCCGGCGATTCGAGCGAAAAGCGGCGGAAGGAGGGCAGCCGCAGCGCCATCTCGAGGTCGCCGAAGAACCGGCCCGCGCCGCCCGCGCCGACCTCGCCGCGCTCGTAATCCTCGGCGTGAGGGCCGGGATGGGCCATCGCCTCGTCCACCGCCTGGGCGAGGAAGTCGAGCCACGCCGCGGGAAAGATGCTGCGCAGGCAGACCACGCCATCGCGCTCGTAGTCTTCGCGCTCCTGATCAGTGACCGCGCGCAGCGGCCGCGTGGCGGCGGCGGTTTCGATGTTATCCGCCGCCGAGCGACACGAGGAGGTACACGACCGCGGCGATGGTGAGGCCGGCGCCCGCGAGCGCCGAGGCCGGGAGCTTCTCGTCGTGGAGCAGCGCCGCGCCGAACAGCGCTGTGAGCAGCGGGTACGAAGCGACGATCGGCGCCACCACCCAGACCGGGGCCATGCTGAGCGCGAAGTACATCAGCAGCACCGCGCTGCCATTGAGCACGCCGGTCACGGCGAACCATGCCAGGTCGCGGTGGGTGGGCCGGGGACGCACACCTCCGCGCAGGCGGTCGGCGCCGATCACGATCATCGAGGACATGATGTAGCCGATTAGCCCGGCGACGAAGGCGTTCGGCCAGATCAGCAGGCCGGCGCGCACGCCGGTCTGCACCAGGCCGCGGACCGCCGCGCCAGAAAGCGGCCAGAGCAGGGCCCACCCCACGAAGCCCGAGCGCACGGCGTCTTTCTTCCACGACAGCAGGGCCACGCCGGCCACTACGCCGAGGGCCGAAACCGCGGCTTGCGAGGGCACCTGCTCACCAAGGAATGCACTGGCGGCAAGCAAGGCGAACAGGGGGGCGGTTCCCGACACGGCGCTGGTCACGGTAGGACCGAGCAACTCGTTGGAGCGGAAGGTAATGATCGTGACCAGCGAGGGAAAGAACACCCCGACCGCGGCGAAGACGAGCAGCGCGCGCAGGTCGAACCCGGTGGTGTCCAGCGCGAACGGCGCGGCGGCGAGGAACAACACCGTTGCGGTCGGCACGCTGAGCGCGGCGCCGGCGCGGGCGTCGATGGAGCGCAAACCCACACGCGCCGTGATGTGCGCCACCGCGAAGCACACCGAGCTCAGGATCGCGATGGCGAGCGCCAGAGGCGTCACCCCGCTCAAGCGGTGCCCTTCAGCCCGCCAAAAAACATGAATGTCGTGCCAGCGTACACGCTCTTGTCCGGACCGAGGGTCAAGCGCCGCCGCCTGCGCGCGCGGGCCTGCTAGCGCGGAGGCGGCACGGGCTTGGGCTTCTTGGGCTTTTTCTCTTCCCTGCGCTGGCGGTCACGGTTGCCCATGGCACTCTCCCGGTTGTTTTTCTGGATTTGGAAAACCAATTGGCATGCAAGCCTCTGATCCATTAGGTCTGCGGAAATTAAAGTCTATAAATGTCGCAGTCTACAGGGCTGCGGCTACGGCTTCGGTCACCTGTGCGGTGCGTGCTGTGCCGCCCAGGTCCGGCGTGAAGATCTTTTTGGCGGTGACCTTTTCGATTGCCGCCATGAGGCGGGCGGCGGCCTTGGGCTCGCCCAGGTGCTCGAGCATCATCGAAGCGGTCCAGAAAGTCGCGATCGGATTGGCGATCCCTTTGCCGGTGATGTAGAAGGCCGAGCCGTGGATCGGCTCGAACATGGAGGGGAAGGTGCGCTCCGGGTTCAGGTTCGCGGTCGGTGCGATGCCCAGCGACCCCGACAGCGCCGCCGCAAGGTCGGAGAGGATGTCGGCGTGCAGGTTGGTGGCCACGATGGTGTCGAGCGTCGCCGGCTTGAGCGTCATGGTCGTGGTCACCGCGTCGACCAGCTGCCGGTCGGTGCGCACGTCGGGGTAGTCCTTGGCGACCTCGAAGAACACTTCGTCCCACAGCACCATGCCATGGCGCTGCGCGTTCGACTTGGTTACCAGCGTAAGCTGCTTGCGCGGGCGCTTCTTCGCCAGTTCGAACGCGAATCGGTGCACGCGCTCGACGCCTTTGCGCGTGAACACCGAGGTTTCGGTGGCGATCTCGTCGGGCAGGCCACGGTGCACGCGCCCGCCCGAGCCCGAGTATTCGCCCTCGGTGTTCTCGCGGATGATGACCCAGTCGATCTCGCTGCCCTTGGTGAGCGGGCTGGTGATGCCGGGCAGGACGCGCGCGGGCCGCACGTTGGCATACTGGTCGAAGCCCTGGCAGATCGGCAACCGCAAACCCCAGAGGGAGATATGGTCTGGCACTTCGGGGGCGCCGACCGCGCCGAAGAAGATGGCGTCGAACTTGCGCAGGATGTCGAGCGGCTTGTCCGGCATGTAGGCGCCGGTCTTGAGGTAGCGCGCCGAGCTCCAGTCGAACGGGGTGAAGTCGAGCGCAAACCCGCCGTCCTTGCGCGCCAGTTCGCGCAGGACCTTCTCGCCCTCCGCGATGACCTCGATGCCGATACCGTCGCCGGGAATCGACGCGATGCGGTAAGTTTTCATGCCGCCTTGCGGCGTTCCTCGGCGCGCACGGCTTCGGCGACAGCGGCGCCGACTTCGGCAGTGCTGGCCTTGCCGCCCATGTCCGGCGTGCGCGGCCCATCGACGATCACCTTCTCGATGCCGCGCACGACTGCGGCAGCGGCGTCGGCATAGCCGAGGTGGTCGAGCAGCATCGCGCCAGCCCACACCTGGCCGATCGGGTTGGCGATCTTCTTGCCGGCGATGTCCGGCGCCGAACCGTGCACCGGCTCGAATATCGAGGGGAACAGGCGCTCGGGATTGATGTTCCCCGAGGGCGCAATGCCGATGGTGCCAGCGGTGGCCGGGCCGATGTCGGACAGGATGTCTCCGAACAGGTTGGAGCCGACGATCACGTCGAAGCGGTCCGGGTTAAGCACCAGCTGGATGGTCAGGCCGTCGACGTGGTATTGGTCGGCGCGAATGCCGGGATACTGCTTTTTCATCTCTGCAAAGCGCTCGTCCCAGTACGGCATGGTGATGGTGATGCCATTGGACTTGGTGCACGAGGTCAGGTGCTGCTTGGGGCGCTTTTTCGCCAGTTCGAACGCGTACTTGAGGATCCGGTCCACGCCCTTGCGCGAGAAGGTCGCGGTCTGCTGCACCACCTCGCGCTCGGTCCCCTCGAACAAGCGTCCGCCGACGGTGGAGTATTCGCCCTCGGTGTTTTCACGCACCACGTAGTAGTCGATGTCGCCGGGCTGGCGACCGGCGAGCGGGCAGGGCAGCCCTTTGAAGAGCCGCACCGGGCGCAGGTTCACGTACAGGTCGAACCAGCGGCGGAAGTTGATGAGCAGGCCCCACGCCGACACATGGTCGGGCACGATGGCCGGGTTGCCCACCGCGCCGAAATAGATGGCGTCGAATTTCTTCAGGATCTCGGGCGCCTCGTCGGGGCACATCTTGCCGTGCTCCTTGTACCAGTCGCAGTTCCACGGGAATTCCTGGAACTTGAATCCGACGCCGTACTTCGCGCCGACGGCTTCCAGCACACGCACGCCCTCGGGCATGACTTCCTTGCCAATGCCGTCCCCGGCGATTACTGCGATCTTGTGCTCGGCCATTGCAGCCTCCTATTACTGAAGGCGGCAATCATAGCCGATAGAATGTCGCATGCGATCCTGTACAGGCGAATCGAACGCTGCGGCTCCATTTGTTTTCCCGAGGGGGAAGTGCCTGCGCGCGCATGCTGCGCGAGGAAGGAAGGCGCAATGATTTTTGCCGCTTTCGAGACCGCCACCGAATGGTGTTCGGTGGCGTTGTGGCGCGACAGCGAAGTGCTGTCTCTCGAGAACCGCGCCGGCAACCGGCAGGGCGAGTTCGTGCTGCCGATGCTCGCGGAGCTTCTCGCGCGCGCCGGGATCGGCACACGGGACCTCGACGGGATTGCCTTCGGCGCGGGACCCGGTGCGTTCACGGGACTGCGTATCGCATGCGGCGTCGCGCAGGGCCTGGCGCTGGCGCGCGGCGTTCCGGTGGTGGGCGTCTCCACGCTCGAGGCGACAGCGGAAGAGAGCGGTGCCGCGCGCGTGATCGTCGCCCTCGATGCGCGCATGCACGAAGTGTATTATGCGGCGTTCGAAAAGCTGGGCGGAAAGTGGCATGCGGCGCTTCCCGAAAGCTGCGTCGCGCCCGACGAAGTCGATATCCCCGAGGGCACGGGCTGGCTCGGGTGCGGTAGCGGCTTCGCGGCCTATCGGGCGCGCATCGAGCCCCGGCTGGCGCAGGCACTCGCGCGCATCGCGCCCGATGTGAAGCCCAGCGCGCTGGCCGTCGCACGGCTCGCCGCGCCGCGATTCGCCACAGGGCAGGGTGTCGATGCTGCGCTGGCCGCACCACACTACATCCGCGACAAGGTTGCGTTGACGACGGCGGAACAGGCGAGGCAGAAATG
>JBBQCV010000073.1:0-16025 GCA_038319115.1 Burkholderiales bacterium | reverse complement strand
CGCCGCCGAACTTCTTCGACAGCACCGTCGTGATGGCCGCCGTCAGCGTCGTCTTGCCATGGTCCACGTGACCGATCGTGCCGACGTTCACGTGCGGCTTGGTCCGTTCGAATTTGCCTTTTGCCATGATCTTCCCGAGTGTTGGTTACTTCTTGCTGCTGATGATCGCTTCGGCGACG
Organism: Burkholderiales bacterium; assembly: GCA_038319115.1. GTDB lineage: Bacteria > Pseudomonadota > Gammaproteobacteria > Burkholderiales > SG8-39 > SZAS-79. Next base: position 15,846 of record JBBQCV010000073.1, on the reverse strand, counting down.
CTTTTGGGCGCTTCGGCGTAATGCGTGAATTCCATTGTGTAAGTCGCGCGGCCCTGTGTGAGGGAGCGCAGCGTGGTCGAGTAGCCGAACATCTCGGCCAGCGGAACCTCGCCCTTTATCGCCTTGCCGCTGGGCAGGTCGTCCATGCCTTGGATCACACCACGGCGGGAAGACAGGTCACCCATGACATCGCCCATCTTCTCTTCAGGCGTTTCGACCTCCACCGCCATGATGGGTTCAAGCAGCACCGGGGTGGCCGACTTCATGCCGTCCTTGAACGCGAAGATCGACGCCATCTTGAATGCATTCTCGTTCGAGTCGACCTCGTGGAAGGAGCCGTCGAACAAGGTCACCTTCACGTCGACGACGGGATACCCCGCCAGCACACCGTCCTGGATTGCTTCGAGGATACCCTTGTTGACCGCGGGAATGAATTCGCGCGGCACCGAGCCGCCCTTGATTGCGTCGACGAACTCGAAGCCCTTGCCCGCCGGCTGCGGCTCGAGCTTGAGCCAGACGTGGCCATATTGCCCGCGCCCGCCCGATTGCTTGACGAACTTGCCCTCCTGCTCGACCGGCTTCTTGAAGGTCTCGCGGTAGGCGACCTGCGGCTTGCCCACCGAGGCCTCCACGCCGTACTCCCGGCGCATGCGCTCCACGATGATCTCGAGGTGCAGTTCGCCCATGCCGGAAATGATCGTCTGGCCGGATTCTTCATCGGTATGGACGCGGAACGACGGGTCTTCCTGGGCGAGGCGGTTCAGCGCCACGCCCATCTTTTCCTGGTCGACTTTGGTTTTCGGCTCCACGGCCTGCGAAATCACAGGCTCGGGGAAAATCATTTTCTCGAGCGTGATGACTTTGTTGACGTCACAGATCGTCTCGCCGGTCGTCACGTCCTTCATGCCCACCGCTGCGGCAATGTCGCCGGCGCGAACTTCCTTGATTTCGTCGCGCTGGTTGGCGTGCATCTGCAGCAGCCGCCCGATGCGCTCCTTCTTGCCACGCACCGACGTGAAAACCGTGTCACCAGAGCTTAGGACGCCGGAATAGACACGGATAAAGGTCAGTTGACCAACGTACGGGTCGGTGGCGATCTTGAACGCGAGGCCGGCGAAAGGCTGGTCATCGCCCGCCGGGCGCGTCTCGGGCTGGCCGCGGTCGTTCTCGCCTTTGACCGGCGGGATATCGACGGGCGACGGGAGGTATTCGACCACCGCGTCGAGCATTGCCTGCACGCCCTTGTTCTTGAATGCGGAACCGCAGAGCATAGGCACGATCTCGTTGTTGATCGTGCGGATGCGCAGGCCCTGCTTGATCTCCTCGACCGAGAGTTCGCCCGATTCGAGGTACTTGTTCATAAGCGCTTCGTTGGCCTCCGCCGCGGTCTCCACCATCCGCTCGCGCCACTGCCTGGCGTCACTAAGGAGGCTGGCCGGGATGTCCTTCTTCTCGAACTTCATCCCCTGGGTCGAATCGTCCCAGTAGATCGCCGTCATGGCGACGAGGTCGATGACGCCGGCGAAACTCTCCTCGGCTCCTATCGGCACCTGGATCGCGACCACGTTCGCCTTGAGGCGCGCCTTCATCTGGTCGTAGACCTTGAAGAAATTGGCGCCGACCCGGTCCATCTTGTTCACGAATGCAAGGCGGGGAACCTTGTACTTGTTTGCCTGCCGCCAGACCGTTTCCGACTGCGGCTGCACGCCGCCGACCGCGCAATACACCATGCACGCGCCATCGAGCACGCGCATCGATCGCTCGACCTCGATGGTGAAGTCTACGTGCCCGGGGGTGTCGATGATGTTGATGCGGTGCTCGGGGAAGGACAAGTCCATGCCCTTCCAGAAGCAGGTGGTCGCAGCCGAGGTGATCGTGATGCCCCGCTCCTGCTCCTGCTCCATCCAGTCCATGGTCGCGGCGCCGTCGTGGACCTCGCCGATCTTGTGGTTCACCCCGGTGTAGAAAAGGATGCGCTCGGTGGTCGTGGTCTTACCCGCATCGATGTGCGCACTGATGCCGATATTGCGATAGCGCTCGATTGGGGTTTTGCGTGCCACGGACTGCCAAGCCTCTCTCTAGAACCGGTAGTGCGCGAAAGCCTTGTTGGCCTCCGCCATGCGATGCACTTCGTCGCGCTTCTTCATCGCGCCGCCACGGCCCTCGGCCGCTTCGAGGAGTTCGCCCGCCAGACGGATCCCCATCGATTTTTCGCCGCGCTTTTCCGCCGCTTCGCGGATCCAGCGCATGGCGAGCGCAACCCGGCGCACCGGCCGCACTTCCACCGGGACCTGGTAGTTCGCGCCGCCGACGCGACGGCTTTTCACCTCGACCATCGGCTTCACGTTCTGCACGGCCTGGGTGAAGACCTCGATCGGGTCCTTGCCCGACTTGGTCTTGATCGACTCCAGGGCGCCGTACAGGATGCGCTCGGCGACCGATTTCTTGCCGCGCGTCATGATGACGTTGACGAACTTGGCGACCTCGGTATTGCTGAACTTCGGATCCGGCAGGATCTCGCGCTTGGGTACTTCTCTGCGACGTGGCATGGTGGGGTCCTATTCCTGGGCGGCGGGCAACTACGCCGCCTTGGGGCGCTTGGCGCCGTACTTGGAGCGGCTCTGCTTGCGATCCTTGACGCCCTGGGTGTCAAGCGATCCGCGAACGATGTGGTAGCGAACGCCGGGCAAGTCCTTTACGCGGCCGCCACGGATAAGCACCACCGAGTGCTCCTGCAGGTTGTGGCCTTCGCCACCGATGTAGCCGATGACCTCGAAGCCGTTGGTAAGCCGCACTTTGGCGACCTTACGCAGCGCCGAGTTCGGCTTCTTCGGGGTGGTCGTATAGACCCGCGTACACACCCCGCGCTTCTGGGGCGATCCGGCGAGCGCAGGGACCTTCGATTTGGAAGGCTTGGCGGCGCGCCCTTGGCGCACTAACTGATTGACGGTAGGCATGTTTTCCGGGTTCCAAAAACAAACCGGGACGGCGCCTCGATCGCCATGCTTAGGCGTTGGGCCGGCCCGGGTGCAAAAAAGAGGCCGGATTATAAAGAGAAATTCGAACTCGCGTCAAGGCTTAAGGGCAGCCGGCATTCCACCGCCCGGGGGCGCCTTCTCAGGGCTTCGGATCCCGCCGGAACCCGAATCGCTGCTCGAGATCGGTCGATGCCACGCGTCCTACGACGATGACGTCCTTGCAATGCTGCAGCGACCCTGCCGATACGGCATCGGCGATCCGGGCAAGGTCGCGGTCGTCGAGCAGGCCCGTCCGGCCCCCGGCCCGCAGGACCAGCGAGCCTTCCTCATCCAGCCACGCCCCTTCGAGAGGGCTGGCAACCTGCCCGCACTGGTCGACGAATCGCCCCCCCTCCTCGAGCCTGAACACGAACGGGGCGAATGCAAGTTGCACGAAAACGCGCTGCGGCCCATTCTGGAAATACCATCGCCCGTGCGCGTCGCACGCGTAGTTGCGGCCGATAAATTCGAGAAATCCCGCATTGCCGATGGGCTCGAATACGGGATCGCCATCGGTTTCGCCACGGATGCGCCAGTTGCCGCGCCGGTCGAGCCGCAGCCAGCCGAATACGGCGGGGACATCGGGCCATTTGGCCATTGCGCGGATGACGGCGTCGTCCATGAGGCCTCTGGCTGGATTCCGGCTCAGGCCGAGCACATGGCGGCGATTTCCAGCGGTTGGGGCTTGGCGATGCCAAACCCTTGCGCGTAACCGACGGACAAATCGCGAAGGTGCAGCAGGATCTGCTCCTCCTCGACGCACTCGGCGATCATTCCGATGCCGGCCACGCCGCACACCCTCGCGATGGCCTTCATTTTCAATTGCGCAACCGTACTCGTGGCAATCTTGCGCACCACCGACCCATCGATCTTGATGAAGGCAGGCTGCAGGGACTTTACCGCGGCAAACGACACCGAGCGGCGTGCAAAGCCATCGATCACCACCTTGCATCCGATCGCGTGCATGGCACGGGCGAAACGTGCGGCATCGTCCGGACGCTGGAGCGTGTCGAATTCGTCGATCTCCAGGCACAGCCTTGCGGGATCGGCGCCGGAATCGGCGAGCGCCTGGCAGATATAGTCGCCCAAGCGTGCGTCGTCGAGCGACTGGCTTGAGACGTTGACGGAATAAGAAGGGATGCTGCCGGGGACCGACCGGCCGATCCATTGCGCGGTCTTTTGCACGACCCAGCAGTCGAGGTCCGTCATCATGCGGTAGTGCTCGAACACCGGCAGGAAATCACCCGGCGGCAGCAGCAGCTCCTCCTCTTCGCGCATGCGTACGAGGATTTCCGCGAGCGGATAGTTCTCGGCGCCGTCCGCCAGCGAGCGGATGGGCTGGCAGTAGACCTCCAATTCATCGGCATCGAGCGCGCGCCTGAGGCTCGCGAGTGGGTCGGACCAACCGGCGAGGTCGGGATCCGCATCGGCAATGAGAGCGGCGGGCGGATCTTCGTTTTCCATGCTGAAAGCTTTGTTGTCGGTGCAGCGCGGGTTGCAGAATTGTTAGTTTACTCGCCCGGGCGGCCACCCGCGGCGCGCCGACAAAGGCAAATTTTGCCTTTGGGAATGGGGGCGCTTTGCGTTTATCCCCCGGTCCCGTTCTAATCCAACGGGCAGAACCACGCAGATCTCGACAAGGAGGCCCTCATGCCCAGGGAAGACTACAAATGCAGCCACCAGCTCCGGGTCCGGTGGTCCGAGGTGGACATGCAGAAAATCGTGTTCAATGGAAATTACCTTAACTACATCGACGTGGCGGTCGCCGAATACTGGCGCGCGATCGGCCTGCCGTATCCACATGGCTACGTCGAGCGATTCGGCAACGACATCTACCTGCGCAAAGCGAGCGTCGAATACCTTGGGTCGGCGCGATATGACGAACTGATCGACGTGTTTGTCCGCGTGCTAAGGCTCGGACGCACCAGCATGACCTTTGCCTTCGAAATCTGGCCCACGGCTCACACGACAGCCGGTCGCGCATTGGTCACCGCAGAACTCGTTTACGTCAATGCCGATCCCGAAACGATGACTCCCGCGCCGCTGCCGGAACCAGTGCGCGCAGCGGTCGTGGCGTTCGAGCGCACTGCCCCGTTATGAGCGCCGCGACGCTGTATTGGGAAGATTTCGAGGTGGGCGAGGCCCACGAGATGGGCAGCCACACCTTCAGCGCCGAAGAAATCGCGGAATTCGCGAGAAGGTTCGATCCCCAGCCGATTCACGTCGATGCGAAGGCCGCGTCCCAATCGTACTTCGGCGGGCTGATCGCGAGCGGTTGGCATACATGCGCGGTCGGCATGCGGTTCGCGGTGGATTCGTACATCAATTCCGGCGTGAGCCTCGGCTCACCGGGCCTGGACAACATCCGATGGCATAAGCCGGTACGCCCGGGCGACACAATCACCTATCGCCGCATCACCCTGGCCACGCGCCCTTCGAAGAGCCTGCGTGGGGTAGGCCTGATGCAGGGTCGCGTCGAAGCCACGAACCAGAATGGCGAATTGGTGATGTCGAGCGAAGGCTGGGGAATGTTCGGGAGGCGGCCCGCCGCCCCCTCGGACGCTACCTGGCTGCCTCCTCCTAACGCAGGTTCTTGAGGTTCATCGCGACCATCGAGAGCTGGGTGCCGTAGGCGCCGGTCTCGGGGCGCCCTTCCAGCCAGGTAAGTGCGGAAATCACGCGCGCACCGATTTTCGGCGGTGGTAATTCCTCGATGCCTTCAAAGAAGGCTGCCAGTTCGGTGTCGCCATGCGACTGCGCCGTGCCCCGAATCTCAGCCAGCTTGGCCACAATGGCGGTCCGGTCGAGATTGGTGGGCCAACGCAGGGTTTCGTAATCGCTGCTCATGGCTTTTCGCGGGACATAGGGGCGGCTCGCACGCAAGGATGCTTCGACCCGCAGAATACCCCACTTGCTGCAGGGGGATGTGCTTCCCGCAAGGCACGTTCCCCGGGGGCAGCGTCAAACGCGAAATCGCTGCGGCTCTGAAGGCATGCGTTCGTACGGAAGGGGAATGGGCGCCTCGCCATTTTCCTCGTCCAGCCTTACGCGAAGCAGGTAGATCACGCGCGCAGCGCGCGCAAAAAACTCACGCATCGTTTCCAACTCGGCGGGAATCTCGCCGCCACTCGCCTTGCGCGCTACACTTTCCTTGCGCAGTTTGTGCGCGTAAAGCTCCACATCCTCGGCGCTGATGATGGGATAAGGCATGCACCGTTCAGGAATGATCGCCAAGCTGCTTGGATCGCATTCCAACAGGTACATCTGCGCTGCATCCACAACGTCGCTCATCGCCTCGGCGAAATCGAATTCGTCATCGGAATCTTCCATTCCTGTATCTCCCATGCTGTCTGCGGTTTTTGGAGTCGGGTACGACACACGCCTCTGTCAGCGCTTGCTCAGGCCGCTGCTGTAACCCCACCGCACCCGCTCCGCCGGATGTGGCCATTCAGCTTCCGCGTCATCGCCGGATTCCTGCTTGATCAAAGCAATGATTCCGGCCGCGCCGGAGAAGAAATCGCGCATCAATTCCAACTCGCTGGATATTCCCGCGCCTGTTGCTTCACGCCGCGCGCATTCGGTCTGTAGTTGACCCGCGTACATTTCGATGTCTTCGGCGCTCCCGATCCAGTGCGGGCGGCAGCGCCGCGGGATGAGTGCAAGGCTGTCCGGGCTCCACCGGGCGAGGTACTGCCCAGTGGCGGCGACCACTTCGTCCAAGGTCTTCGCCTGCGCAACCTGCTCGATTGGTTCAGTCATGGAGCCTCCGTTCTGCCCGTACCTTGTCGGGCAGGAAGCCAGTGTGGCGGAGTCGCAGTGCGCATAATGTAGGCTCGTTACGCGAACTGGCGTCGAGGTTTATCCTACAGCGCGGTGATAGCACCCAGTGGGGCGAACGCATACGCGGTGCCAGAGACGGGCGGTTAGTGCCACCCCTCTATGCCGGAGGCACTCATCATGAGCCTTGCCAGCCCGTACGCAGCCCATATGCGGACCCGCACCAGCCAGCCAAGGCGTTTCCATTGGAGTGGGGGAACCTGCCGGGCGCTCACGATCGCCTCGTACAGGCTGGCGCGCAACGACGAGCCGAATCTCTCATCGCTGACGAACACGTTGGCTTCGCGTGCCAGCACGAGGCTGAACGGGTCGATGTTGGAGGAGCCCACGCTCGCGTGCAGCCCATCGAACACCGCGACCTTTGCATGCAGTTCGCTGCGCGTGTATTCGTGGATTTCGACTCCGGCGTCGAGCAGCGTGCCGAACAATGCCCGCGACGCGTACTGCATGATCGGGTGGTCGCTCAGTCCTTGGACCACCAGCACGACGCGCACCCCCCTCCTGGCAGCATCGAGTAGCGCGCGGCGAAAACGCCTGCCGGGGAGGAAGTAGGCGATCGCAATCAGAACTTCGCCTTTGGCCTGGCTGATAAGTTCGAGATAAGCGTCCTCTATGTCGCGCCTGTGGCGGATGTTGTCGCGCACCAATAGCAGGGCGCGCTGGCTTCCGGGCGCATCTGCCGGCGCCGATGCGGGCCGGGTGACCCTCCATCGCCGTCGCGTATGCAGCCAGTCGAGCCTGGACCACAGCCTCGCGGCTTCGTACCAGACGTCGGCCACCAGTGGGCCTTCGATACGCACCGCGAAATCGAAACGCGGCGGCATTCGCCCTCCTACCGGGTAATCATCGATGACGTTGATCCCGCCGACGAACGCGCACTGGCCGTCGACTACGGCAAGCTTGCGATGCATGCGCCGCAAGCGATTGCGGCGCAGGGTCAGGGGGCTGATCTTTCGTCTGAAAACGAGCAGCCTGGCGCCGGCCTCTTCCAGCCGCTGCGCGAATCGCGGCGCGAAATCGCGCGCGCCGAACCCGTCGATGATGATGTGGACCGCCACGCCACGCTCGGCCGCGAGGGCAAGGGCCTCGCAAACCTGGCTGCCGGTTTCGTCGTCTGCAAAGATGTAAGTCTCGAAAAAGATCTCCCGGCATGCCGCTGCAAACGACGCGATCAGCGCAGGGAAATATTGTTCTCCGTTCCTGAGCAGCGCGAGCGTGTTTCCCCCGGTGAAACTGAGGGCCATCGACTACAGGCGCGTCGCGCGCGGCACGCTAGGCCTGCGCCCGGCAAAGGGCGTTCATAAAATCTCGAGTTCCGCGCTGACGGCAAGATGGTCCGACAGCAGGCTCCACGGCGGACCGCGATGAACCTGTGCGTCGACCACCCGGAAACCCCGCACGTAGATCCGGTCGAGCCGCAGCACTGGCATGATGCTCGGGAAGGTGCGCGCAGGCCGCCCGTGGTGGATGACCGAGACATCCTGGAGGTCAAGGTGCCGCGCCATCGCTGCGGACGCCGAGTGACGCCAGTCATTGAAATCGCCGGCCACGATCATCGGAGTATGGGCCGGCGAAGTCAGGTGCAGGCCGAAAGCGTCGATCTGCCGGCGCCGGCCCTTCTCGTCGAGGGAGAGATGGGCACAGGCACAGTCCATCGGAGTCGCCAGCCCGGGCACCGCGATGCGGCAATGGAGCAGGCCGCGCCTTTCAAAGCGATGATTCGAGACGTCGTGGTTGTCGGTCGAGACGATCGGGAAGCGCGAAAGGATCGCGTTGCCGTGATGCCCGTACTCATAGACCGCGTTGCGCCCGTAGGCATGCTGCCAGTCCTCCCCGGCGAGGAACTCGTGCTGCGCGGACTCGGGCCAGGCGCCGAATCGCAAGGCGTTGCGCGCGTGCAGGCCCTGGACTTCCTGCAGGAACACGAGGTCGGCATCGATCTTGCGAAGGCCTTCGCGCAGTTCGTGGATCACCATGCGCCGGTTGAACAGCGACAGGCCCTTATGGATGTTGAGCGTAACGACGCGCAACGTTTTGCGAGCGGCAATCGCGATATCGAGGGGGTTGGGAAGCGTAGTCATCTGAGGTCCAGCTCGAACCGCCGCTCAAACAGGTCGGCGTCGTCAAAATGTCGGCGGCCGACGAACGCCGTCGCATGCCGTCCCCACTGGCGCATCGCGCCTGCATTGGCGATGCCCATCGGCCAGAACAGGAAGCGCTCGCCACGTTCGGTCCCGCTGATGATACCGTCCGGCCCGAAAACGCTCTGCGCGCCACCGCGCATTGTGCGCAGCGAGCGCAATTCCGCGTAGGGTCGCAATTCATACCTTACAAGGCTGTCGACCGGATCGCGAAAGACCCGCTCCACGTAATGCGTTCGCGACGCCACACGCAACACCAGACGGTCGCCCACGCGGGCCTCGCCGAGATCCTGCGGCACGAAGGCCCATTCGGGTTCGCCGGGCGGCGCGGCCAGCGGCAGGGCCCGCGCGGTCGTAAAAAACATGTGGTAGCAGCCGCATGGGTGCATCGTGTCGTAAGCGATCGGCGTGCCGTCCGGTGCGAGGGTGACACGGAATACGACGCCGTCGAGCTTGCCTGAGAGCAGGTCCGTCGCCGAGGAGGGCGGCCGCTCGGCAAACCAAAGCGTATAGACGAGCTGAAGCAGGTTTTGCCCGCGATAGCGCGTATGCGCGACATCGCGGTAGACCGCGATGTCGGTGGCATCCACCTCGGGAACCGCGCCCCACCGCCAGCGCAGCGCTCCGGGACGGTCATGGTCGCCGGTAGTGACTACTTCGAAACTCGGTGCAAACACGCTGAAGAGCGCCTCCAGGTCGTCGTCTGACGGGAGGGGAATGCGAAGCGCATTGTCGGTTGCTTGCGCAAGGATCTGGCGCACGCGCCCGGCATCCGGACGAGGGTGGGGCGCGGGCGAATAACGCACGACGCTTCCGTGCGCGACCGGCTCCAACGCGCGCCCGAAGTCGATCCTGGCCGAATCCTCCTGCCGGCTCACCCCGAGGGAGAATGGGATCCTGGCCAGCGCGTACAGCCCGGCGATGCGGTAGGCGGGCACGTAGTCGTCCGGCACCACGAGGTTGTCACGCAGAGTCCTCGACGCCTCACCCGAATCGAGGTCGAAGTCGCGCATCAGGACGGCGCAAGTGCGGGTGAACTCTACCGCCGTCGCGGGATCGGGATTACCCAGGCCTTTCCAGATACCCCTTAATACGCCAGGGGGCAGGTTGGCAATTTCGAGCGCCCGCGAGTCGCGGTCGAGGGTCATCAGGCGTTCGATGAGCGGCTGGAGCGCCGGTGACGCGGAGCGCGCGTCTTTGCCCAGGGCAGCGTGGAAGCGATCGACGCGCAAGTAGGGAAACCCTTTGACAGGGCGGGCCTGGGCATCGCGCACTCCGGCGCTATCGATCGTTGCGTCGAGGTCGCGGTACCAATCGCTGCATTCCTGCACGCCCGCATCGCTGGACGCACGATCGGGCAGTGGCGGAGCGAGCGTCGCACATGCGCCGAGCGCAAGGATCGCAGCCACTGCTGCGCACCTCATGAGCCGAGCCGGCGACCTCACTTTCGGAACGCTTCCCGAGGCACGCCCCGCCTGGCTTGCTCCCGCCTCTCGATCTCGCGCACCATGCCGGTGAACTGGTCCTCGATCTGCATCCGCATCACCACCTCGCCAATGAGCGGCGGCAGCGACACATCGGGAATGATCCTCCCGGCCCAGCGCAGCTCGACCCCCCCGCCTGCGGCCGGCTCCACCCGGTAACCGCCTTCGAAATGGCGCAGGTTGCCCGCGATCGCGCGCACTTGGATCGACGAGGGCGGCCGCTCGCGCGCCTCCAGCGTGACATCGATGGGGAAGGTGAAGATGAGGAAGCGCGCCTCGCCGGACTGCTCGACGACCACCGTATCGCCGCGCCGGCTGGTCACCTTGCTCTTGCGCAGTCCAGGAATGAACTCTGGCAGGCGCTCGTAGTCGGTCAGCGTGCTCCAGATCACCGGCAGCGAGGCATCTACCGTGGCATGCGCGCGCACCTCGATGAACTCGCCCTTGCGCGTCGCTTCCACGCGCAGGTCCTCGGCGGCACGCGCTGCAGTCGAACCCAGCAGGAGCAGCCAGCATGCAAGGCAAAGTAGGCGCATCAGCTACCCAGTTTAGCCAAACTCCCCAATTTTGAGCCGACTTTCGGCCAGCAACCTGATCGCGTCGCGATTGGTCCACGAAAAGCACTTCTCCACCGCCTCGTCCCAAGGGAGCCATATCCAGGCCGTGTGTTCCTCAGGCGCGAGACGCACAGGCACGAGCGCGGCAACCTCGAGGCTGAACATGTGCTCGTCGTTGTGGGTCGTGCCCGGTGCGAATCGGTCGCGCCATTGCGTATAGATCTCGAAAGTGCGCACCAAGTCCCAGCTGACAATCGCGCCGGGCGGCGCCTCGATCCCGGTTTCCTCGAGGACCTCGCGACGCGCCGCCTCCTCGAAAGGTTCGCCGTCGTAATCGATCGAACCGGTCACCGACTGCCAGTAGCCCGGCCGCGCGGCACGCTCGATCAGCAGGACCTCGAGCGCCGGCGTGTGGATGACCACCAGCACCGACACCGGGATCTTGGGCGGCTTCACGCGGCTTTTTCGTTGTACAGCCCCGGCAGGGGAAGTTTGCCTTCAGGATCGATGAATACCGCGAAGAATCCCCGCCCCTGCTCGCGCCAGAATTCGGCCGCGCTGGCGAGGATGTCGACGAGGATGCCGAAGTCATCGCCCGCGACGGCACCCGAAAACAGCACTACGTTCGGGGCGTCGCGGCGCCATGAGAGATCGGTCAGGCTGTCTTCAAGCGCGTCCCAGTTGCCGCCGAACCATTCGGGGAACCCCAGGGCGACCCCGATCGATTGCAGCATCGCGTCCTTGCCGGCGCCCAGTTCCACCGCGGCGAGTTCGTGCGATCCGCCCGCAAGGGCATTGCGGATGTCGTCGTCGTGGCGGGCCCTGTAGACGCCGGAGCGGAGCGGATCGGACAGCCTTGCGCGCAGCTTGCTCATGGGGTCATTCCAGGATGCGACGAAACGTGCGGTAGTGATCTTCGGTGTAGTAATACTCGCCCGCACCGCCCTCGATGATGCGGCGCGCACCGCGGTCATGGCGCCCCGGGGTGCTCACGGTGTACTCGCGATAGTAGCCGCGCCGGGCGCTTGGCAGGTAGCCCTCGCGGTTGCCGAAAGTCGTCGCGTCCTTGGGATATGGAAATGGGCCACCGCGCTTGATCAAAGCCAGCGTGGCTTGCGCCTCGCGGGGCAGCTCGCCCACGCGCACTTCGGACCGCGCACCGGACGCTACGGCATGGGCGGCGAAAAAGATGAAGAACGCGAGCGCAAGCGCGCGGATCACGCCTTGGGCTTTTCCCTTAGCCGCAGGCCGAGCTCGCGCAGCTGCTTTTCGTCCACCGCGCTCGGCGCGTGGGTCAGCAGGCACTGTGCGCGCTGGGTCTTCGGGAACGCGATCACGTCACGGATCGACTCGGCGCCGGTCATCATGGCGACGATCCGGTCCAGGCCGAATGCAATGCCACCATGCGGCGGCGCACCGAACTGCAGGTTCTCCAGCAGGAAGCCGAATTTGGCCTGCGCTTCCTCGTCCGAGATCCCCAGTGCCCTGAATACCTTGGCCTGCACGTCCGCGCGGTGGATACGCACCGACCCACCGCCGATCTCTGATCCGTTGAGGACCATGTCGTAGCCTTTGGAAATCGCACTTCCAGGATCGGTCGCAAGGCGATCTTCGTGGCCGTCCTTGGGTGCCGTGAAAGGATGATGCATGGCCGACCAGCGCTTGGCCTCGTCGTCGTATTCGAACATCGGGAAATCGACCACCCAAAGCGGGCGCCAGCCCGGCTGCGCGTAACCTTTCTCGTGGCCCAGGCGAACCCGCAATGCGCCAAGCGCATCGTTTACCACCTTGGCCTTGTCGGCGCCGAAGAAAATCACGTCACCATTCTCGGCATGGGTCCGCTCGAGGATCCTGGCGAGGATCTCCGCAGGCAGGAATTTGACGATCGGCGACTGCAAGCCTTCCGGGATCCTGGCCTTGTCGTTGACCTTGATGTATGCGAGGCCCTTGGCGCCGTAAATCGACACGAATTGCGTGTAGTCGTCGATTTCCTTGCGCGAAAGCTCGGCCCCCGGCACCCGCAGCGCCGCCACCCGTCCGCCGGCCATGTCAGCTGCGGCGCGGAACACCTTGAATTCGACCGTCTTCATGAGGTCGGTCAGTTCGGTCAGTTCGAGAGGTACACGCAGGTCTGGTTTGTCCGAGCCGTAACGCCCCATCGCCTCGGCCCAGGTCATGGTGGGGAAAGGATCGGGCAGGGCGACGCCCAGTGTCTCGAGGAACATCGCGCGCATCATTTTTTCCATCATGGCGCGGATTTCTTCTTCGCTGAGGAAGGAGGTCTCGATGTCGATCTGGGTGAACTCGGGCTGCCGGTCGGCCCGCAGGTCCTCGTCGCGGAAGCACCTTACGATCTGGTAGTAACGGTCGAAGCCGGCCACCATCAGGAGCTGCTTGAAGATCTGCGGCGACTGCGGCAAGGCGAAGAATTCGCCTGGATGCACCCGCGAGGGTACGAGGTAGTCGCGCGCACCCTCAGGTGTGGAGCGGGTCAGCATGGGGGTTTCGATGTCGATGAAGCCCAGTGCGTCGAGTGCCTTGCGCACCGCCATGGTGACCTTGTAGCGCAGGCGAAGATTCTTCTGCATCGGTTCACGGCGCAGGTCCAGCACCCGGTATTGCAGGCGCACCGCTTCGGACAAGGTGTCGTCGTCAAGCTGGAACGGCGGCGTGAGGGAGGGGTTGAGCACCTCGACCTCATGTGCGAGCACTTCGACTTCGCCTGAACGCAGGTTCGGGTTCACCGTGCCTTCGGGGCGGGGGCGCACCTTGCCTGTGACGCGCAGCACGAACTCGCCGCGCACCCGGTCGGCAGTGGCGAACGCCTCGGCGCGGTCGGGGTCGCACACGACCTGGGCGAGTCCCTCGCGATCGCGCAAATCGATGAAGATGACCCCGCCATGGTCGCGCCGGCGATGGGCCCATCCGGCGAGGGTGACGACCTGGCCGAGGTTGGCGGCGGAAAGATCCCCGCAGTAGTGGGTGCGCATTGCGTCAGGACCTGCCGGTGGTGTTGCGAAGCGGAGCGCGTACGCCGCGCGGATTCTGGGCCGGAGCAACCGTGCCCATGGAAATGATGTATTTGAGGGCCTCGTCAACGCTCATGTCGAGTTCGATCACATCGGCGCGCCTGAGCATGACGAAATACCCCCCCGTCGGGTTGGGCGTGGTCGGCACATACACCGAGATGTAGTCGTCCGAAAGGTGCCGCGCCACATCGCCACCGGGCGTGCCGGTAAGGAACGCGATCGTCCACATGCCCTCGTGCGGCCAACGCACCAGCAGTGCCTTGCGGAAAGCCTGGCCGCCGGACGAAAACAGGGTATCGGACACCTGCTTGACGCTCGAATAGATCGAGTTCACCACCGGGATGCGATGCAGGATTTCGTGCCACAGCTGGACCAGCCGCGCGCCGAGGAAATTGGCGGCTGCAACGCCGGTCACGAATACGATCGCCAGCGTCAGCAGCACCCCCAGCCCGGGCACATGCAGCCCCAGCCAGTGCTCCGTCCGCAGGACGTCGGGCATGAGGAGAAGCACCTGGTCGAGCGTGGTCACGACCAGGTTGAGGACCCAAAGGGTGATCACCAGCGGGATCCAGATCAGCAGGCCGGTAATGAGATATTTCTTCAATGCATCGCCACGCGAAGGAAAAGGCGCGAGCCGGCGCAGCGGGCCGCGCGCCGGGCGGAATTGCCTACTGCGTCAACCCGACGTGCTCGCGGGCGCGGGTTTGGCGGTTGCGGATGCCTTGTCCGAGGCTTTCTCGGCCGGCTTGTCCGCGCTTTTTTCGCCGGAGGATTCAGCAGCTGGCTTGTCGCCGGAGCCCGACTTGGCATCCGAGCCTGACTTTGCATCCGAGCCGGATTTAGCATCCGAGCCGGATTTAGCCGGAGGCTTCGAACCGCTACCTTTGAAATCTGTGGCGTACCAGCCGCTGCCTTTCAACTGGAACCCGGCTGCTGACAGCAGCTTTTTGAATGTTTCCTTGCCGCACGACGGGCAAGCCGTCAGTTGCGGGTCTGAATGCTTCTGCAGGAACTCTTCCTGGAAGCCACACTCAGAACATCGGTATTCGTAAATTGGCATCGCACTGCCCCAATTCTCGCAAAGTTTTTGATTATAACCCGGCACCCCTCCTGGGCCTGATTCACGGGCGGAAAACCGTACCCCGGTGCCCGGGCGCAGGTGCTTGGGCGGAGACAGGTTTCTTGCCCGGCGTCGGCGCGGCCGGGCTCAATGAACCCAGGAAAGCAACGAGGTCATCGATTTCGGATGCTGACAGCCCGAGCGGCCTTAGGATTTTCTCGCCGTCGATGTGCAGGCGATCCTCGTCCAGCATCGAGTAGTACCGCACAACGTCGTGCAGCGTCGCGAGATGGCCGTTATGCATGTACGGGGCGGTCTGCGCCACATTGCGCAGCGACGGGACCCTGAACTCGCCCCAGTTGCGGTGTTCCAGCCGGACATGACGCGTGCCAGCGGCCGAGGCGCGCGACGCATCGTCGCTGAATTCTCCGAGGAGGTTGGCGCGGCTTTCCCGCAGTTTGCGGATGCCCCCGTGGCGGCCCGGGTCGACGCGCCCTGGCGCGACGAAAAACGGGATGCCGATGTCTGCGAATTCGCCATTGGTGAAATTCGGGCCGAAATGGCACACGTCGCACTTGCCTTTGCCGACGAAAATCCTGAGGCCCCGTTGCGCGGCCGCCGGATAACGCCCTGCGGCCGAATGGTCGCCGCGCGCGAGGGCATCGCGGAAATCGTCGAATGGCGTGCGCCCCGACACCAGGGTTTCCTGGAACGCCGCCAA
>JBBQCV010000072.1:0-16142 GCA_038319115.1 Burkholderiales bacterium | reverse complement strand
GGAAAATTCCAGCACCAGCAGCCGGCCGCCGGGCTTGAGGACGCGCGCCATCTCCGCGAGGGCCGCTTCCTTATGCGTCATGTTGCGCAGCCCGAAGGCGACGCTCACGCAGTCGAAGTGGGCCGCCGGGAAGGGCAGTTTCTCGGCATCGCATTGCACAGCCGGGCAGACGAGGCCGCGGTCGAGCAGCCGATCGCGGCCGCGCGCCAGCATGCTGCCGTTGATGTCGGTGACCCACACCGTGCCCGCCGGGCCGACGCGCCGCGCGAACGCGCGCGCAAGATCGCCGCTCCCAGCCGCGACGTCGAGCACGCGCTCGCCCGCCCGCACGCCCGACAGCGCCACCGCGAAGGCCTTCCAGGCGCGGTGCAGGCCAAGGGACATCAGGTCGTTCATGACGTCGTAGCGATCGGCGACGCGGTCGAAGACGTCGCGCACACGGCCGGCCTTGGCCTCTTCCGCAACCTTGCTGAACCCGAAGTGGGTTTCCGAACTCATCCGCAATGGCCTTTGCCAGCAGGAAGTTTGGAAGAGGTAAGTCCTTGCTCACTGTCGCGGTCAGCACCCGCTGCCGAGAGTTTCTGCAGGTACTCGGCCCACAGGCGCTCCTGGTCGGTGCCGAGGGAATACAGGTAGTCCCACGCATAGATGCCGGTGGCATGGCCGTCGGAAAACGTCGGCTGCACGGCGTACGAGCCGACCGGGTCGAGGGTCGCGATGTCCACCCCGCGCTTGCCCGCCTGCAGCACTTCCTGGCCGGGTCCGTGGCCGCGCACTTCGGCCGACGGCGAGAACACGCGCAGGAATTCGTACGGGAGGGAAAACGAGCGGCCGTCTGAAAAAGCGATCTCGAGGACGCGCGATTTCTGGTGCAGCTTGATTTCGGTCGGGGCGGGGGATTCGCTCATGAGGCGCGGATCATACCCTGCGCTCAGTCCGGCAGGACCTCGTAGGACATGCGCTCGAAGTCGGTGCCGCGGTCGACAAGGGCATCGAGCCGCACGCGCAACGGCTGCTGCACGAACACCTCGACCACGCGTTTGGGCTTGAACCAGCCGACCGGCAGGATCAGGGTGGGCGGGGACTTGAGCGCCGCGACCTCGGTCAGCGTCAGCGCGGGCACCCACTTTTCGGCGGCGGTTACATTGAGGCCGTAATTCTTCACCGCGATCGCCGCCGGCAGCCCCGGCAGCAGGCGCAACCCGGCGTTCAGGGCCCCGTCCCCCGCCTGCATGAGCCAGCGCGCCTGGGCAAGCATGAAGTTCTTCGCGTCGCCCGGGCGCACTGCGACCAGCTGGCCGTGGGCGTAGCGCTTGCCGGGGGAGCCGGCGGGCCGCACCATGCGCAGCCCCGACACGCTTTCGTCCTCGACATTCCAGTGCTCGAGAAGGAAGCCGTGCACCGCGCTGTAGTCGTCCTCGTCCTTGGTGCTGACGCGGCCGAAAGTGGCGATCTGGTCGCGATCGCGCTGCGAAAGCTCCGTCTGCGCGCCCGGCTGGCGGAAAACCCGCCCGCCGATGTAATAGTGGATCGCCGCCATGTCGTTGCACACCATCGCCTCCTGCACCACGCGCTTGCGCTCGGCGCGCGCGGGCCGCGGCTGGCACCACTGGCGGAACAGGAAGATCAGCAGCTGCTCGCACGAAGGCTGCACGCAGTCCTCGCCCAGCGCCAGCTTGGCGGGCGACTCCCCCTTGCGCAGCAAGGCGATGCGGTTTTTGAGGCTCTTGGTCAGGCGCGCGACGTCGAGGTAGCGCGGCTCGGCGACCGCGGCGTCCCCCACCCCCGTGAGGCGCTCGGGCGGCCGGTCCCCTGCGAGATCGACCACCAGCGGCAGCATGCCTTCCTCGGCGACGGGCTGGGCGGCGAGATCGACCTTCTCGGCCCAGCGCTCGAGCAGGAAGCCGACGAACGACAACTGCCGGCGCGCGAGTTCGTTGGGATTGGCCATGCCCATGAGCAGGGCACGCATGTACTGGATGTGCGGCGAGGCGTCGTGCACGTCGCGGTTGAGGTAGTCCTTGACCGCTTCTTCGACCACGCCCATCGCCTCCGCGGTCTTGTACACCTGGTGCAGCGCGCGCCAGTCGGTGCGGGCAACCTCGCGGTAGGCACGGTAGTGGTGGAACATCTTCAGCCCGCCATAGGCGAGCACGCGCTGGGCAAGGAGCGCCGCGTGGGCCTGCATGCCGGGCTCGCCGGCACGGCTCGCGGCGAGGCAACGCAGGTACCCCAGGCGCATCTGCTCCCATAGCGCGGTGGTGGCGTCGAAGATCGCCGATTCCATCTCCGCCATGGGCAGCGCGCGGTTGGTAAACCGCTTTGCCTGCTCGATCTGCACGAAGGCCACCGCCTCGCGCAGCGCCTCGAACACTTCCAGCCGCATCGGCGCCGGGCACGCCGAGCGGTTGAACTCGGTGACCTGGGCGAGCAGCTGGCGCTGCGCCTCGGCCACGTTGGCAAGCGGCACATGCTCGAGCCACGCCTTGCAGCCGAGCACGTCGCCGAACTCGGGCGTGGCATCGGCCGCAATTGCGGGCAGTTCGAAAACTGGGTCGGTCATGGCGGGGGAAGGGGTCGGGATGGGAGCCTGGCTCTCGTTCAAAGCAGCACGCGTTCGATGCCGCCCTGGTTGGCCTTGTTCACGAAAGCCGGCAGCCAGTCGGGGCCAAGCAGGTGGCGGGCCAATTCGACCACAATATAGTCGGACTGCACGCCGGTGTCATCCGCGAACCGGGCAAGCCCCTGCAGGCACGAGGGGCACGAGGTGAGCATCCTGACCGGCCCGCTGTGGCCGGCAGCCTCGATCGCCGCCACGCCCTTGCGGAACTCCTCTTCCTTGCGAAAGCGCACCTGGGTGGACACGTCGGGGCGGGTCACCGCGAGGGTGCCCGACTCGCCGCAGCAGCGGTCGGACAACGCCACGTCGCCGCCCATAAGGGCATTGACCACCTTCATCGGATTCTGGGTCTTGATCGGGGTGTGGCAGGGGTCGTGATACATGTAACGTATGCCGTTGACGCCTTCGAGGCGCACGCCCTTTTCGAGCAGGTACTCGTGGATGTCGAGCAGCCGGCAGCCGGGGAAGATCTTCTCGAATTCGTACTTCTCGAGCTGGTCCATGCAGGTGCCGCACGACACGATCACGGTCTTGATGTCGAGGTAGTTGAGCGTGGTCGCGAGGCGGTGGAACAGCACCCGGTTCTGGGTGATGATGCGCTCGCCCTTCTCGGCTTCGCCGGCCGAAGTCTGCGGGTAGCCGCAGCACAGGTAACCCGGCGGCAGCACGCACTGGGTGCCGATCTCGTAGAGCATGGCCTGGGTCGCGAGGCCGACCTGCGAGAACAGCCGCTCCGAGCCGCAGCCGGGGAAATAGAACACCGCCTCGGAATCCTCGGTCACCTTGGCCGGGTCGCGGATGATGGGCACGATGCGCGCGTCCTCCACGTCGAGCAGCGCGCGCGCGGTGCGCTTGGGCAAGTTGCCCGGCATGGGCTTGTTGATGAAATGCACCACCTGCGCGACCGGGGTGGGCCGCCCTCCCGTGGTCGCGGGCGGGTGGCGCGTCTGCCGGCCGGCGATGCCGGCGCGCTTGGCCAGCCGGTACGCGAAGCGCTGCAGCTTGAAGCCCCAGTCGATCATGAGCGCGCGCACCACCTTGATCTTGCGCGGATCGGTCGCGTTGAGGAACAGCATCGAGGCCGCGGTGCCGGCGTTGAAGCGGCGCTTGCCCTGGCGGCGCAGCAGGTTGCGCATCGCGATCGACACGTCGCCGAAATCGATGTCCACCGGGCACGGGCTCTCGCACTTGTGGCACACCGTGCAGTGGTCGGCGACGTCGCTGAACTCGTCGTAATGCGCGAACGACACGCCGCGGCGGGTCTGCTCCTCGTACAGGAACGCCTCGGTCAAAAGCGACGTGGCGAGGATCTTGTTGCGCGGCGAATACAACAGGTTGGCCCGCGGCACGTGCGTGGCGCAGACGGGCTTGCACTTGCCGCAGCGCAGGCAGTCCTTGATCGAATCGTTGATCGCGCCAAGGTCGGATTGCTCGAGGATCAGCGACTCCGCGCCCAGCAGCGAAAAGCTCGGCGTGTAGGCCTTCGTCAGGTCGCCACCGGCAAGCAGCTTGCCGGCATTGAACCGCCCGTCGGGGTCGATGCGGTGCTTGTAGGCGCGGAACGCCTCGATCTCCTCCGGCTCGAGGTAATCCATCTTGGTGATGCCGATACCGTGCTCGCCCGAGATCACCCCGCCCAGCGACTTGGCCAGCCGCATGATGCGCGCCACGGCCTGGTTGGCCCGCTGCAGCATGAGGTAGTCGTCGGAATTGACCGGCAGGTTGGTGTGCACGTTGCCGTCGCCGGCATGCATGTGCAGCGCGACGAAGACGCGGCCGCGCAGCACCTTGCGGTGCACGGCCTGGGCCCCCTCCACCACCTTGTCGAATGCAAGGCCGTTGAAAATGCGCAGCAGCTCCTCGCGCAGCTCGTTCTTCCACGACACGCGCAGCTCGTGCGCCTGCATGGCCGCGAAAACGGTTGCGTACTGCCGCGCGAGCTCGGCGTGGCGCTCGCCCCAGCCTGACTGCCCGGGCGTCATGTCGGCGGTGGGCGCATCCAGGTTGGCGAGCAGCCACTGCCACCGGGCGCGCACGCGCTCTATCGCATCGAGCGCCCGCTGCGGCCGGTCGCCGAGCAGTTCGGCGGGCGACACCTTGACGTCCTGCTGCACCAGCGGGAGGTCGCCGCCGAAATACGCCGCGAGCGCATCGAGCAACTCGAGCTTGTTGCCGATCGACAGTTCGATGTTGATGCGCTCGATGCCGTCGGAATAGTCGGCCAGGCGCGGGAGCGGGATCACCACGTCCTCGTTGATCTTGAACGCATTGGTGTGCTTGGCGATGGCCGCGGTGCGCGCGCGGTCGAGCCAGAAGCGCTTGCGCGTCTCGGCGCTGACGGCGATGAAGCCTTCGCCGCCGCGCGCGTTGGCCAGTCGCACCACCGCCGACGCGGCGCTGGCGACCTCGTCCACGTTGTCGCCGACGATGTCGCCGAAGAGGGCCATCTTTGGGCGCTGGTTGCGGCGCGCCTTGGTGGCATAGCCCACCGCTTTCAGGTAGCGATCGTCGAGGTGTTCGAGCCCGGCGAGCTGCGCCCCCGGGTGGGCGTCGAGGTAATCCTTGATCTCCACGATCGCAGGCACGGCGTCGTGGGTGTTGCCGAAGAACTCCAGGCACACCGTGCGAACGTGCGCCGGCATGCGGTGCAGGATGAAGCGGGCCGAGGTGATGATGCCGTCGGTGCCCTCCTTCTGCACCCCCGGCAGCCCGGCGAGGAACTTGTCGGTGACGTCCTTGCCAAGGCCCGTCTTGCGGAACCCGCCGCCGGGGATCTCGATATGGGTTTCCTCAAGCAGTTTCTTGCCGTCGGCGGCATAGCGGCAGATGCGGAAAGTCGCCTTTTCTGCGTCGTGGATCTTGCCCAGGTTGTGTTCGACGCGTTCGATCTCGAGCCATTCGGCCTGCGGCGTCACCATTCGCCACGAGGCGAGGTTGTCGATCGCGGTGCCCCAGAGGACGGCCTTCTTGCCCCCCGCGTTCATGGCCACGTTGCCGCCGATGCAGGAAGCGTCGGCCGATGTCGGGTCGACGGCGAACACCAGCCCGGCGGCGTCGGCCGCCTCCATCACGCGCCGCGTCACCACCCCCGCGCCGCAGCGGATCACGGTGGTCGCCCGCCCCAGGCCCGGCAGCACGACGTCCTCGACCTTGCCGAGCGCCTCGAGCTTCTCGGTGTTGATCACCGCCGAGCGCCGCGTGAGCGGGACCGCGCCGCCCGTGTAGCCGGTGCCGCCGCCGCGCGGGATGATGGTGAAGTCCATGCGGATCAGTTCGCGCACGATCGCCTGTACTTCCTCCTCGGTGTCGGGCGATACGACCACGAACGGGTATTCGACGCGCCAGTCGGTCGCGTCGGTGACGTGCGAGACGCGCGCGAAACCATCGAACGCGATGTTGTCCTTGCGCGTCACGCGCGCGAGTCGGCGCAGCGCCTTGCGGCGCAGCCTGCGCGTGCGGTCGAACTCGCGCTCGAAATGGTCCACGGCCGCGGAAGCGGACTCCAGCAGGTCGCCTACCCTGTCGTTGTCGCCCTCGCCTCGCCGGGCGTCGATCTCCTCCAGCCGCTTGCGCATTCCGGCAAGCACCTGCGCGCGGCGCCGCGGGTGCTCGATGAGGTCGTCCTCGAGGTAGGGGTTGCGCTGCACGACCCACATCTCGCCGAGGACTTCGTAGAGCATGCGGGCCGAGCGCCCGGTGCGCCGCGCCGCGCGCAACTCGCTGATGAGTTCCCAGTCGCTCTCCCCGAGCAGGCGCAGCACGATCTCCCGGTCCGAGAACGACGTGTAGTTGTACGGGATTTCGCGCAGGCGCTGCATGCTTCCTGTCCGGCGGGAGTGGGCGTCGATTCTATCCCACCGTCCACCCGCGCATGGTTACGTAGCGCACATACCGCGAGGGAGAAAGTGGCGATTAACGCGCGCAGGGCGCGAGGAGACAAACCCCCGTCAGCCCTTACGCGAGCGGTGGCACTTCCTCCGCCGCAGGCGCGGCAAAGATATCGCGGTAGCTGGCGTAGAAGCTCGCGAACAGGGTCGGCATCATCGACATCACAAAGGGGAACAGCAACGCCATGGCGGCCGGTCGCAGCACCCCGCCGGAGGCGAGCATGAGCACGAACAGCACCACGAACGGCGCGACCAGCAGCACCAGCGCCGTGGCCACGCCATACGCGGTGAACGCACGCCAGTTCATGTAGCAGGCGAACAGCGAAAAAAACAGCGCCTTGCCCACTGGCATCGAATGCCATGCCACCAGCACCGGGGCGAACCAGAACAGCATCATGACCGGCGTGTACAGCGCCGCGGCCACCAGCAACGCGGCCAGGAAAGCGTCGGATTGGACGAACTCCGGCGAGGGGCGCGCACCGGTGACCATCCAGCGCGCGAGCGCGCCGTCATCGACCAGGGCGCTCGCCACCAGCAGCAGCGCGACCGAAATGAGGTAGACCACACCGAGCACGAGCTGGCCGCGCAGGTTCTCGCGGAACCCGGCGAAGAGCAGCGACAGCTGGATCGGCTGCTTGTGCTCGGCGACCCGGCTCGCGGCCATGAATGCCACCGAGAACCCCGGCACCAGCACCAGCACCGCGACCACGCCGATGAACGGCAGCAGGCTGACCACGGTCATGAGCATCCAGTAGCCGAACACGAGCGCCAGCCACGACAGCGGCGCGCCACGGAACAGGGTCCAGCCGTCGGCGAGCCAGCGCCAGCCGCGTGCCGTGGGCACCAGGCGCGGCTGCACCCTCAAGCTGTCCATGGGATGCCTTCGCGCGGGTCGGCGCGCAGCGCGAGGATGGCGCGGAAATGCTCCGGGTCGTGCGCGTGCACGAGCTCACCGGGCCGCGGCAGGTGGAGGTCGTACAGGCGCGACAGCCAGAAGCGCAACGCCGCGGCGCGCAGCATTGCCGGCCACGCTTCGCGCTCCTCGCTCGTGAGGAGCCGAACCGCGGCGTATTCCTCGAGCAGCGCGCCCAGCAGGGATTGGTCGAGGCGGCGATCGCCGGCCGGGTCGACCAGGCACCAGTCGTTGGCGCAGACCGCGACATCGAACAGCATCACGTCCACCCCCGCGAAGTAAAAGTCGAACACCCCGCACAGGCGCCCGGTGTCGAAGATCGCGTTGTCGCGGAACAGGTCGCCATGCACCGGGCCGCGCGGCAGGCCGGGAAACCGGTGCTTCGCCTGGAAGGCCATTTCCGCGTCGAGCAGTTCGCGCTGCGCCTCATCGAGGAATCCGTGCACGCGTGGCGCAGTATCGCGCCACCAGCGCGGCCCGCGAGGATTTTCGAGGTAGCCGGGATACGAACGCCCGGCCAGGTGCATCCGGGCGAGCAGCGCCCCGAGCTGCGCGCACTGCTCGCGTCCCGGTCGCAGCATCGACTTGCCCGGCAGCCGGGTGACCAGCGCCGCGGGCTTGCCGTTCAGCTCGCCGAGGAAGCGGTCGGAGAGGTCCGCGATCGGCGCCGGGCACGGGATGCCGTGCCGGGCGAGGTGCGCCATGAGGTTGAGGTAGAAAGGCAGTTCCTTTGCGCCGAGCTTCTCGAACAGGGTCAGCACGTAGGCGCCCTGCGTGGTGGTAACGAAATAATTGGTGTTCTCGATGCCGGCCGCAATCGGCTCCAGCAGCGTGAGCCTGCCGACGGAATAGCCTTTCAGCCACTCGGCAAGCTGGTCGGCTGAGACCGGCGTGAAGACCGACAAGCGATCAGTCGAACGTGCGGATGGTCCACATCGGCACGCGCACGCCGTCGTCGAGCGAGTCGCGCCGGATCCAGTTGCCGCTGCCGGTGTTGTCCATCAGGAAGTACGGTACCCCGCCGGGGGGCGTGACCTTGAGCATGACCACGCGCCCGCCTTCGCGGACTTCCTCGACCAAGTCTTCCTTCTGCACCGGGATGTTGATGCGCGGACCGCTGTCTTCGGCGTCCGACAGGCCGGGCGCCATGGGCGGCGGCGCCGGCAGCGGCTCGATCTTGAGCGGCGCGCGGTTCTGCGCAAGGACCGGGAGGGCGGCGGCAAGGAGAACGGCGAAAAGGAGTGTGCGCATGGGGGTAGGGGTCGCGAGGATTCTAGCAGAATCGCTATGGCGCACTGTGCGTTGCCGCGCAGGCGTTCCCTCAGGCGTTCCCCCATGCGTTCCGTGTGTCGCGCATGGGCCGCCGCCGGTGCCGTGGCGGAGGTGAACTCTGAGATAATCCTTTCCATCTTCACCATCCGCACCGGCGACCGCAGACTTTCGCGCCGGCACCGCGGCCCGCCCACCGTCGTCCGGCTACCCATCGCGCCAGTGGATTTCCGCGAACCAACTCCCGATACGCTTCTCCTGGTCGACGGCTCGTCGTACCTGTACCGCGCGTTCCACGCCATGCCCGAGCTGAGGAACCCGGCCGGCGAGCACACCGGCGCGATCTACGGCGTGGTCAACATGCTGCGGCGCCTGGCCACCGACTACCGCACCGAACGGCGCGCCTGTGTGTTCGACACCAAGGCCAAGACCTTCCGCGACGAGGCCTATGCCGAGTACAAGGCTAACCGCTCGCCGATGCCGGACGACCTCGTATCGCAGGTCGAGCCGATCCGCGAGATCGTCGCGGCGCTGGGCTGGCCGGTGATCGCCGTGGACGGGGTCGAGGCCGACGACGTCATTGCCACGCTGGCCGAGCAGGCCTGCAAGGCGGGCATGCGCTGCGTGATCTCCACCGGCGACAAGGACCTCGCGCAACTGGTCAACGAGAGCGTCACCCTGGTCAATACCATGACCAACGAGAAGCTCGACATCGAGGGGGTGAAGCAGAAATTCGGCGTGCCGCCCGAACTCATCGTCGATTACTACACGCTGGTGGGCGACGCCGTCGACAACGTGCCGGGGGTCGACAAGGTGGGCCCCAAGACCGCGGCCAAGCTGATTGCGCAGTACGGCTCGCTCGACGCGATCGTCGCCCACGCGGCAGATGTGGGCGGCGCGGTGGGCAACAACCTGCGCAGCGCCCTCGACTGGCTGCCCAAGGCACGCTGGCTGCTCACGATGCGGCGCGACTGCGAACTGCCGGTGACGCTGCAGGACCTGCACACCGGTGGTTACGACATCGCCAAGCTGCGGGAGTTGTTTTCGCGCTACGGCTTCCGGACGTGGCTGCGCGAGATCGACGGCACCGCGCCGGATGCGAACGAGCCCCTGCGCACGCGCGAGCCGGCCGCCGCCACCCTGCCCGCGGGCACAGCCGCGGCGCAGCCCGAGGCGCCGCGATGCGAGGACCTGCCGCGGCGCAAGTGCTCGATGGTGATCACCGCCGATGAACTGCGCGCGCTGGTGGCGCGGGTGGCAGAGGCCGGCCTGGTCGGGTTCGACACCGAGACCGACGGCCTCGAGCCGATGACCTCCAACCTGGTGGGCGTGTCGTTCGCGTTCGGTGACGAGGCGTTTTACGCGCCCCTCGCGCATCGCTATGCCGGCGCGCCGGACCAGATGGGTGTCGAGCAGGCCCTCACGATCCTGCGCCCGTGGTTGGAGGACCCCACGCCCACGAAGGTCGGGCAGAACCTGAAGTTCGACGCGCATATCCTCGCCAACCATGGCGTGACGCTGCGCGGCATCGCCCACGACACGCTGCTGGAATCGTACGTGCTCGAAGTGCATGAGCGCCACGACCTCGAGACGCTCGCGCGCCGGCATTGCGGCTGGGAGACGATCAGCTACGACGCGGTGACGGGAAAGGGCGCCTCGCGCATCTCGTTCGCCGAAGTCGACGTGGAGCGCGCGACGCAGTATTCGGCCGAGGACGCCGACTGCACGCTGTCGGTCCACGCCATCATGTACCCGAAGATCGCCGCCGAGGACAAGCTCAAGCGCATCTACGAGACGATCGAGCTGCCGGTGATGCCGGTGCTCCTGCGCGTGGAACGTAACGGCGTGCTGATCGACGCGCCCAAGCTCGAGGCACACAGCCACGAGTTGGGCAAGGAGATGCTCGCGCTGGAACAGAAGGCGCACGAGGCGGCCGGCCAGCCGTTCAACCTGAACTCGCCCAAGCAGATCCAGGAGATCCTGTTCGAACGGCAGGGGCTGCCGGTGAAGAAGAAAACCCCCAGCGGCCAGCCCTCCACCGACGAGGACGTGCTGCAGGAGCTGGCCGCCGATTACCCGCTGCCCAAGCTGCTGCTCGAGTACCGCGGCATCGCCAAGCTCAAGTCGACCTACACCGACAAGCTGCCGCGCATGGTCAACGCCGCCACCGGGCGCGTGCACACCACGTATTCGCAGGCCGTCGCGGTCACCGGGCGGCTGTCCTCGAACGATCCCAACCTGCAGAACATACCGATCCGTACGCCGCAGGGCCGGCGCATTCGCGAAGCGTTCATCGCGCCGCCGGGCTGGAAGATCGTGAGCGCCGACTACTCGCAGATCGAGCTGCGCATCATGGCGCACCTGTCGGGAGACGCGGGCCTGCGCCACGCGTTCGAGCACGGCCACGACGTGCACCGCGCCACCGCCGCCGAAGTGTTCGGACGCAAGCTCGACGAGGTGACCGGGGACGAGCGCCGCGCCGCCAAGGCGATCAACTTCGGCCTGATCTACGGCATGTCGGCTTTCGGCCTGGCGCAGAATCTGGGCATCGAGCGCGCCACCGCGCAGGCCTACATCGACAGCTACTTCGCGCGCTACCCGGGTGTTGCGAGGTACATGCAGGAGACGCGGCAGCTGGCGCGCACCAACGGCTATGTGGAGACGGTGTTCGGCCGCCGCCTTTGGCTGCCGGAAATCAGGAGCGGCGGCCCGCAGCGGCGTCAGGCCGCCGAGCGCGCGGCAATCAACGCGCCGATGCAGGGCACCGCCGCCGACCTCATCAAGCTGGCGATGATCCGCGTGCAGGAATGGATCGAGGCACAGAGGCTCGCCACGCTGCTGGTCATGCAGGTCCACGACGAACTCGTGCTGCAGGTGCCCGAGGCGGAAACCGAAGCGGTCCGCGGCGCCCTGCCCGGCCTCATGCAGAACGTCGGCCAGCTCGACGTGCAGCTCATTGTCGACGTGGGCATGGGCGACAACTGGGACCAGGCGCACTGAGGAACAGGGGGAGGGACGGCCCTCCCCCCGTTACCCGTCTGGAACAGGGGGAGGGACGGCCCTCCCCCCGTTACCCCCCTGCCGGGGACGGGTGCGCGCTGCGCGGCACCCTCGTAAAACCCAGAGGCGGAAATCGGAGCGTAGTTCCCCCTCCGATCTTTACTTCATTGCACCGAAGACTTTTCTGAGGATGCCGCTGGCGGCTTCGGCGGGGTTGTGGCGGATGCGGGCTTCCTGTTCGGCGACCATGACGAACAGCCCGTCGAGCGCTTTTTGCGTAACGTAGCTGTCGAGGTTCGCGTCTTCCTTCTTCACCAGGCCGAGGTGCACGCCCTTGCCGGCGTATTCATCGTATTTCTGCGCCAGGCTCACCTTTGCGGTGGCCTTCTTCACGATGGGGAGGAATTTCGCGCGCAGTTGGTCGCTGGTGGTGCGCTTGAAGTACTGCGTCGCCGAGTCCTGCCCGCCGGTGAGGATGGCCTTGGCGTCCTGCACGCTCATCCTGCGCACCGAATCGACCAGCAGGGTCCTGGCTTCGGGCACGGCCGCTTCGGCCGCGCGATTGATGGTGAGGATGAGTTCATCGGCCTGCCGGCCCATGCCGAACTGGCGCAGCACCTTCTCGATCTTCTGCGCCGATTCGGGCAGCGGGATTTTTACCTTGCCGTTGCCGAAGAAACCGTCGGCCTTGCCAAGGGAGTCGACCGCGAATTGTGTCCCTGTGACGAGCGCCTCCCGCAACCCGCTCGCGGCATCCTGGCCGCTGATCGACTCGAGCCCGGCTGCGACCGGGCCCGCTACGATCATGCCGGCGATCAGTGCGAGCTGTCGCACCACCCTGCTGGTTTCCTTGCGCATTGGGCCTCCTGGGGAATCGGGTTCTCCTCGGGCCAAACGCCGAAGCACGCACCAGCTTATCCGCATTCGGACCCGGGCGGCGGCCGGCACCGCAGTTGGGGCACGCCCCGGCCGCCGGTCCGCAGCCTGAATTCACAACATTCGATTTGCCGGATTCAAGCGGCGCGCGGCTCTCGTGTCAGCCAGCGTACCGGTACCGGTACATTTCGTAGCGCGCCGGGCTAGGCGACGCCAGCTTCGCGCGCCTGCTGGTCGGCGTGGTAGGAGGAGCGCACCATCGCGCCGATGGCCGCGTGACGAAAGCCCATCGCGCCCGCCTCGCGCTCGAACATCGCAAAGGTGTCCGGGTGCACGTACCTTTCGACCGGCAGGTGGTGCGGGCCGGGCTGCAGGTACTGCCCGATGGTGACCATGTGGACCGCATGGGCGCGCAGGTCGCGCATCACCGCGAGGATCTCGTCGTCGGTCTCGCCCAGCCCGACCATGAGGCCGGACTTGGTGGGCACCTGCGGGTGCAGGCGCTTGAATTCCTGCAGCAGCGAGAGCGAATGCCGGTAGTTGCCGCCGGGCCGGGCGCGCTCGTACAGGCGCGGCACCGTCTCGAGGTTGTGGTTCATGACATCGGGCGGCGCATCGACGAGGATGCCGAGCGCGCGATCCAGCCTGCCGCGGAAATCCGGCACCAGCACCTCAATCGTGGTCGACGGGGACTGGTCCCGCACCGCGCGGATGCAGTCGACGAAATGCTGCGCGCCGCCATCCTTCAGGTCGTCGCGGTCCACGCTGGTGATCACCACGTAGCGCAGCCTGAGCCGCGCAATGGTTTCGCCCAGGTGCCCGGGCTCCTCGCCATCGGGTGCCAGCGGTCTTCCGTGGCCGACGTCGCAGAACGGGCAGCGGCGGGTGCAGATGTCGCCCATGATCATGAATGTCGCCGTGCCCTTGCCGAAGCATTCGCCGATGTTGGGGCAGGAGGCCTCTTCGCATACCGTGTGCAGGTTGTGCTCGCGCAGGATCTTCTTGATCTCGAAGAAGCGCGGGCTGGTCGCTGCCCGGACGCGGATCCAGTCCGGCTTCTTGAGCCGCTCGGCCTGCACGACCTTGATCGGGATGCGCGAAGTCTTGCTCTCGCCCTTGTGCTTGACGCCCGCGGCGGCCGAAGGCGGCGCGTTGTCGGGACCGGCTGTGGTCGTCGTCATGGAAGGTCCGAGCGGGGCGGCGTGTGCGGCGCGCGATGAGCGGCGCGGCTCGGCGTTGTGCAGCGCAAGGATTGCAAATGACAATGGGTGATGAAGTTCAAGGTCGATCCATACGGTTAGTCCTGCGCATTCAGCCGAGCATCCTTGCGAGGCACTTCGCCAGACCGGCGCGCATCTCGTCGACGCCGGCGGCGATGCCGAGCTCGCGCGTCTGCGTCACCGCGAGGCCCGGATGGCCGCAAGGATCGATGGCGGCGAACGGCGCCAGGTCCATGTCGACGTTGAGCGCCAGACCATGATAGGTGCAACCGTTACGAACCCGCAGCCCGAGGGCCCCGATCTTGGCCTCCTGCCCGGCGCGCCGCACGTACACGCCCGGCGCATCGATCCTCCCGTGACTTTCGAGGCCATGCAGCGCGAGCAATTCTATCATCGCCGATTCGAGCCGCCGGACGTAGTCGCGCACGCCCCAGTGGCGGCGGCGCAAGTCGACCAGCGTGTAAGCGACGATCTGGCCTGGACCGTGGTACGTGATCTGGCCGCCGCGGTCGGTGCGCAGTAGTGAAACGCCCGCATCGTCGCGCGGATGGTGCTCCGGGCGGCCGGCCAGGCCCACGGTGTAGACCGGCGCATGCTCGGTCATCCAGAGTTCATCGGCCGTATCCGCGCCGCGGGATGAGGTGAACGTCTGCATCGCGCGCCACGTCGTCGCATAGTCGGTGGAACCGAGTTCGCGCGTGACCACCGGCGCGGCCTGGATGACGGAGCTCATCGGGACGGCCGCGTCAGAGGACCATCGTGACGTCAGGATGCCCGCTCAGGTCGCGGTACAGCGCGTCGATCTGGTCCCGGGACGTGGCCCGGATCACGCAGGTTACCGACAGGTAATTGCCGGCTGACGAGGGCCGCAGTTCCATCGTCGCCCCGTCGTAGTCGGGTGCATGCTTGCGCACGATGTCGTGCACGAGTTGTGCAAACCCGGCGCGCGCGCGTCCCATCACCTTGATCGGGAATTCGGTCGGGAACACGAGGAGGGAGGTCATCGGGAAGGTGTTGCGGATGCCGGCGCCACGCTGTCCGCGGCGCGGCGCCGCACGGAGCGGGTCGCTGCGCATCAGGCTGTCGGTTTGCTTGCCTGGAACAGGGTGAACATCTGCCTGAACACCGGGCCGGGACGGCCGGCGTGGGCGGCATTGCCGACGGGGCGCCCGTCGAGCGTGGTGATCGCGAGCACTTCCTTGGTCGATGAAGTCAGCCACACCTCGTCGGCGGTCCATACTTCGGATTCGCGCACTGGCCGCATCACGAATGGGATGCCGCCCTGCTGCGCGAGATCGTAGATGGCGCCATAAGTGATTCCGGGCAGGATCAGGTTGTCGCGCGGCGGCGCGATGACGGTGCCGTCCTGCACTATGAGCACGTTGGAGGCCGCTGCCTCGGTCAGGAGGCCATCGCGGAACATCACGGTCTCGACCGCATCGCGGTCCGCGGCGAACTGCCGCATCAGCACGTTGCCCACCAGCGAGATCGACTTGATGTCGCAGTTGCGCCAGCGGTCGTCGATGGCCGTCACGCAGGCCACGCCCTGCTCGACTACATCCGGCGAAGGCGTTGCCAGCGGATTGCTCATCATGAACACCGTTGCCGGGACGTCCTTCGGGAACGTGTGATCGCGTTTGGCGACTCCGCGCGTAACCTGCAGATAGACGCCCTGGTTGTCGAATTCCTGCCGCTCGACCAAACCGGCGACGATCGATTCCCATTCGGCGTCGCCATGCGGATTGGCGAGCCGGATGCGATCGAGGCTGTGCTGCAGGCGCGCCAGGTGCTGCCGCATCCGGTAGGGCGTCCGGCAATAGACCGGAACCAGTTCGTAGACGCCGTCGCCGTAGATGAAGCCGCGATCGAGTACCGATACCGTGGCTTCCTCGATCGGCAGATAACGACCGTTCAGATACACGATGCTCATGCTGGACCTCCGTTGACGGGGTGGAATGCGGACAAATCGCCGGAGACGCGCATCGCGAACGCGGAACGGCTCAACGGAACCACAGCCGCACCGTGTCCCAGGCGCGGCCGAAGATGCCGGCGAGCGGCACTTCCTCGAGCGCCTGCAGCGGGAACCCGGCCACTGGCTGGCCGTCGAGCGTCAGGCGCAGCACGCCGACGGTCTGGCCCAGTGCGACCGGGGCGGTCAGCGGCTCCTGCGCTTCCATCACCACTTTCAGCTTCGGACCGAGACCTTTGGGCAGGCTCATGAACTTGTCGTCAATGAAGCCGACCTTCACTTCCTGGCTGCCGCCCTTCCACACGGGGAGCGTGGCCACGACCTGGTTCTTTTCGTAGAGACGCGGCGTGTCGTAGAACTGGAAGCCGAAATTCAGCAGCTTCTGCGA
>JBBQCV010000071.1:0-16174 GCA_038319115.1 Burkholderiales bacterium | reverse complement strand
CCCCTTCGGGTCGCGAATCTCCGGACAGCGTGCGCTGCCGAGGATGGTGCCGCCGCGCTGGATGATGCCGCCCACGTCCCGTGCGCTCAGCAAGCGCATCCTGTCGCCGAGCAAGCCCGAGTAGCCGTTCTGCACGCCGAGAACTTCCCAGCCCTGTGCGATCGCCGCGCGGGTGGCTGCGCGCACCGCGGCGTTCATGCCCGGTGCGTCGCCGCCGCTGGTGAGGATGCCGATGCGTTGCATGGGCCGAGTTTACCGCGTCGCTATCCGCGGCCCGAACGCTGTCACCCCGTGCTGGGCTGCACCGTGTCGAACAACGAGACGTGCGCGGCCACCACTCGCCAGCCTTCGTCGGTGCGCATCCAGGTCTGCATCTGGCGGCCGAAACGCTTCGACTCGTCGCGCTGGGATTCGCAGCTCGCAGTTGCGAAATCGTTGCCGTAGGTGGTGATCACGATGCGCGTAAGCGTGCGCGCTATGTCTCTCGGGTCGCGCGCGGCACGCACGCCGGAAATGGCTGCGTGACCATACGCCTGCTCGGCCAGGCCGTAGCGGATGGTGTGCGGCGTGTTCCAGAACAGTTCGTTGAGGGTTCCTACATCGTTGGCCATGAGGGCTTTTTCATAGCGTCGAAACGCCTGCGTGACTTCGGCGACGACTTCCGGGCGGTTGATTTCCTGGCTCATTGCGGGTCCTTTATGGGCGGCGGAAGGGCGGGCGCGATGCATTGCGCAACCCGCATTGTCTCCAATACTGCGGCTACGCGCAGGCACAAGTCTTCCCGCCAGGGCGCGCAGATGACCTGCATTCCGACAGGCAACCCATTGAGCATCCCGACCGGCACCGCCGCCACCGGCAGCCCGATGAACGAAAGCGGCTGGGTGAGCAGTCCCATGTTGGGCCGCGCAAGCATTTCCACGCCGTTGATGCGCATGGTGGCCTCGCCGATTCGCGTGGCCGGGCGCGGCGTCGCCGGCGCGAGGATCACGTCCACCTGCTCGAACAGCTTCATGACCTCACGGTGGAACCAGCCGCGCAGCCGCTGCGCCTGCAGGTACCACGCTCCGGGGATCATGGTGTTGGCCAGCAGCCGGTCGCGGATCAGCGGTTCGAAATCGTCGGCGCGTTTGCGCAGGTTGGACAGGTGCAGTTGCGAGCCCTCCGTCGCGGTGATCAAAAAGGCCGCCGTCCTCGCCCGCGCGGCCTCGGGGAATTCCACCGTCCGGTTCACGCCAAGTTGCTCGCAGGCTCGCCGCACGATGGCGACGACGGGCTCGTCAGCACTGGTTTCGAAATAGCCGGCCGCGCGCGCGATGCGCAATCCCTGCATGCCAAGGGCAAGCGCAGGCCGGACCGGTTCAACCGGTCGCGGGCTGCAAACCGGATCGGCGGGGTCAGGGCCCTGCATCGCATCGTACGCACACGCGAGATCAGCAGTGGAGCGCGCGAACGGCCCGACATGGTCGAGCGAGGCGACGAAAGGAAAACTGCCGTTGCGGGGCAATCGCCCATAGGTGGGCTTGAGCCCGAAGATTCCGCAGAGCGCTGCCGGCACGCGGATCGAGCCGTTGGTGTCCGAGCCCAGCGTGAGCGGCACGAGGCCGGCGGCGACGGCCGCCGCCGATCCGCCCGATGATCCGCCGGCGATGCGCTCACGATCATGCGGGTTGCGCGTCGGCCCGTAGTGGCTGTTCTCGGTAGTGAAGCCGTAAGCGTACTCGTCCATGTTGAGCGTGCCCATCAGCACGGCGCCGCTCGCATTGAGGCGTTCGATCAACGGCGAGTCGCGTAATGCCGCGGGAAGATCGCGGTTGATCTTCGAACCGGCCAGGGTGCGCAGGGTGGCGACGTCGTACAGGTTCTTGACCGCGAAGGGCACCCCCGCGAGCGGCCCCGGATCGCGCCCCGCGGCCACTGTTGCGTCGACCGCGGCTGCTTCGGTCAGGGCGCGCGTTTCGGTCACTTCGACAAACGCATTGATGGCCGGGTTGCGCGCCTTGATGTTGGCCAGGGCGGCGCGGATATGGTCGGTTGCCGAAAGCTTGCCGGCCCGGACCTGGGCGGCAACTTCGAGCGCGGACGCGAAGCCCGCCGGTGTTTGCGCCCCCATTTACAGCCTCCAGACCGGTCCGGGTTCGTCGACGGGGTCGAGCCTGAATTCATTCACCGCGGCGGCGATGGCGACCGTGCGGCGCAAATTGTCGACGACGCCCGGCACCTGTGCCGCGGTAAGCTCAATGCCCGCCAGCAGCGCGGCGGCGCGCCTCACGAAATTCTCGTCGATGTCTTCGCTGTGCATGCCCAGGCCTTTATCGGGTGCGGCGGCATGCCGCCTGGACCCCCAGTCTAGCCTCGACACGCCCGCCAACTGCGACACAGATGGCGCGGGTTCGCACCTGGCGGCTAAACTTGATCCCCCGACACTCCTTGCTGGAGCCGCCGTGTTGCTCGTAGAGTTCGAGTCGGTTGCCTGCCTGGGCAAAATGCGCTGAAGCATGAGGCCAGGTTCAGGCCATATTGAGTCGATCGCCGGCTATCGCGCGGTTGCGGCCCGCTACGACCACGCCACCCGGCGCATCAACCGCATCCGGCTCCAGGCGGTCGACGCGCTGCAGCTGCGCCCGGGCCAGACGGTTCTCGATGTCGGATGCGGTTCGGGTTTTTCGTTCGCGGCAATCCTGCGGGCCGTCGGCCCCACCGGCTGCCTTATCGCGTTCGACCATTCGCCCGAGTTGCTCGCCATTGCCAAAGGCCGCATCGCCGACGCCGGTTGGGAAAACGTGGTCCTGCGCCAGTCGACCGCCGAACAGGTCGATTTCCGCGGCGTCCTCGCGGCACGCCACGCGCCGCCGCCTTCGGCCCTGTTGTTCAGCTACGTGCACGACGTATTGCAGTCGAAGGCGGCGCTGGACAACCTTTTCGCGCAGGCGGCACCCGGTGCAAGGGTCGCGATGTGCGGCACCAAGCTGTGGCCCTGGTGGGGATGGCCGGTCAACCTTTACCTGCGCGTGACCCACCGCCACTACATCACCAACCGGGAAGAGAATTTCGACCGGCCGTGGGCGAAGATCGCGACCCGGCTGGAGGAATTCAGCGTGGAAGTGCGCTGGCCGCCGGGTTGGCGCTACGTGGGGGGCGGTTACATCGCAGGAGCGCGCGAGAAGGACACAACGCAAACGGGCAGGCCGATTGGCCTGCCCGTGTGAATCACCGCGTGCGTCCGCGGAAAGTGCTCAATATCCGCTGATCGGGCGGCCACCGTACTGGATATAACCGCTGCCGTAGGGGCGGTAAGCGGCTCTGCCGTCATACGTCTCGTAGGCGTACGGTTGCTGCGGGTAACCGTACGGTTGCTGCGAATAGCCATACTGCTGCTGTGGGTAGCCATACGATTGCTGCGCGTAGCCGTACGGTTGCTGCGCGTAGCCATACGGTTGCTGCGCGTAGCCATACGGTTGCTGGGTGTAGCCGTATTGCGCGCCATAGCCCGGAGCCGGATACGCTGGTGCGGACGCATACGGCTGCGCATAGGGCTGGGCATTCGCCTGCGAGGCAATCGCCGCGCCGATCAGTCCGATGCCCAGGATAATCCCGAGACCGTTGCCGCCACCACCGCGGTGATCGCGGTGATCGCGGCTGTCGCGCTGGGAATATCCCTGCCCGCGATGGTCGCCCCCGTCAGCGTGGGCGAAGCCCGGGACCGTCACACCGATCAGGGCGGCTGACATGACCGCCACTACGCTGCGAGTAGTTTTCATCTGGTTTCCCTTCATGTGGGTGTTACAGGTAAGACACCCCTGACAGGAAAAATTCAGGACCGTTGTGTATCAATGCGTTACGGATGCAACATGGCCTGACACTGGGCCGGTCGGGCACTCACGCGAGATTGAACTCGCGCAACGCATGCTCGCGCAGCCGCGCCTTCTGCACCTTGCCGCTGGCGGTCATGCCGATCGCCTCGAACCCACCGACGATGCGCAGGTAGCGCGGCACGCGGAAATTGGCCGAGCGGGCCTTCGCCCATGCGATGAGCGCGTCCTCGGAAGCCTGCATCCCGTCCCTGAGGACCACATACGCACAGGCCACTTCGCCCAGGCGCGCGTCGGGCACGCCGATCACCTGCGCGGTCTGCACCGCGGGATGGGCAAGCAACACCTCCTCGACCTCGGCCGGGGCGACGTTCTCGCCGCCGACGCGGAACACGTCCTTGAGCCGCCCCACCATGCGCAGGCGGCCGTCTTCGGTCATCGAACCGAGGTCGCCGGTGCGCAGCCATCCGTCCTCGGTGAACGCCTTTGCGGTCTGCTCTGGGTTGTTGTAGTAGCCACGCATGACGCTCCAGCCGCGCACCTGAATTTCGCCGTCGCGGATGAGCACCTCGACCCCGTCGAGCGGACGGGCGAGCCCGTCGACGCGCAGGGGCTCGGCGTCGCGCCAGTCGCTCATGACCACGTTGGGCGAGGCTTCCGACAGGCCGTAGGCGGCGCAGATTTCCTTTGCGCCCATGACCTCGATGATCCTGCGCATGGTCTGCGGGCCCGCCGCCGCCCAGCCGCCGCGCAAGCAAAGTCTGGCCGGATCGAAATCGGCGTGGCCCATCAGCATCTGGAAAATAGTGTCGTTGCCCGAGGTTAGCGTGCAGCGCTCGGTCTCGAGGATCTTCAGCACCGCGCCGGGCTCGAACGAAGGCAGCGTGACCAGGCAGGCGCCGAACACCAGCGATGCAAGCGCGGAAAGGGTCGAGCCGCCGACATGGAAGAATGGCCGGCAGTTGTAGTAGCGGTCGTCCGGCCGCACCCCGAAGCGCGACCCGGCCGCCCAGGCGTTGCGCAGCATGTTGTCATGCGTGAGCACCACGCCCTTCGGGTAGGCGGTGGTGCCTGAGGTGAACTGGATCAGCAGCGGGTCGTCCGGGCCCACGGCATCACCCTCCCCCGCATCGGCGCGCCCGCCTGCTTGCGGCAGTCCCGCATCCACCGCGACGGCGTGCGCGAGCTTCGGCAGCCCGGGGCGAACTTCGGCCACCATGGCTTCATAGTCGATGTTGAGGAAACTCGACGCGTAGAACAGCGCCTTGCAATCGGCCTGCCCCAAGCAGTAGGCGAGCTCGGCGGACTTGAAGCGCGTATTCACCGGCACCGTGACCGCCCCGATGGAGGCGGCGGCGTAAAACAGGACCAGCCACTTCTCGTCGTTGCCCATCAGCAGCGCGACGTGGTCCCCCTTGGCAACACCGAGTGCGCGCAATCCTGCCGCGGTGCGCCGGACCAGCGCATCGAGTTCGCCGTAAGTGAGGCGTGCGTCGGCCGTCACCAGCGCCTCGGCGCGCGGACGTTCCGCCGCGTGATGGGCGAGCACCTCCGCGAGGTTCTGCCGCGCCCAGCTCACGCTTTTCCCATCCACTGTCCCGAGGCGAGCTGCTCCTCGATGGCTTCGAGCTCGGCGGCCAGCGCCCCCGCAGGGTCGAGTTCCACACCCCGATCGAGGGTGCGCTTGGCCAGGCGCAGCGCCTGCTGCGGTGCCTCGGTGATTGCCTTGGTGAGGGACGCAACCACATCCTCGAGCTGCGCCCCGTCAACCACGCGCGCAACGAGGCCGTGCGCAAGGGCCTCCGACGCCTCCAGCGTGCGGCCGGTGAACATCATGTCCTTGGCCAGGCGCTTGCCCAACACGCGCGCCAGGCGCTGGGTGGCGCCGATGGTGCCGCGTATCGCTTCAGGCGTGCGAAACGAGGCTGCCGGCGTGGCCACGATGAAATCGCAGCTCGCCGCAATCTCGCAGCCCGAACCCACCGCCGGACCCTCGACTACGGCCACCACCGGCATCGCCAGCGCCTCGAGCGCGGCATATGCGTCGAACCCCTTGTTGCGCCGCGCGCGCACCTGCTCGCTGGTCATCCCCTGGCGCTCCTTGAGGTCGGCCCCGGCGCAGAACACGCTGCCGGCCGCGCGCACCAGCACGATCTTTACCGCTGCATCCGCCGACGCCGACTGCGCCGCGGCCACCAGCCCTTCGCACATGGCGAGGTTGAGCGCATTGCGCGCGCCGGGACGATTCAACCGGATCGTTGCGACGCCGGCCTCGACGCTGTAGGAGACCGCGTCCTGCGACGGCGACGTACCCACCGTAAGCGTTGGGGTGCTCACAACGCCTTCGCCTCGCGTAGCTGCGCGATCTTTTCGGCGCTGTAGCCCAGCCTCGCCTTCAGGATTTCATCGGTATGTTCCCCGAGCGTCGGCGGGCGGGAAAAGCGCGGGTCGTCGAAGCCGGCAAACTTGTACGGCAGGCCGAGCCCCCTGAACGCGCCTACGCCAGGGTAGTCGAAGCCGCGCACGAGGCCGCGCGCCGCCACATGCTGATCGGCGAGGATTTCGGCCACATCATTGACCGGCCCCACCGGCACCTGGGCCGCGTCGAGCGCGGCGATCAGCGCGTCGCGCTTCCAGCCGACGATGGCGCGTGTAAGTTCGGGCATGACCTCTTCCCGATTGCGCACGCGGCTTGCGTTGTCGCAAAACTTCTCCTGCGCGCCCCACGCCTCGAGGCCCAGCGCACCGCACAGCGGCGCCCAGTGCTGGTCGCTGGCGGTGATGTGCAGGTACTTGCCGTCGGCGCAGCAGAACGTCGCCGTCGGCACGCGGCCGGGGTGTTCGGTGCCCAGGCGCGGCGGCACTTCGCCCAGCGCAAAGTAGCGCGCAGCCGCCAGCGTAAGCAGGCTGACCTGCGCGTCGAGCATGGAGAAGTCGACATGGCAGCCGCGCCCGGTTTTCTCGCGTCCGGCGACCGACGCGAGGATGGCGATCGCCACCCACAGCCCCGAGGTGAGGTCCGCCACCGGCAGGCCCGGCTTTACCGGTCCGCCGCCCTTCTCGCCCGTGAGGCTCATGAGGCCGCCCATGGCCTGGAACACCGTGTCGTAGCCTTTCTTGTGGCGGTAGGGGCCGGTCTGGCCGAAGCCCGTGCACGAGATGTAGACCAGGCGCGGATTGAGCACACTCAGCGCGGCAAAGTCGAGGCCATAACGCTTGAAGGTGCCGGTGGGAAAATTTTCCACGAACACGTCGGCCGTCGCGGCGAGGTCGCGGATCACCTGCTGGCCCTCCTTGGAGCGCAGGTTGACCGTGATCGAAGACTTGGATCGGTTGCACGCGAAGTAATAAGCGCTGTCGACCGCGAGCTGCGGCTCGAAGCTGCGTGTCTCGTCGCCGGCCCCGGGCTGCTCGACCTTGATGACGGTCGCCCCGAGCTCGGCCAGCACCATGCTCGCGAATGGGCACGCAAGGACGCGGGAAAGATCGAGGACGACCAGGCCTTCGAGTGGGAGCATGAGTGACAATATTCGCGAAGAACCGCGCCGTTATTGACTCGCAGGGGAGATAGTTTTAATTGTCAACTAATCGCCTCGGGATTGTCAAACCCGGAATTGTCAAACCTATTGCGGGCCGACGACGCGGCGGGCAGCGCGTGTGGCCGAACTCAGCGCCCCGAGAACCGCGGGGGGCGCTTCTGGGCAAACGCCTCGCGACCCTCGGCATAGTCGACGCTGTCGAAGCAGGCATCGATCATCGCCTGCGCCGATTGCATGTCGCGCTGCTCCGGGTCTGCTTCGAGTTCGAGGAATGCGCGCTTGAGCGAGCGCAGGGTCAGGGGTGCGTTGGCGGCAACCGTCGCGGCGTAGGCCGCCACGCGAGTATCCAGTTCTGCGGCAGGCACCACTTCGTGGACCAGGCCCATCGCCAAGGCCTCCTGCGCGCTGTATCGCCGGCCGGTGAAGAACACGTCGCGCCCGCGCACCGGGCCGATCACCCGGTTGAGGCGGACCTGGCCTTCATAGCCATAGCCGAGTCCCAGCTTCGCCGCCGGGACGGCAAACGTCGCATCTTCCGAGCAGATGCGGATGTCGCAGCTGGTGGCGAAGTCGAGACCGCCGCCGATGCAGTAGCCGCGGATCATTGCGACGGTGGG
Organism: Burkholderiales bacterium; assembly: GCA_038319115.1. Taxonomy (GTDB): domain Bacteria; phylum Pseudomonadota; class Gammaproteobacteria; order Burkholderiales; family SG8-39; genus SZAS-79. The sequence continues at coordinate 8,209 of JBBQCV010000071.1, read as the reverse complement.
TTTGGGGCAGCGGTACACCGCGTCGTAAGCTCGCTCGCTCACTTGGTGGTAATGGCGGTTCGCGGCCGGGTCGGCGCGCACGGAACCGAAGGACGCGATGTTCGATCCGGCGGCGAAGGCCTTTTCACCCGCGCCGGTCACCACGACGAGCCGGATTGCGTTGTCCTCGGAAAACCGGCCCATGATGGCGGGCACAGCCTCTGACATGGCCATGGATATGGCGTTGTGGCGGGCCGGGTTGTTGAAGGTCATCCACCCGATCGCACCTTCGTTGCGCGACAGGATTTCATCGGTTGATTGAGCGGGCATGCGTCTTCCGTTACGCGCGCTACTGGATGCGCAGGTTGGCGCTCTCGATCACGCCGGTCCACTTCTTCGTTTCTGCGGCAAAGTACGCTTCGGCGTTGGCGGCGCTGCCGCTCATCGGCAACACGCCGAGCTGGGCCCAGCGCGGGGCCAGCACCGCGGAATGCATGATGGTGTTGATGTCGCCGTTGAGCTTGTTGACGATGGCCGCCGGCACGCCACGCGGTGCGGCCAACGTGAACCACGCAGTGAAGGCATACCCGGGCAGGCCCGATTCGGCGATCGATGGCACCTCGGGCAGGCTCGCGCTGCGCTCCCTGCTCGTCACGCCGAGTGCGCGCACCTTGCCGGCCTTGATCATGGGCACGGCGGTCGGGAGGTTCTCGAACATGGACTGGATCTGGCCCGCGACCAGGTCGGTCAGCGCCACCGAACTGCCTTTGTAGGGCACGTGCTTGAGGTCGACGCCGGCCACCTGCTTGAACAGCTCGCCCGCCATGTGTGTCGAGGACCCGTTGCCCGCCGAGCCGAAAAATACCTGGCCAGGCCTCGCCGTGGCGTAAGCGATGAATTCCTTGACCGACTGCACTGGGAAGCCGGGATTGACGATGAGCACGTTGGGCAGTTCCGCCAGCAGGTTGACCGGCTGGAGATCGCGCGCAGGGTCGTAACCGAGGGCGGGATAGATCTTGTAGGCCGCGTGGATGCCGATGGTGCCGAGCAGGAGCGTGTAGCCGTCAGGCGTGGACTTGGCCACTGCCTCGGCCCCAAGGTTGCCGCCGGCACCGCCGCGATTCTCCACCACCACTGGCTGGCCATAGGCGCGCGAAAGTTCCTGCCCGATTGCACGGCCTAAAACGTCGGCAGTGCCGCCGGCTGCGAACGGGACGACCAGCCGGATGGGCTTGGCCGGATAGGCTTGCGCGCCCGCCGGTGCGCAATGCACGGCAATGGCCGCAACCGAAAGCGCAGCCGCCACACCCTTCACAAATCCTGCAGACCCCTGGCCCATCGAACCCTCCTCGAGTTTTTCAGCTTACGGTTGCAACCTGTTCCTGTTCAGCGGCGACGGCGACTCTACTCCAGCCCGTATTCCTTCCAGCGCCTCTCCACCAGCGCGCGGTGGTCCGGATGCGGCTCTACGGTCGGCGGAAAGCGCTCGTTGTTCCACTCCTTCCTGCGCTTGAAGTGCCAGTTGCGCGTGGCATCGAACAGCACTCGCGTCCACGTCCCGGCGCCGAGCTGCTGCACGTCGCGTTCTTCCAGCGGCGTGCTCGGGTCCAGCGCATGGCCCAGCAGCCCGGGAAACTGCACGATGCCCTCGGTCGAGGCGTTCATGCGGTAGGCCAGGGCCCAGTCGATCTGCTGGTAGTTCGACACGTCGATGTCATCCTCGAACACGAACACGTGCTTGTAGCGCCCCTGCCCTGCGCCCGCGCCCCACAGCGCCGCGGCCACCTGCTTGGGCTGCGCCTGGTAGGTCTTGCGGATCTTGATGTACACGTTGATGCCGCAGGTGATCGGGTCGCAGTACACGTCGAGCACCCCCGGCACGCCGGCGGCGTTGAGGATGTTCCACGCGATCCCGGCGCGCTGCGCCGAGGAGATGACCGCATTCTCGGAGAACGATCCGGGCATGTTGCCTTCCTGCGTGCCGCGCAGGATGGGGTCGTCGCGGTGCATGATGCAGCTGACCTTGATCGTCGGGCGCGGCGTGGGCAGGTCCGACACATAGCCGGTGAACTCAGCGAACGGCCCCTCGGTTTCGTAGGTCTCGGGGTCCGGGTCGATGAATCCCTCGATCACCATCTCGCAGCTTGCCGGCACCTCGAGGTCGACCGTCTCGCACTTGACCATCTTCACCGGCTCGCCGCGATAGGCGCCGAGCACCGCGAATTCCGAAACGCCCGCCGGCAGCGGGCTGCCGCCGAGGAAGCCCATGATCGGGTCCCAGCCGATCACGCACGCCACCGGCATCTTCTCGCCACGGTCGGCGTACTTGGCGAAGTGCTGGCCCCAGTGCTGGCCGCCCTTGATGAGCAGCGACGGGATGGTGTCCTTCTTGCCCACCATGCCGCGATAGATGCCGGCGTTCTGCACCCCGGTGTCGGGATCCTTGGTGACGATGCACGCGTAGGTGTTGATGTAGCGCCCGCCTTCAAGGTAATGCCACTTGGGCACCGGGAACTGCAACAGATCCACGTCCTTGCCCTTGACGATGTTCTGCCGCACCGGGCCGTCGGCCACCACCACCGGCTCGATCTGCTCGCGGTTCTTTTTCATCACGTGCTGGACGATCTCGTTGTTGGTGGCGTCCCTGGGAAAACCCAGCGCGAGGTTGAGGCGCGCGCGCGTGCCGATGCCGCCGCAGAACACTTTGCGCCCACGCGTCTTCTCGTGGTCCTTGACGTTCTCGAACAGCAACGCCGGGCCCTGCTTTTCGAGCACCCGCCGCGACACCGTGCCGATCTCGCAATCCCAGTCCACCTTGGCGGTGATGCGATGCAGCTCGCCTTCCTTTTCCAGCAGCGCGATCCATTCGCGCAAGTCGATGCAGCCCATGCGGCCTCCAGAGTTTTTTGCGCCCCACGCTTTTGCGCCCCCACACCTGCGACCTGACGGTGCCTGCCGCACGTTAACAACGTACCTCGCCGGGCCGCAATGCCATGTTTGCATGCGGGGCTCCGGATGCGGACAGATGTTTACGCTTGGCCAGCACTGCCCCAGAGTGGGACGGGCATAATCGCACGTATGCACCGCACCCTTTCCTTTCGCCGCCTGATCCTTCGCCTCGCCCTCTCGGCCGGCATGGCCGCCGGGCTGGCCGTGGTGCCGGCGCAGCCCGCTTTCGCGCAGGCCGGGGTAGCGCTGCCCGCACCCTCCAACGACATCGAGTACCCGGCCAAGCGCGGCGACACGATGATCGGCATCTCGCGCCGCTACCTCATCGAGGGCCAGCGCCACGAAGTGCAGCGCGCGCTGTGGGAGCACAACAAGCTGCGCGACAAGGACAGCATCGCGCCGGGCCAGGTGATCCGCATCCCGGAAAACTGGCTCAAGGAAGACGCCAACAGCATTCAGCTCGCGCGCGTCGAGGGCGACGTGCAATCGAAAGGCGCACCGCTGCGGCCGGGCGCGAAACTCGCCCCCGGCGACGACATCAAGACCGGCACCAACGGCTACGTCACCATCAAGCTGTCTGACGGCTCGACCCTGGTGCTCCAGCCGGGCAGCGACATGGCGATCGATGGTGTGAAGAAATCGCCGATTGCGCCGGCTGCCAATGCGCAGTTCTCGCTCACCAAAGGCCGCATCGAGGCGAGCGTTCCCAGGCGCAACCCCGGCGGGGCGCGCTTCGAGGTGCGCACGCCGATCGCCGTGGCCGCAGTCAGGGGCACCAGGTTCCGCGTCACGGCCGACGACCAGAAGCGCACCGCGTCGAGCGAGGTCATCGAAGGCACTGTGCAGGTCAACGACACGGGCAACATCGGCACAGTCGCCGTGGCCGCGGGTTTCGGCACCAAAGTCAGTGAAGGCCAGGCACCGCTGCCGCCGCGCGCGCTGCTCGCGGCGCCGCGCCTGTGGACCGGCATCCGCCTGTGGGTGAGGCGGCCCGTGCAGCTCAATTTCACCCGCCTGCAGGGCGCGGTGGCGTACCGCGTGCTGGTCGCGCGCAAGGCCGACTTCGCCGACGTGATCAGCGAAATCGTGATCCCGAGCAATGTGATTTCGCTGCCCGACATGCAGAACGGCGCTTACTTCGTCAAGGTGCGCGGCATCGACGATATCGGGCTCGAAGGCCGCGACACCCAGGCCGACCTCGTGCTGAGCCTGGACGGAGCGCCCCGGGCGCCGCAGACCCCGGGGGTCCCGGCGGGAGCGCCTGCCGCCCCTGCAGGCACGCCCTCGCCGGCGCCGGCATCGGTCGCTCCACCGGCCACGGATACGCCGGCAATGCAATCCGCTCCGGCCTCTCCCCCGCCTGCGCGATAACTCCGCCTAGCGCAGCACCGGCAGGAAGACGATGAACCGTGAACCCTTGCCGGGTTCGCTCTGCACCTCGATCCTTCCGCCATGCTTTTCGACGGCGGTTTTCACGAAGGCAAGCCCGAGCCCGGCCCCGCGCTCGCCGCGGCGCTTGGCCGCATCAAGCCGCTCGAACCGGTCGAAGAGCTTGGGCAGGTCCTCGGCGGCGATCCCGTAGCCCTGGTCGGCGAAGGTGCAGCACCAACGGTCGCCGCTGGGCTCGATGGTGCACTCGATGCGCGTATTGTCAGGGCTGTACTTGATCGCGTTCGACAGCAGGTTGATGAATACGCGGAACAACACGTCGCGCACGCCGCGTGTGAGCGCTGCTTCGGGGGCGAACGCGAGGCCGAGCGTAATTCCCTTCTTCGAGGCCTGGGCCTCGGCCTCGTCGATCGCGCCGGCCAGGAGGTCGGCAAGGTCCACCGCGGCGAAGCGCGATTCTTCGACGCCCTCCGCGCGCCCGAGCTGGACGAAGTCTTCGGCCAGCGTCAGCGAGCGCTCCACGCTGCGCCGGATGCGCTCGAAGAAATCCTCCTTCTGCGTCTCCGGGGCGAGTTCGCGCAGGTCGAGCATCGCGGTGATCGACACCAGCGGCGAGCGCAGGTCGTGCGACAGGAAGCGCATGTACTCGTCGCGCTTCCTCTCGGCCTGCTTGAGGACCGACACGTCGACGAGCGTGAACAGGAGTCCGCGGCGCTCACCCTCGGAGCCCGAGAACGGCACGATCGACACGAACAGGTCGCGCTTGTCGAGGTGCCTCGCCTCGAACGTAACCGGCGCCCGGTCGTTGAGGGTATTCCAGTCGGGAGCGCCCTGCGCGAGCACTTCGGCCAGCACTTCGGACACGCGTTTGCCGCCCAGCGCGATGGCCGACTTGCCGATGAGGGTCGCGGCCTGGGCGTTGACGAGCGTGATGCGAAGTTGCGTGTCCACCACCACCGCGGCTTCCGGCAGGCCGTCGAGCGTATCGCCGACGAAGCGACGCATGTCGCGCACCCGCGCCGATGCCCGGCGCACTTCGTCGATGCGTGCCTCCAGTGCGTCGGAAAGCGCGCTCTTGCGTCGCCGGGCCATGGGCGCGGCATACGGCAGCAGTTCGGGCTCGCGCGCGGCGGCCGCCAGTTCCTCGTCCATATAGCGCTGCGCCGCCTCGAGCCGGCGCCAGCTCCACACCGGGTAACACAGGCCCAGCCCCAGCATCGCCGCCGAGGGCGAGAACCACCAGCCACCCAAGTACACGAGCGCCAGCGACGCCGCGAATACACCGACAATCGCGAGCGCCGTGAACAGCAGCCCGCGCCGCGCGCTCAGGCGCAGGTACGCCCCCATGAGCGCGAGCACAAGGAGCGCGGACAGGCCCACCTGCACGGGAATCGAAGCGATCGAGATAAAGCCCGCGCCGCGCAGCCCGGCCAGCACATTGGCGGACAGCTCCACCCCGGACATGGAGCGCGCGTGTCCCGACACCGGGGTCGGATACGCGTCCATCATGCCCGCGGCGGTGGCCCCGATGAAGACAAGCTTGCCCTGCAGTGCCTCGCGCGGAACCGTCCCGCGCAGGATGTCGGCATACGAGACAGCGCGAAAGTGGTTGGGGGGCCCCAGGAACGCGATATGCACCCAGTTGTCTCGCAGCCACAGACCCTCCAGCGCACCGCGCTCGACGCGCTGTCCGCCGCGGCGCTGGCCCGGCAGCACAGCCGCGGGCGGGCGGGCGTCGTCGAGCGCCGCAAGCGCGGCCGACAGGTGCAGGTGCTGGCGCCCCGTCCCGGCCAGGCCTTCGCGCAGGTAGACGCTGCGCGCCACGCCATCGGGGTCGAGTTCGACATGCACGTGCCCAAGCGACGCGGCCGCCGCGGCGAATACCGGCGCGGGCAGGATTTCGCGCAGCCGCCCCGACGCGGAGGCTTCCATGATGACCGGCAGGACGGTCCTGCCGTTGTTGCGGATTGCGCGCGCGAGCGCTTCGTCTCCGGCGGGATCGGCACGGTCGGGCTCGGTGAGCAGCACGTCGAACGCGACGGCCTTAACGCCTGCCGCGGTGAGCCGGTCGAGCAGCGTCGCATGGACGGCGCGCCGCCACGGCCAGCGCCCGACCTGGTCGAGGCTGTGCTGGTCGATGGCGACGATGACCACATCCTGCGGCGCGGGGCGATGGCGCAGCACCAGCGCGGCGTCGTACAGCGTCTGGTCGAGGCGCCAGAACCAGCCCAGCCCGGCGGCCAGCGCCGTGAGCAGGATCACCGCGAGCGCCGCGCCCGCCCATTCAACCAGGATCGGGCGCAGGAGCGGACTCGCAGGGGAGGATGGAGCGGCCATGGCGAACTATAAAGGAAGCGCTCGACGCGCTTACCTGAAGGCGAGCAGGCCGATACCGGCGAGCACCATCGTGGCGCCGACTGCCGTGCGCTGCGTAAGCCCTTCGCGATTGCGAAACACGAACAGGCTCACCGGGAAGATCAACAGGGGCGTGGTGTGCGTGACGAGCACTGCCAGCGAGATTTCCATGAAGTGCATGGCCGACACCAGGAACATCGCCCCGCCCGCCGTGGCCACTCCGCATGCCGCGTACAGCCACAGGCCGCGCCGGTCGGCAATCACGATGCCGCGCCACGCGCCGCGCCAGTCGCGGGTGGCCGCGAGCTGGCAGGCGAGCGCCGCGAGCGAGGCAATGATGGTGCCGAACACCGCTTCGTTCCAGGTGCGCATCGCGTAGCCGCGGCACACGTTGCCGAGCGAAAAGCCGATCACGGTCAGCACACCCACGACTACACCCTTGCCGAGCAAGGTGCCGCCTGACGCGCGGCTGCGCAGTGCGCTGCGGTCCTGCGGCTGGGCGATCCACAGCCCGAAGATGACCAGCGCCATCAGCATGAGCTCGTAGCGACCGAGGCGCTCGCCTACCAGCAGCCATGCCGCCGCCAGCGTAAAGGCCGGCGCCGAGGAATGCACCACGCTCGAGCGCGCCGGCCCGAGGGTGCGCACCATGTCGAACATGAATCGGCGGCCGAGGTAGGTGCCGATCACGCCGCCCTGCGCGAAGATGCCCGCCTCCTTCCAATGCCATTCGAATGGCGTGGTGCGAAACAGGAATTCGATCGCGAACACCACCCCGGCGGTGACGATGTTGACCGCGAGCACCACGAAAAATCCGAGCTCGACCGGCATCCGCGCCATCGCCAGGCGCGAGAGCAGGATGTTCGATCCGAAAAACAGCATCGAAAGAAGCGAAAGCGTGACGCCCATGCGCGAGCATAAGCGGTAAACTTATTTTCATGGCCTCCCCAAGCTCCTCGTTCGCCGATCGTTTCGCTCCCTACGACGACCGCACCCAGCCCGCCATGCGCGTCGAGGGCTACCGGGAAACACTCGCGCGCGTTCCCGCCCGTGCGCCATACGCGCGACCCGCGACGTTGTCCGACATCACCGGCCCGCTCAACCTCGCGCAAAAGCTCGACGCCGGGGTGTCCGACCTGTCGCGCGCGCCAGGCGGTGAGCGCGCGCAGGGCCAGCTGGTGCGTGTGAGCGGGCAACTGGTCGACGAAGACGGCATGCCGGTGCGCGGATCGATCATCGAGGTATGGCAGGCCAATGCAGCCGGCCGCTACCTCCACAAGATGGACGCCAAAAGCCCTTTTCCGGTCGACCCCAATTTTTCTGGCGCGGGGCGCTGCGTGACCGACGCACAAGGCCGCTACGAGTACCTCACCATCAAGCCCGGCGCCTACCCGGTGCCCAACCACCCGGAGCGCTGGTGGCGCCCGCCGCACATCCACTTGTCGGTGTTCGGCGAAGGCTTCATGAGCCGCCTGGTGACGCAGATGTTCTTTCCCGGCGATCCGCTGAACGCGCAGGACCGGATCCTCAACAGCGT
>JBBQCV010000070.1:0-16290 GCA_038319115.1 Burkholderiales bacterium | reverse complement strand
TGCCTTGGGTTTCGCTGCGCATGCCAGTCTCCTCGCCGGGACTGCCACACGGGGTCGCCCCCGGGGCCGGCTACATGGTGGGGTAGTTCTGGCCCCCGCCGCCCTCGGGGGCGACCCACACGATGTTCTGCGTCGGGTCCTTGATGTCGCAGGTCTTGCAGTGCACGCAGTTCTGCGCGTTGATCTGCAGGCGCGGGTTGGCGCCGTCGTCGTCGCGCATGATCTCGTACACGCCAGCCGGGCAGTAGCGCTGCTCGGGCGCGTCGTACAGTTCGAGGTTCACCTCGACCGGCACGGCCGGGTTCTTGAGCGTGAGGTGGATCGGCTGGTCTTCGTTGTGGTTGGTGTTGGAGATGAACACCGAGGACAGGCGGTCGAATGTAAGCACACCGTCAGGCTTGGGATACTTGATCGGCGTGGCTTCGGTCTTCTTTTGCAGCGTTTCGTTGTCCGCGTGGTCGTGGTGCAGGGTCCACGGCGCCTTGCCGCCGAACACGACCTGGTCGATGCCCACCATCATCGTGCCCATGTACAGGCCCTTGGACATCCATGGTTTGAAGTTGCGCGCCCGGTACAGCTCGTCGAACAGCCACGAACTGCGGAATGCTTCCGGGTAGGCCACCAGCTCGTCTTTGGAGCGGCCGGCGGCGAGCGCATCGAAAGCAGCCTCGGCGGCCATCTTGCCGGACTTGATCGCGCAGTGGCTGCCCTTGATGCGCGAGGCGTTGAGGAAGCCCGCTTCGTCGCCGATCAGCACGCCGCCGGGAAAAGTCAGCTTGGGCAGCGCCTGCAGCCCGCCCGCGGTGAGTGCGCGCGCCCCGTAAGCGATGCGCTTGCCACCTTCGAAGAACCCGCGGATGGAAGGGTGGGTCTTGTAGCGCTGGAATTCCTCGTAAGGCGCGAGATAAGGATTGGTGTAGCCCAGCCCGACCACGAACCCCACCGCCACTTGGTGGTTGTCCAGGTGATACAGGAACGAGCCGCCGTAGGTCTTCGTGTCCAGCGGCCAGCCCGCGGTGTGCACCACCAGCCCGGGCTTGTGCTGGTCGGGCTTGATCTCCCACAGCTCCTTCAGGCCCAGGCCGTAGACCTGCGGATCGGCGTCCTTGCGCAGGGCGAACTTCGCTTCGAGTTGGCGGCCGAGGTTGCCACGGCAGCCCTCGGCAAAAAACGTGTACTTGGCGTGCAGTTCCATGCCTTCCTGGAACGCATCGGTCTTCTTGCCGTCGCGCCCGATGCCGAGGTCACCGGTGGCCACCCCCTTGACCGAGCCGTCCTCGTGGTAGAGCACCTCGGCTGCGGCAAAGCCCGGGAAGATTTCCACGCCGAGCGCCTCGGCCTGCTGGCCGAGCCAGCGCGTCACGTTGCCCAGGCTCACGACATAATTGCCGTGGTTCTGGAAGCACGCCGGCAGCAACCAGCCGGGCGTCTTCATGGCGCCGGTCTCGGTGAGGAACAGGAACCGGTCCTCGGTCACCGGTGTGTTGAGCGGGGCACCGAGCTTTTCCCACTCGGGCAGCAACTCGTTCAGCGCGCGCGGGTCCATTACGGCCCCCGACAGGATGTGCGCGCCGATCTCGGAGCCCTTCTCGAGCACGCATACGCCGACGTCAGTGCCACGCTCTGCAGCGAGTTGCTTGAGGCGGATCGCGGCGGCGAGGCCGGCGGGACCGCCGCCGACCACGACAACGTCGTACTCCATGGATTCGCGCGTCATGCAGCAATTATAATCGCGCCCTCGATGAGAGCTGGCGGTGCGCGATGCGGTCCACGGGCGCGAAGTCAATAACCTCGAGGCGCTCGCCAATCCCGAGGCGTTGCGCCTCTTCGCGGGGCGGCTCGAACTCGCCGTATGATGCGCCGCGGAATATAATCGTGCCGCGCTTCGGCGCCGCTTCCCGGCCTCCGGGCATCCCGGCTCGCCCCGCATTCCCGCCCCACGCTTTGAAAGGATGATTCCATGAACAAGACCTACCCCAGCGCAGCCGCCGCGATGGACGGCCTGGTGCAGGACGGCCACACGCTCGCCGTCGGCGGTTTCGGGCTGTGTGGCATCCCCGAGGCACTCATCGAGGCGGTCATGCAGTCGGGCAAGAAGAACCTCACCGCGATCAGCAATAACGCCGGCGTCGACGGGTTCGGGCTGGGCAAGCTGCTTGCCACGCGCCAGATAAAAAAAATGATCGCGAGCTACGTGGGCGAGAACGCCGAGTTCGAGCGCCAGTACCTTGCCGGCGAGCTTGAGCTCGAATTCACGCCGCAGGGGACGCTGGCCGAGAAGCTGCGCGCGGGCGGTTCTGGCATCCCGGCGTTCTTCACCAAGACGGGCCTGGGAACCATCGTGGCCGAAGGCAAGGAAGTGCGCGAGTTCGACGGCAGCAAGTACGTCATGGAGCGCTCCCTCACCGCTGACATCGGCCTGGTGAAGGCGTGGAAGGGCGACACGGCGGGCAACCTCATCTACCGCAAGACCGCGCGCAACTTCAACCCGATGTGCGCAATGGCCGGGCGCACCACGGTAGCCGAGGTGGAGATCCTGGTGGAGGTGGGCGAGCTCGACGCCGACCAGATTCACACGCCGGGCATCTTCGTGCAGCGCATCGTCCACAATCCGTCGCCCGAGAAGCGCATCGAGCAACGCACCACGAGGAAGGACTGACATGGCCTGGAACCGCAACGAAATGGCCCGCCGCGCGGGCCTGGAGCTGAAAGACGGCTTTTACGTCAACCTCGGCATCGGCCTGCCCACGCTGGTGGCCAACTACATCCCGGTCGGCATGGACGTCTCGCTGCAGTCGGAAAACGGCCTGCTCGGCATTGGGCCTTTCCCGACAGAGGCCGAGGTCGATCCCGACCTCATCAATGCCGGCAAGCAGACCGTGACCACGCTGCCCGGGTCGAGCTTTTTCTCCAGCGCCGACTCGTTCGCGATGATCCGCGGCGGCCATATCAACCTCGCCATCCTCGGCGCGATGCAGGTGTCTCAGGACGGCGACCTCGCCAACTGGATGATCCCGGGCAAGATGGTCAAGGGCATGGGCGGCGCGATGGACCTCGTGGCCGGCGTGGAAAAAGTGGTGGTGCTCATGGAGCACACCGCCAAGGACGGCGGCCACAAGATCCTCAGGAAATGCGACCTGCCGCTGACCGGCATCGGCGTGGTGAACCGCATCATCACCGACCTCGGCGTGCTCGACGTCACCAAGGGCGGGCTCAAGCTGGTGGAACTCGCCCCCGGGGTCACGACCGACGAGATCGCCACCAAGACCGGCGCGCCGGTCGACATGGGCGCGCTCAGGTAGCGAGCAGGTCCCTGATCACGCGCAGGTAGTCGGCGCCGGCGCGCGCTTCGCCTGCATGGCGACCTTCTCGTACCTGCCAGCGTCCACCGACCATCACGTCACGCACCAGGCCATCGCTGCCGGAAAACACCGCCGCGTTGGCAATGCGATCCCCGGAATGCGCCGCAACGTCAGGGCGCGCGCCGTCGAGCACCACGAGGTCGGCGCGATGACCCGGCGCAATCGCACCCATCGCGCGCCCAAGGGCCTGCGCTCCCCCTGCGGCGGCCTCCAGCCACAGGGTGGTGCCGACTGCGGCGCTGACCCGTCCGGCGGTGACGTTGCGCTTGCGCATTACGAAACGCTGCACGTATTCCAGCAGGCGCAGCTCCTCGAACGGATTGCGCGACACATGGCTGTCGCAGCCAATGCCGAAGCGCCCGCCCGCGGCGCGAAACGCCGGCAGCGGGAAGATGCCGTCGCCGAGGTTGCCCTCGGTGGTCGGGCACAGCCCGGCGACCGCGCCGCTCTGCGCGAGGGCGCGCGTCTCGGTTTCGGTAAGGTGCGTGGCATGCACGAGGCACCAGCGTTCGCCGACGGGCAGGTGCTCGAGCAGCCATTCCACCGGGCGCTGCCCGCTGAAAGCGATGCTGTCTTCGACCTCGCGGACCTGTTCGGCGGCGTGGATGTGGACCGGTGCGCGCGGATCGATGGCCTCCAGCCCGGCGAGCAGCTCCTGCAGCGCGTCGAGGTCGACCGCGCGCAGCGAATGCGGCGCGACGCCCGCCAGCACGTCGGGATCGCCCGGTGCCGAGGCGCGCACGGCCTCTACGATCGAGAGGATCGCCTGCGGGTCGGTGCGAAAGCGCTTCTGGTGCGCCCCGAGCGGTGCGGCGCCGAAATTGGCGTAGCTGTACAGCACCGGCAGCATGGTGATCGCGATGCCGGTCTCGCGCGCAGCGGCGACGTGCGCGAGCGACATCTCCGCGACGTTGGCATAGGGGCGTCCGGCCGGGTCGTTGTGGACGTAATGGAATTCGCCCACCGCCGTGTATCCGGCCTTGAGCATCTCGATATAGGCGAAGCGCGCGATGGCCGTGGCTTGCTGCGGGTCGAGGCGCGCCACGAACTGGTACATGAGCTCACGCCAGCTCCAGAAATCGTCATCGCCCGCGCCGCGCACTTCGGCCAGGCCGGCCATGGCGCGCTGGAAGGCATGCGAGTGCAGGCTGGCCATCCCAGGCAGCACCGGGCCGGCGAAGCGCTGAACGATGTCATCGGCATCCGCGATATCGCAATCCGGCGTGACGGACACGATGCTGCCGTGCGTGTCGGTTTCGATGCGCACGCGGCTCGCCCATCCTGAGGGCAACAGTGCGGCTTCTGCGTGGAAGAGGGGCATGGGCGGCTGCTATGATAGCCGCATGTTCGACGCCCTCTACGTGAACGCGAACGTCGCCACCATGCGCGCAGGCGGTGTGCCGTACGGCGCCATCAGGGACGGTGCGATCGGTATCCGTGAAGGCAGAGTCGCCTGGGTCGGTCCGCGCGCCGAGCTACCGGCGGAGGCGGAAAAGTCCGCCGCCGAAGTGCGCGACGCCGCTCGCGCCTGGATCACGCCGGGCCTGGTCGACTGCCACACCCACCTCGTGTATGCGGGCAACCGCGCCAACGAGTTCGAGATGCGCCTCGAGGGCGCCACTTACGAGGACATCGCGCGCGCTGGCGGCGGCATCGTCTCGACGGTGCGCAAGACGCGCGATGCTTCCGACACCGAGCTCGCGGTCACCGCTTCAGCGCGCCTGCGCCGCCTGCTCGACGAAGGCGTGACCACGGTCGAGGTCAAGTCGGGTTACGGCCTGGACCTGGCCACCGAGCTGCGGATGCTGCGCACTGCGCGCCTGCTCGGGAGCACCGCGCCGGTCACGGTCAGGACCACCTTTCTCGGCGCCCATGCCGTGCCCGAGGAATACAAGGGCCGCAGCGATGCGTATATCGATTTCGTCGCCGGCGAAGTGCTTCCCGCGGTCGCCGGCGAAGGACTGGTCGACGCGGTGGACGTGTTCTGCGAGGTGATCGGGTTCACGCAGGAACAGACTGTCCGCGTGTTCGAAGCGGCGGCGGCGCTCGGGCTGCCGGTCAAGCTGCATGCCGACCAGCGCTCCGATTTCGGCGGCGCCGCGCTGGCAGCGCGTTACAAGGCCCTTTCGGCCGACCACATCGAATTCGCAAGCGACGCAGGGGTGGAGGCGATGGGCAAGGCGGGCACGGTGGGCGTGCTGCTGCCCGGCGCGTTCTATTTCCTACGCGAAGACAAGTTGCCGCCGGTCGCCGCCCTGAGGAAGCACGGCGTGGATATTGCCATTGCCACCGACAGCAACCCGGGCTCTTCGCCGCTGCTGTCGATCCTCCTGGCCATGAATTTCGCCTGCACGCTGTTTCGCCTGACGCCCGAGGAAGCGCTGGCCGGCATCACGCGCAACGGTGCTCGGGCGCTCGGCATGGGTGACTCGCACGGCACCATCGAGCCCGGCAAGGCCGCCGACCTCGCTTTCTGGCAGGTCGGCTCGCCGGGGGAACTGGCCTACGCGATGGGCGCCAACCCCTGCGTGGGTGTCGTGCGGGCGGGGGAACCCGCATGAGGCTTGAGGGGGTGCCGGGCGCGGGCGGGTCGCCGCGCTCGACAGGCCCAGGGACCAGGTGGGCACCATGATGCCCGCACGTATACCCCCGCGGGCCAGCATGGCCAGCATCGAAGTCCTGATCGTCGACGACCACCCGCTCATCCACGAGACGCTCGGCCAGGCGATGCGCTTAATCCTGCCGCAGGCGCGGATCCACGACGCTTTCAGCCTCAAGAGCGCGCTCGAAATCGCCGTCGGCCTGCCCGACAGCGCGCTGGTCCTGCTCGACCTCGGCCTGCCCGACGGCAACGGGATCGACGTGTTGCGCACTTTCAGGCGCCAATTCCCGCTGTTGTGCGTGACCGTGGTGTCGGCGACCGATTCCGGCGTGATGGTGGCCGCGGCACTCAAGGCGGGTGCCACCGGTTACATCCCCAAGACCTCCACGCCCGATGTGATCCTCGCGGCGCTCAATGTGATCGTGGCCGGTGGCCGGTATATCCCGCCGCAGGTGCTTGCGGAATTAGGCAACCTCCCGGCGCTCACCGTGCGCCAGCTGGAGGTGCTGCAGCTGATCGCCAAGGGTGCTTCCAACCGCGACATTGCGCGCGCGCTCGGCATCGCGGACAACACCGCCAAGCAACATACCCACGCCGTGTTGCAGGCGTTGAACGTTTCCTCGCGCTCGCAGGCCATCGTCGCCGCGCGGCGGCTGGGGATCGATCTCCCGTGAGGGTTGTCTAGACCGTTCGGGCAATACCGCTCGCGCGGCGGGTGCGGAACAATTCTTTCGAGGGGGCCCTCGGGGGAGCGCACATGACCGCCAGCCAGACCCAATGTTCGTCATTGATGCCGGGCGATTTTGCCTGGCTGCTGGGCAGCCTTTGCCGCACCCATAGTGTCGCGTGGGATGCGCAACTCGCGCTGCAGATGTTCGCGCCACCGTATTCGCTCGTCACCCTGCACGAAGCCGCGCGTCACTACGGGTTTCGCTTCGGCGAGGCGAACGCGGCGCGGCTGGACTGGCGGCGGGTGACATTCCCGGTCATCGCATTCCGGGCCGGGCCCGAGGCACTGCAGCCGGTGCTGGTGGCCAAGGCGGGCGAGGGGCGTGTCCTGTTTTTCGAGCCGGGGGCGAGCGAAGCGCGCAGCGTCCGCCTCGAAGAATTTCCGCGGCTCTTTGCACCGACCGTTCTGCTGGTGGCGCGCGAGGGCGCCGACGCGACGACGGAGCCTGAGCCGCCGGGGGCGCAGGCACGGTTCGGTTTCGGCTGGTTTGGCCGGGAACTGCTCAGGCACCGGGCAATATGGCGCAGCGTGCTCGTCGCTTCGCTCGCCCTCCAGGTTGTCGGCCTGGCTACGCCGCTGTTCACCCAGGTGGTGATCGACAAGGTGGTGGTGCACCAGACGGGCAGCACCCTGGTGCTGATCGCGGTGGGCCTCGCGCTGTTCCTCTTGTTCTCGGCGGGCATGACTTGGCTGCGCCAGTATCTCGTTCTCCACACGGGCAACCGCGTCGACGCCGTGCTCGGCAGCGAAGTGTTCTGGCACCTGCTGCGCCTGCCGATGGCGTATTTCGAGCGCCGACCCACAGGCACCCTCGTGGCGCGGCTGCATGCGGTCGAGACGATCCGAGAGTTCCTTGCCGGCGCCGCGGTGGCGATGCTGCTCGATCTGCCTTTCGTCGCAGTCTTTCTCGCAGTGATGTTCTGGTACAGCTGGCAGCTCACGCTGATCGCGCTGGCGGCCATGGCACTGGTCGCATTGTTGAGCCTTGCGGTGACGCCGTTGCTGCGCGAGCGGATCAACCGCCAGTTCCTGCTCGGCGCGCGCAACCAGGCGTTCGTCACCGAGTACGTCGCCGGCATGGACACGGTCAAGGCGCTGCAGCTGGAGCCGCACCTGCGTGGCCGCTATGACGCGCTGCTCGCCTCCTACCTCAGCGCCGGTTTTGCCACGCGCCAGCTGTCCAACAGTTACACCGTGGTGGCCAATGCCATCGAGCAGGCCATGGCGCTGGCGATCCTGTGCGCGGGCGCGTTGATGGTCATGGAAAACAAGGGATTCACGATCGGCATGCTGGTGGCGTTCCAGATGTTCGCCGGCCGCCTGTCGCAACCGATGCTGCGCCTGGCCGGCCTGTGGCAGGAGTTCCAGCAGGCCGCGATAGCGATGCGGCGCCTGGGCGACGTCATGGACGCCCCGCCCGAGCCCTACACGCTCCGGCCGACGCGCTCCGCCGAGGCGGTGGGGCGCGTGCAGGTCGCCGACCTCGCTTTTCGCTATGCCAGCGGCCAGCCATGGCTGTTTCGCAACCTGTCGCTCGCGCTGAACCCGGGGCGCATCACCGTGCTCACCGGGCCTTCGGGCACCGGCAAGAGCACGCTCGCCAAGCTGCTGCTCGGTTATTACCCGCCGGGCGAGGGCGCGATCCACATCGACGGCCGCGACATCGGCCACCTGTCCGCCAACGAACTGCGCCAGTACTTCGGCGTGGTGCCGCAGGAAACGGTGCTGTTCTCGGGCTCTCTCTACGACAACCTCGTGGCCGCCAATCCGCACGCAGTGCGCGAGGACGTGGTGCGGGCCTGCCGGGCGGCCGAGATCCACGACACCATCGAGGCCCTGCCGCAGGGCTACGCCACGCCGATCGGCGAGAACGGCGTGGGCCTGTCGGGCGGGCAGAAGCAGCGCATCGCGATTGCGCGGGCCCTGCTCCGGCGACCCAGGATCCTCGTGTTCGACGAGGCCACCGCGAGCCTCGACGCGCCCACCGCGGAGCGCTTCGCCCAGACAGTGAACCGCCTGCGCGACACGGTGGCCACCCTGTTCATCAGCCACCACGTGCCGGCCGGCCTGCAGGTGGACGAGGTCGTCGCGCTCGGCGCGGCGTAGCCGCAGGCGTCCACTCGAATGGCCATGCAAACCTTCCCCGACGCCGATCCGAACGAATTCGCGCCGGCGCTGCTGCGCATCCAGGCGCAGCCGCCGGCCCCGCTGGCGGGCGCGGTCCTCACGCTGCTGGTGCTGATGCTGGTCGCGCTCATCGCGTGGGCGGCGATCGGCCGGCTCGACATCGTCGCCGTGACCGACGGCAAGCTGGTGCCTTCGAGCTACCTCAAGATCGTGCAACCTCCGGAGCAGGGGGTGGTCAAGGAGATCCTGGTCGAGGAGGGCCAGCGCGTGAGCGACGGCCAGGTACTGGTGAAGATGGACGCCGTGCTCGCCACCGCCGATGCGCGCAACCTTGCCAACGAATTCCATTCCAGGCGCATCGCCCTGCGGCGCATCGATGCCCAGCTCGCCGGGGTGGCGTTGGCACGCGATCCCAGCGACCCGGCCGAGTTGTTCGCCCCCGCCCAGGCACAGTACGTCGCCAACGTGGCCGCATGGCAGAACGCGCTCGAGCAGGAGCGCGCGCTGCTCGCCAAGGCGCGCCACGAACTGGCGAGCGCGCGCGAGGTTCACGCCAAGCTCCTCGGTGTGCTGCCGCATTACCGCGCGCAGGAGGCCGCGTTCGACAAGCTGGCTACCGGAGGTTATGCGGGGCGCCTCATGGCCAACGACAAGGCGCGCGAAAGGCTGGAAAAGGAACAGGACCTGCGCTCGCAGCGTTTCGTCATCGAGTCGAATGCGGCCTCCATCGAGCAGTCCGAGCGCAGGATCCTGCAGCTCACCGCCGACTACCGGCGCCAGCTGCAGGCCGAGCGCACCGACGCCGCGGTGCAATTGGAGAAATCGCGCCAGGAGCTGGCCAAGGTGGAGCATCGCCAGCGCCAGCTCGAGCTCAGGGCGCCACAGGCCGGCGTCATCAAGGACCTCGCCACGCACACGCCCGGAACGGTGGTTTCGCCCGGCACGATCCTCATGACGCTGGTGCCGCAGGGGGAAACGCTGCGCGCCGAGGTGTGGGTTTCCAACCAGGACATCGGGTTCGTCCGGCCCGGCCAGCCGGTCAAGGTAAAGCTCGCCGCTTACCCGTTCCAGAAGTACGGCATGGTCGAGGCGAGCGTGGCGCAGGTGAGCGGCGATGCGACCGAGGCACCCAGCGCCAACACCCGGTCGGACGCGCTGTTCGGGCGCGACCGTCCCATGGGGCCGCTGGCGTTCCGTGCGATCGTGGAGCTGAAGTCGCAGGTGCTCGAGTCGGGCGGGGTGCGCCATGCCCTGTCGCCGGGCATGCAGGTCGTGGCCGAAATCAGGCTGGGCGAGCGCACGCTGCTGGAGTACCTGCTCTCGCCGGTGCAGAAGGTGATGCACGAAAGCGCGCGGGAGCGCTAGAAAGTAAAACTTTAAAAGTCAAAGACCTAAGCCGCAAGCGGCTCCCCAGCCAATTTACTTTCCGGATCTGGAAAACGCCTACAGCTTCTTTCCGGTGCGCTGCTCGTACTCGGCGGCGAGTTCCTTGTTGGTCTTGTAGTGCGCGACCTTGTTGAAGAACACGCGCTTCCATGACTGCAGGCGCCAGTTGGAGCCTTTCACTTCGCTGTCCCAGTAGTGCTGCGCGAGCTTCATGTTTTTTTCCTGGTCCATCTCGAAGAACACCTTGGAGCCATAGCCGCCGAACATGTAGAGCTTGCCGTCGATGACCTTGAAGTTATCGGTGTTGCCGGCGATCGGCACCGCGTAGGCCATGCCGTTGGTGCAGAAACCGCCGAACTGCGGCGCGTACTTCGCCGGGTCGGCGACGAACACGCGGCGGTTTTCCTCGGAGGCGAAGCGGTAGGTGACGCCCTCGTGGTCGGCCTTGATGTCGGGCCGGCCGGGCACCGCCCGGCCCTGGGTGAAATAGCCCACCGGGTCGTTGCCGCGCAGCATGAGCCTTGCGTCGGGACCGTCGGACACCACGTTCATGGAGCCGCACGCGGAAACAAGCGTGGCCAGGACCGCCACCAGTACCAAACGCAAGTGGTTCATTGCCGTTCTCCCCGAAGTCATTCGATTGTCGCCTTTACCCGCAGATGCCGACATAGCCGCAGGCGGTGCAGTAGTCGCAGCCGTCCTTGCGGATCATGGTGTGGTTGGCGCATTCGGGGCAGGCGATGCCCTTCATGACCGGCGCGGCGCCCTGCACGGGCGGTTCGCTCATCAGGCCTGTTTGCGTGAGCGGCATGCCGTCCTCGCGCAGGAGGCCGAGCATGGCGTAGCGGTGGATGATGAGGCGGGCGACATACGCCACCGTCGAAGGCCACGTCTGCTGGCGCTTTTCGCCCGGCACGAAGGCCATGAAGTCGCCCAGTGGCTCGGGGTAGTCGATGAGCTTGCGCAGCTTCATGCCGATCCATGCCGGGTCGATGACGCGCATGTCGAGCGACAGGATCTTGCACAGGCCGTCCAGGGCGCGCGGGTATTCGCCCGACAGCCACACCGAATAGGGGCGCGTCACGCCGTCGGGCAGGGTGATTTCCTTGAGCCCGAGGACGAAGTCGTCGCCGGTGCCGGGGTTGAGCACGTCGACCGTCCATGACATGGTGCCGTCGGTGCCGGTTTTGGGTTCCTTGAGGCTGAACATCGCATCGAGCACCGGGGTAGGGCCGGCCTCGCCCATGGCGCCGAGCTGGTCGACGCGGTAGCGCACCACCTGCGCGAGCGCCGATACCACGGAGGGCATTCGCTTTCTTTCGCCATGCGGGGGGAAGGCCATGTCGAACGCGTCGTCGCCGGCGGCCTTGGCGAGCGAATCGAGCTTGAGCCTGAGCCAGCCCGCGTCGTTGGTGCGCATGTCCATCGACAGCGTCTTGGCCAGCGCGCCAATGCCGCGGGGCTGCTCGGCGCCGTTGACCCACACTTCGAACGCGTGCGCGCGGGTGGAGGCCTCCCCGTCGGGCTCGACGTGCCCGACGAACACCGCGAACGTGCCGTGCGGGTGCTCGATCATGTAGGTCCACGCCGGGTTGCCGCCGGCGAGGTTGGGCCGCCCGGGCCAGGCGAGGCTCGCCAGGACTGGTGCCGGGACCGACTTGATCTCGATGCGGCGGTTGCGGTCATCGTGGCGGAAGTCCTGCGGCTTTTCCTTCTCGGCCGGCTTGTCGACCGAGAGGATCGAGCCCAGCACGCTGTTGGGGCGATAGGTGGCGAGGCCCTTGAGGCCGGACTTCCACGCGTTGAAGTACAGGTCCTGGAATTCGCCGTAAGGATAGTCCTCCGGCACGTTGACCGTCTTGGAGATGCTGGTGTCGACGTAGGGGGCGACCGCGGCGACCATCGCCTCGTGCGCGGCGGCCGAGAGCTCCAGCGCGGTCACGAACCACGGCGGCAGGTTGTCCATGTCGCCGCCCTGCGCACGGTAACGGCGCCACGCATGGTCCTCGACCGGGAACTCCTTGAGCGTGCCGTCGGCCATGCGCTTCTTGCGCGTGTAGGTCCACGAGAACGGCGGCTCGATGCCGTTTGAGGCGTTGTCCGCGAACGCGAGGCTGATGGTGCCGGTGGGGGCGATCGACAGCAGGTGGGAATTGCGGATGCCGTGGCGGCGGATGAGCGCCTTGACCTCTTCGGGCAGGCGGGTGGCGAAGCTGGTGCCGGACAGGTACAGGTCGGCATTGAACAGGGGGAAGGCGCCGCGCTCGCGCGCGAGCTCGACCGAGGCGCGGTAGGCGAAGTCGCGCATGGCCTCGGAGATTTTGGCCGCCATGGCGCGCGCCTCGACGCTGTCGTAGCGCAGGCGCAGCATGATGAGCGCATCGCCAAGGCCGGTGAAGCCCAGGCCGACGCGGCGCTTGGCCATTGCTTCCTGGTGCTGCTGCTCGAGCGGCCACGCGGTGACCTCGAGCACGTTGTCGAGCATGCGCACCGAGGTGTCGACGACCTTGCCGAAGTGGGCGAAATCAAACGCCGCGGTTTCTGCGAAAGCGCTGGTGACAAAACGCGTGAGGTCGATCGAGCCCAGGCAGCAGCAGCCGTAGGGAGGCAGCGGCTGCTCGGCGCACGGGTTAGTGGCCTCGATCGACTCGCAATAGTTGAGGTTGTTGTCGCGGTTCATGCGGTCGAGGAACAGGATGCCCGGCTCGGCATGGTCGTAGGTCGAGCGCATGACTTGGTCCCACAGGTCGCGCGCCGGCACCTTGCGGTACACCCAGTTGCCGTCCTCTCGCTGGTAGGCGCCGGCCTCGAACTGCTCGCGGCCGGGGCGTGCCTTGTGGGCCAACTCGACATGGGTGCCGCTTTCGACTGCCTGCATGAAAGCGTCGGTGACGCCGACCGAAATATTGAAGTTGGTCAATTCGCCGCGGTCCTTGGCGTGGATGAATTCCTCCACGTCCGGGTGGTCGCAGCGCAGCACGCCCATTTGTGCGCCGCGCCGCGCGCCGGCCGATTCGACCGTCTCGCACGAGCGGTCGAAGACGCGCATGTACGACACCGGGCCGCTGGCGCGCGACTGGGTCCCCTTGACATCGGCGCCCTTGGGTCGGATGGAGGAGAAGTCGTAGCCGACGCCGCCGCCGCGTCGCATCGTCTCGGCCGCCTCCTGCAGGGCGGTGTAGATGCCGGGCCGGCCATCGACCAGTTCGGAGATCGAGTCGCCCACCGGCTGGACGAAGCAGTTGATGAGCGTGGCCTGCATTTCGATGCCGGCCGCCGAGTTTATGCGGCCCGCCGGGATGAAGCCGTCTTCCAACGCTTGGTGGAACTTGCGCTCCCAGTGCGGGCGGCGGTCTTCGGCCTCGACCTGCGCCAACGCGCGCGCGACGCGCGTGCGCACCTCGCCGATCGTGGTTTCCTTGTTCTTGGCGTATTTTTCCACCAGCACGTCGCGGCAGACTTCCTGCTCGGCCGGTTTGGAAAGGGCGGCGGCGGGGGCGGCAGTTCGGGTCATCGGGACTGGTCTTTTATACAGTATGGCGCGGGGGAGGAGCGAATTTTAGGCGCATTTTGCGGCGCTGTTGAGGCTACTTTCGTGCCAGCCCTAAGCGGTTGAATCAACGCGTGTATCTGATCCGATAGACGGCCCCCGCATGGTCGTCCGACACGAGCAGCGAGCCGTCGGGCAGTTCCTGCAGGTCGACCGGGCGGCCCCAGGCCGATTCACCCTGCTGCCAGCCCTCGGCAAAGGGGCGGTACGCCACCGCGCGCCCGCCTTCGAGGGTCACCACCGACACCCGGTAGCCGATCTTGCCCGAGCGGTTCCACGAGCCGTGCTCGGCGATGAACGCCTGGTTGCGGTACTCGGGCGGGAACTGGCTGCCGCGATAAAAGCGCATCCCCAGCGCCGCCACATGCGGGCCGAGTTTCTGCGCCGGCGGGGTGAATTCGCTGCATTTGCGCAAGCGGCCGAACTCCGGGTCGGGCGTGTCCCCCTGGTGGCAATAAGGAAAGCCGAAATGCAGGCCCGCGCGCGGCGCGTGGTTGAGTTCGTCGGCCGGCAGGTCGTCGCCGAGGTTATCGCGCCCGTTGTCGGTGAACCAGAGCTCCTTGGTCTGCGCGTGCCAGTCGAAGCCGACCGAATTGCGCACCCCGCGTGCGAAGACTTCGCTCGCTGACCCGTCCGGCGCCATGCGCAGGATCAGCCCATAGCGATTGGGGTCGCGCTCGCAGACGTTGCACGGCGCGCCTACCGGGACATACAGCTTGCCGTCCGGCCCGAAGCCGATGAATTTCCAGCCGTGATGGGTTTCCGTCGGTAGCTTGTCCGTAACCACGACCGGGACGGGCGGTGCGTCGAGTTTTGACTCGATGGCGTCGAATCGCAGGATGCGGCTGACCTCGGCCACGTACAGGGCCCCGTCGCGGAAAGCCACGCCAGTGGGCATTTCGAGGTTGCCCGCGACCACTGACACCTTGTCGACCGCAAGGCTCGCGCCTTCCCCGCGAAGGCGCAGGGCGTGGACCTTGCCGCCGGAGCGCGAGCCGACGAACACGGTGTGCCGGCCGAGGGCCATGCCCCGAGCGTTGGGCACCCGCGCAAACAGTTCGATGGTGAAGCCGGGCGGGAGCCTGATGCGCTCGAGGGGCAGGTCCTGCGCGCCGGCCGGCCGCACCGCAAGCAGGGCGGCGACCAGCACGCCGAAGAGCCAGGCATTCAGCGGCACGGTGCGCATCGCCGTGCGCATCGCGCCGGTCACCTCACGCCGCGACCGAGGTCTGCGGCCGGCCGGCCGGTGCGGCCACGGCGTTGGCCGCGTGGCCTT
Organism: Burkholderiales bacterium; assembly: GCA_038319115.1. Lineage (GTDB taxonomy): Bacteria > Pseudomonadota > Gammaproteobacteria > Burkholderiales > SG8-39 > SZAS-79. The sequence continues at coordinate 1,257 of JBBQCV010000070.1, read as the reverse complement.
CCGATTCCTGGCGGGCGCGCTTGAGCATGTCGGCAACTTCGGCGTGGCCGAAACGCAGCGCGAGCTCGACCGGGGTGTCGCCGTCCTTGGTCGTCATGACGGGATTGGCGCCGTTGCGCAGAAACAGCTCGACCATCTGCGGGTTGCCCTTCATGGCGGCATACGACAGGGGCGTATAGCCGTTGTCGTGCATCAGGTTGGGGTCGAAGTCCATGCTGATGACTTTCTGCGCGTAGACGAGGTTGCCCTTCTCGATAGCGTAGAACATCGCGCGGACCCCTTCCGGGCTCCTGGTCTTGGGCTTGGGCTCCAGGCCCGTCGGCATGAGCTTGACCACGTAGTTGATGAGGGAGATGCCCACCAGCACGATGAGCGCGAGGATCAGCGGCACTTTGGACACGTTGAAGCGATCGGCAATCTGCTCGGGCATATTCGCGCCGGCGATGAGCAGCACGACCGCGAGGAAGAAGAAGAACCGCAGGTACAGGAACAGGCCGAAGATCACCGTGCAGCTCAGCGCGGCGATGAGGTAGTTGGGGTTGAGCTGGTATTTCTCGAGGAATTCGCTGGGCAGGTTGGCGAGGATTGCGGTCGCCGCGATCAGGCTCATCAGGACCCATTCGCGCATTCGCACCCGACTGAGCAGGTCGTCTTTGTCTTTGGCCATTTGGGCTCCCCGTTTTTTTATCGTAGACCCCCGATTCTGGGCAAGGCCCGGGCCTCTGGCAAGTAGGCGGGCGGGGGGTGTGTGAAGCCGTCATCGGCAATGCGGCAGGTAAGCCGACTGTCAGCAAGGCCGGGGGGTAAAATCGACCGATGTCGAAGGCATTTACGCGCGAAAGTGACGGCGAGGACGAAGACGAGTCCATCGAGCCGGTGCAGGCGGCCGTCGACCGGTACTACATGACGCCGGCGGGGTACGCGCGGCTGCGGGCCGAATTGAAGAGCCTGGTCGAGGTCGAACGTCCTGAAGTGGTGCGCACCGTATCCTGGGCCGCCTCCAACGGGGACCGCTCGGAGAACGGCGATTACATCTACGGCAAGCGCAGGCTGCGCGAAATCGACCGCCGCGTGCGCTTCCTCATCCGCCGGCTGGAGAAATCGCAGGTCGTCGACTCGGCCGGGCGCGAGACCGACCAGGTGTTTTTCGGTGCCACGGTCACGGTGCGCGCCGGCGACGGGGCCGAGCGCACGGTGACCATCGTGGGTTTGGACGAGGTGGATACGTCGCGCGGGCGGGTGTCGTGGATATCGCCG
>JBBQCV010000069.1:0-16384 GCA_038319115.1 Burkholderiales bacterium | reverse complement strand
GCTGGACGACCATTACGACCCGGCCTACATGCGCTCGGCGCTGCGCAACTTCGCACGCCTGCCCGAGGCGCAGAAACTGTTTCTGGACTCGCCGGACGACGCGGCTTTCGCCTCGCTCGCAAACAGCCTGGTCGAAGACGCGCAGCAGGCGGCGGCGTGAGTGCATCGGGCCCGGGCGCAGTACGATGCGCGTAGCCCGCCCCACCGCGGGGGCGGGGCCGCATAAACACGCGCCAGGGGAGAAACAACAATGAGCGAGGCGAACGGCCACAACGGTTCCGCCACCGCCAGGGCGGTCCTCGTCGTCGGGGCGGGGGATGCCACCGGCGGCGCCATTGCGCGCCGCTTTGCGCGCGAGGGCTACATCGCTTGCGTGACGCGGCGCACCGCCGGCAAGCTCGCCCCGCTGGTTGCGCAGATCGAGGCCGCAGGCGGCCGGGCGGTGCCGTTCGGCTCGGATGCGCGCAAGGAAGACCAGGTGATCGAGCTGGTCACGGGCATCGAGCGCGAGATCGCACCCATCGAGGCCGCAGTGTTCAACGTGGGCGGCAACGTGCGCTTCGGCATCACCGAAACCACCACGCGCGTCTACACCAAGGTATGGGAAATGGCGGCGCTCGCCGGGTTTCTCATGGGGCGCGAGGTCGCCAAGGTCATGCTGCCGCGCGGGCGCGGGTCGATTTTCTTTACCGGCGCCACCGCCAGCCTGCGCGGGCGAGATGGCTTCGCCGCGTTCGCCGGGGCCAAGCATGCGCTGCGCGCCCTGGCGCAGAGCATGGCGCGCGAACTCGGGCCGCAGGGCATCCACGTGGCGCACCTGGTCATCGATGGGGCGATCGACACTGCGTTCATCCGCGAGACTTTTCCCGAGCGCTACAAGCTGAAGGAGCGCGAGGGCATCCTCGACCCCGAGGCCATCGCCGACGCGTATTGGCAGTTGCACGTGCAGAAAAAGAACGCCTGGACGCATGAGCAGGACCTGCGGCCGTGGCTCGAATCCTGGTGACACGCCAAGCCGGTCAAGGGATCAACACCCGACTGCATTCGCTGTACTTATTGCTCCAGTAGATCGGGGCCAACATCTCGCAGCGCATGTCCGACGCGCCTAAGGGCGCAATACGATCGGCTCCAGGGCATCGCCCTGGGGGAGGATGCGCCCGATGACTGCGGCGTGCGAATAGCCGGCGGCACGCAACTCGGCAATGCAAGCCTCGGCGTGCTCCGCCGGCAAGCCCGCCAGCAAGCCGCCCGCGGTCTGCGGATCGAACACCAGCGCGTAGCGCGGATGCGACACCATGGCCTCCTGGTTGCGCAGCGCGCGCCGCAACCGCACGTTGGCTGGCTGCAATGAACTCAGGATGCCCGCATTGGCGGTTTCCTCGGCCCCTTCCAGCACGGGCAGCGCGCCCAGGTCGAGCTCAGCATCCACGCCCGAGGCACGCGTCATCTCCACCAGGTGACCGAGCAACCCGAAACCGGTGAGGTCGGTGCAGGCTTTGGCGCCGTGCGCAATGACGATCGCCGCACCCGCGCGGTTGGACTGCACCATCGACACCAGCGCCGCGTCGATCCAGCGGCCGCGCGCCTGCAGGCGGGCATGCGCCGCGAACAGCGTGCCGGTGCCGATCGGCTTGGTAAGCACGAGCACGTCGCCCGCGCGCAACCCGCCTTTCTTCATCACCGCCGCGAGGCCCTCGTCGATGAGTCCATTGACCGCAAAGCCCAGCGCAAGCTCGGCGCCTTCGCCGGTATGACCGCCGACCAGCGCGCATCCGGCTTCGTTCAACACCTCGATCGCGCCGGTCATCATCTGCGTGAGCACATCCTCGACTTTCGATTCGAGCCCCGGTGGCACGGTGACCACCGCGGTGGCCGATTGCGCCTCGCCGCCCATGGCGAAGATGTCGCCCAGCGCGTGGTTGGCGGCCACCTTGCCGAACACGTACGGGTCGTCGATGAAGGCGCGGAAGAAATCCACGCTGTGAACGAGCGCCTTGCCCGGCGGGATGCGCACCACCGCCGCGTCGTCGGGCGACTTCAGGCCGATGAGGACATCGTCGCGCTCCACCGGGTTGAGCCCCCCGAGCGCGCGCGAGAGCACGCTCGCGCCGACCTTGGCGCCGCATCCGCCGCAGCGCATGGCGATGGCCGAGATCGCCTGCGCGGCCTCCTCGCCCTCGAGCTTGACCGGCGATGGCAAGACCCGTCGCGGCGCCGACTCGTCCATCGCCGGAAAGTCGGTGAACTTGGCCATGAAGCGCCGGTCGATCCAATCCTTCCAGCGCCACACCCAGTCGCCCTCGGCGTGAAACCCACTGCGCGAGGCCACAGCGTGCTTGTCGCCGGTGCTGATGAGCGCGAGCCAGCTCTTCTGCGGATGGTAGGGGCGCAGCGCGCGGCCTTCGACCGAGCGGCGCAGGTTCTCGGTGAGCGGCGGGCCCTGGCGCACCGCGAACACGCCGGCTTTCTCGCGCGGATAGCCGGTCATGCTGGCGATGTCGCCGGCGGCGAAGATGTACGGGTCGGTCTCGCTCTGCAGCGTGTCGGTGACGCGGATGAAGCCCGCCTCGTCGAGGGCGAGGCCGGTGCCGCGCAGCCAGTCCGCGCCCGCCGCCTGGGTGACCCAGACGACTTCGTCGGCTTCGATGGCCTGACCGTTCGCCATATGCACACGCTTGGCTTCGACGCGGTCGACCGCAGCACCGAGGTGGACCTCGACCCCGCGCTCTTTCAGCACGCGCGAGAACACTTCGCGCACCGCCGCGTTGTGGGTCGGCAGGATGCGCGGGCCGGCATCGACGAGGTGGAAACGCGGTGCCTCCGCCTCGCGCCCCAATGCGCGCAACTCGTTGCACAGGCGGAACTGCATCGCCAGAGTGAGTTCGACCCCACCGGCGCCGGCGCCTACCACCACGATCGACTCGGCCCCCTGGTGTGAGAGCACCCTCTCCAGCAGCGCCAGCCAGCGCGCATTGAAGGCATGGATGGGTTTGACCGGCACGGCGTGCTCAGCCGCGCCGGCCACCTTGGCAACCATTGGGGCCGAACCGATATTGATCGACAGGCGGTCGTAGGCCACCGGCGGCCGGTTGCGGCAGATCACCTTGCGCGCCGCGCGATCGATGCCGGTCACTTCGTCGCCGAAAAAGCGCGCCTGTGCAAACCCGGCCAGCTTGCGCAGGTCGATGTGCACTTCGTCGTAGCCGTAATGCCCGGCGATGTAGCCCGGCAGCATCCCCGAATACGGTGTATGGGTATCGCGGCAGATCACCGTGATCCGCACGCCCGGCATGGGCCGCATGCCGAAGCGGCGCAGCACCCCGACATGGCTGTGCCCGCCGCCCACGAGAACGATATCCCGCAGGACGGGTTGGCTGGTCGATTGCATCGCGGCTCCCCCCGCTGCGGTCTAGGCTGGCAACGGCGTGTTGCCGGCGCGGTAGGCCGTGATGTCGGGCGGGTCGATCTCGATCGGGTGGCGGCCGGCCATTCAGTCGGCCTCTTCGATCCACATCATCTGGATCGCCTCGAGGATCTTCTCGCCCGACTTGGCGGGGTCGTCCTCGAAGCCGGGCAGCGCTACGACCCAGCCATGCAGGTCGGTGAAGCGCACGAATTGCGGGTCGACGTCCGGGTGCGCTTCGATGAGGGCGATGGCGATGTCGCGCGAGTCGGTCCATTTCATCAGTGCAGCTCCCGGGCGTGATTGATGGTGTATTTCGGGATCTCGACGGTGAGGTCCTCGTCGGCGACGATCGCCTGGCACGACAGGCGCGACTGTGCCTCCAGCCCCCACGCCTTGTCGAGCATGTCCTCTTCGTCCTCGGTGGCCTCGGCAAGCGAATCGCCGCCCGAGCGCACCACCACGTGGCAGGTGGTGCAGGCACAGGATTTTTCGCAGGCGTGCTCGATCTCGATGCCGTGCTCGAGCAGCGTGTCGCAGATGGACACGCCCTTGCGGGCGTCGATTTCGGCGCCCTTGGGGCACAGTGCGGGGTGCGGCAGGACGGTGATCTTGGGCATCGGCGAGGCAGGGTAACCCTTCGGCCCCCGTTACAGTTTGAGGTTGGAGATCTTCTGCCCCGTGAGGGCGGCGCGCACGCTGCGGTCCATGCGGCGCGCGGCGAACTCCTCGGTCACGCGGTTGAGCGCATCCGAGGAGGACTTGATCGCGCGGTGCTCGGCCCCGGCTAGCGCGGCCGCGAGGGCCTCGACGCGGCAATCGATGTCGGTGCGTTCAGGCGCCGCGAGCAGGCCTGCGTCGACGGCCAGCGCGGCCTTGACCGCCTCGAGCAGGCGCTGGCCGTCCACGCGCGCTTCCTGCAGCGCGCGCGCATGCATGTCGTCGCGGGCATGCTCGAAGGAGTCCTTGAGCATGCGCGAGATGTCCTCGTCCGCCAAACCGTACGAGGGCTTCACATCGACCGAGGCCTCGGCGCCGGTGGTGCTTTCCTTGGCCGATACCGAAAGCAGGCCATCGGCGTCGACCTGGAAGGCCACGCGGATGCGCGCGCCGCCGGCCGCCATGGGCGGGATCCCGCGCAGCTCGAATTTCGCCAGCGAGCGGCAGTCCGACACCAGTTCCCGCTCGCCCTGCACCACGTGAAAGCTCATGGCGGTCTGGCCGTCCTTGAAGGTGGTGAACTCCTGCGCACGCCCGACCGGGATCGTGGAGTTGCGCGGGATCACCCTTTCGACCAGGCCGCCCATTGTCTCCACACCGAGCGACAACGGGATCACGTCGAGCAGCAGCCAGTCCTCGCCGGTGGCCTTGTTGCCCGCCAGCACGTTGGCCTGCATGGCCGCGCCGAGCGCGACGACCTTGTCCGGGTCGAGGTTGTTGAGCGGGTCGCGCTTGAAGAATTCGGCCACCGCGCGCTGGATCTGCGGCATGCGCGTCGCGCCGCCGACCATGACCACCCCCTTGACCTCCTCCGCTGAAAGCCCCGCATCGCGCAGCGCCTTGCGCGTCGGGCCGAGCGTTTTGGCCACCAGCGTCTGCGTCAACTGGCTGAAGATCGCGGTCGTGAGCGTGGCCTCGACCACGTCGCCCGAGGCGAGGCGCGCGGTGATGCGCGCCGTGCCGTGCAGCGTCAGGGCTTCCTTGGCCTCGCGCGCCTTGGTGAGCAAGAGGCGCGTGTCGTGGGCCGAAAGCGGCGCCATTTTCGCTTCTTCGAGCACCCAGCAGAAAATGCGGTGGTCGAAATCGTCGCCGCCCAGCGCCGCATCACCGTTGGTCGCCAGCACCTCGAACACGCCCTTGGACAGGCGCAGGATCGAGATGTCGAACGTCCCGCCGCCGAGGTCGAAGATCGCATACACGCCTTCCGAGGCGTTATCCAGGCCGTAGGCGATGGCCGCCGCGGTGGGCTCGTTGAGCAGGCGCAACACGTTGAGGCCGGCCAGGCGCGCCGCATCCTTGGTCGCCTGGCGCTGTGCATCGTCGAAATAGGCCGGCACCGTGATCACCGCACCCGAGAGTTCGCCACCGAGCGAGGCCTGCGCGCGCGCAGCGAGCACCTTGAGGATCTCGGCGGAAATCTCCACCGGGCTTTTCACGCCGGCCGAAGTGCGCAACCGCACCATGCCCGGGGCGTCGACAAAATCGTACGGCGTGTTCTCGATATTGGCGATGTCCTTGAGGCCGCGTCCCATGAACCGCTTGGCCGAAAGGACCGTGTTCTTCGGGTCGGCCGATTGCTCGTCCTGCGCGGCGTAACCCGTCTCGGTACGGCCGTCGGGAAAATAGCGTACGACGGAGGGCAGCAGCCCCCGGCCCTGCTCGTCGGGCAGGCACACCGCGCTGCCGCTGCGCACTGTCGCCACGAGCGAGTTGGTGGTGCCCAGGTCGATACCCACCGCGAGGCGATCCTCGTGCGGTGCGGTCGATTCGCCCGGCTCGGAAATCTGCAGGAGCGCCATCTACTTTTCCAGTTCCTCGTAGGCGTGGCCGACTTCCTCGCCGAAGCGCGACAGGAACTGCAATTCGCGCACGATGCCCACGGCCGCCGGCAGGTCCTTCTCCGCGTCGATTTTTGCGCCCAGCAGCGTCTCGAGGCGCTGACGGTCGCGGGCGAGCTGGGTCGCAAGGCTGTCGAGCGCAGCGGCATCGAGCGCTTCTTCCAGCGATTCGCGCAGCTCGAGCTGGCGCATCAGGAACGCCGGCGGCATGGCGGTATTGGTCTCGAACCCGACATCGAGTCCTGCCTGCTCGAGCATGTACTTCGCGCGCAATACCGGATCCTTGAGGGTGCGGTAGGCTTCATTCACGCGCGTGGTCCATTGCATCGAGGCACGCTTTTCCGCCTCGCCCGAATTGACGAACCGGTCGGGGTGGATGCGCGCCTGGATTTCGCGGTAGGCGCGCTCAAGCGCCACCGCGTCCAGCGCGAATGCGCTTGGAAGTCCGAAGAGCGAGAAGTGATCCTGCGCGATATTGAGTGTCATAAGAATGAAAAAGGGGCTTTCGCCCCTTGACCCGCCGGATTGCATCGACCTCCCACGCGCCTCCGCAGGCGTATGCCGCCTGTCGGCCGGCCACGCGAGGGTCGTGCAACCGCGATATTAACCTTTCCTAGATGTTGAAGCTCTCGCCGCAGCCGCATTCGTCCTTCACGTTCGGGTTCCTGAACTTGAATCCTTCGTTCAGGCCCTCGCGCGTGTAGTCGAGCTCGGTTCCGTCGATGTAGGGCAGGCTCTTGGGATCGACGAGCACCTTCACGCCGTGGCTGTCGAAGGCGACATCGTCCGGGTTCACCGCATCGGCGAATTCCAGCTTGTAGGCCATGCCCGAGCAGCCGGTGGTGCGCACGCCCAGGCGCAGCCCGACGCCCTTGCCGCGCTTGGAAAGGTACCCGGTCACGTGGTCCGCGGCCTTCTCTGTCAGGGTGATTGCCATAGCGTTTGCCTTCTAGCCGTGGGCGGCCTGCGGCGCAGGCTCCGCGGGCGATTGTTCGCCGTGCTTTTGCTTGTAGTCTGCCACGGCCGCCTTGATCGCGTCCTCGGCCAGGATCGAGCAGTGGATCTTGACCGGCGGCAGCGCGAGTTCGGCGGCAATCTGGGTGTTCTTGATGCCCATCGCCTGATCGAGGGTCTTGCCCTTCACCCATTCGGTGATCAGGGACGAGGACGCAATGGCCGAGCCGCAGCCGTAGGTCTTGAACCGCGCATCCTCGATCGTGCCGTCCTTGGCGACCTTGATCTGCAGCTTCATCACGTCGCCGCAGGCGGGCGCGCCGACCATGCCGGTGCCCACTGAATCGTCGCCCTTCTCGAACGAGCCCACGTTGCGGGGATTCTCGTAGTGGTCGATTACCTTGTCGCTGTATGCCATAAAGCCTCCTGGAACGTCTTACGAGGCGCGCTTAGTGCGCGGCCCACTGGACGGTGTTGAGATCGACGCCGTCCTTGTACATTTCCCACAGGGGTGAGAGATCGCGCAGCTTGGCCACCTTGGTCCTGACCAGGTTCACCGCGTAGTCGACTTCCTCTTCGGTGGTGAACTTGCCCAGCGTGAAGCGAATCGACGAGTGCGCCAGTTCGTCCGAGCGCCCCAGCGCGCGCAGCACGTACGAAGGCTCGAGCGACGCCGAGGTGCACGCCGACCCGGACGATACCGCGATGTCCTTGATCGCCATGATGAGCGACTCGCCCTCGACGTAGTTGAAGCTTGCGTTGAGGTTGCCCGGGATGCGCTTTTCGAGGTCGCCGTTGAGCACCACGGCCTCCATTTCGCACAGCCCCTTCCACAGCCGGTCGCGCAACATGCGGATGCGCTCGTTGTCGGTGGCCATTTCCGCCTTGGCGAGGCGCGCGGCCTCGCCCATGCCGACGATCTGGTGCGTGGGCAGGGTGCCGGAGCGAAAGCCACGCTCGTGCCCGCCGCCGTGGATCTGCGCTTCGATCCGCACGCGCGGCTTCCTGCGGATGTAGAGCGCGCCTATGCCTTTGGGCCCGTACATCTTGTGCGCGGTGATGGTCATGAGGTCTACCTTGAGCCGGGCCAGGTCGATTTCAACCTTGCCGGCCGCCTGCACCGCATCGCAATGGAAAATGATGCCCTTGGCACGGCAGATCTCGCCCAGCTCGGCGATCGGCTGGATCACGCCGATCTCGTTGTTGACCATCATGATCGAGGCGAGGATGGTGTCGGGCCGGATCGCGGCCTTGAACGCGTCGAGGTCGACCAACCCGTCGTCTTTCACGTCGAGGTAGGTGCACTCGAACCCCTGCCGCTCGAGCTCCCGCATGGTGTCGAGCGTGGCCTTGTGCTCGGTCTTCTGGGTGATGAGGTGCTTGCCCTTGGTCTTGTAGAACTGCGCCGCGCCCTTGATGGCGAGGTTGTTGCCTTCGGTCGCCCCGGAGGTCCAAACGATCTCGCGCGGGTCGGCGCCGAGCAGCGCGGCCACATGGCCGCGTGCCTCCTCCACCGCCTCCTCGGTTTTCCAGCCATAGGCGTGCGACCGCGAGGCCGGGTTGCCGAAATGCTCGGTGAGGAAAGGGATCATCTTCTGCGCCACGCGCGGATCGACCGGCGTGGTGGCGGAGTAATCGAGGTAGATCGGGAATTTCATTGCCACGTTTTCCTTCCGCTCGCTCAGGCCATCGCCTCGGCGGCCGGCTTGGCCGTCGTGCGAAGATCCTTGAGCACGTTGGTGTCCTTCTTGCCGCGCTGGTGGTCGACCAGGTCCTGCAGGCTGACCGAGCTCAGGTACTCGAACATCTTGGTATTGAGCGTGGCCCAGAGGTCGTGGGTCATGCAGCGCTTCTCGCCGTCGACGCAGTTTTCCTTGCCGCCACACTGGGTGGCATCGAGCGGCTCGTCCACCGCGAGGACGATGTCGGCCACCGACATGTCGCGCATGGGCTGGGCGAGGTTGTAACCGCCGCCGGGACCGCGCACGCTGGACACAAGGCTGCGCCGGCGCAGCTTGCCGAACAGCTGCTCGAGGTACGAAAGCGAGATGTGCTGGCGCTCGCTGATGGCCGAAAGCGTCACCGGACCGCCGCCCTGGCGCAGCGCCAGGTCCACCATGGCGGTGACCGCGAACCTGCCTTTTGTGGTGAGTCTCATGGGGGGCTCCTTTGGGTGTTCCGGGGCAATCCCGATCACGGCGCTGCCGCCATGCGCGGCGGGGGTCCGGGATTACCCGATCTAATTAGTCAAGTATACCGTATCCGACTGGATTACTCAAGTAATTTGTCCTGCTATTTCACCGCCCTGAGCGGTTCCTCGGGCTGCCCGCGCAGGGCCACTTCGCGCTCGAGCCGATCCAGCTTGGAGCGCAATGCATGCACTGTCTGGTCGAGTTCTTCGGAGTGCTCGACGAGGCCACGGATGGTCTGCGCATACGGGTCGTCGCAATCCTGCACCACGGCATACGCGGCGAAGCGCGCGGCTTTCGGCGCATCGCCTTCCACCACATGCCCCGGAACGCCTACGATGGTCGCGCCAGGCGGAACTTCGCGCACCACCACCGCATTGGAGCCGATCTTGGCGCCGTCCCCGACGAAGATCGGGCCGAGCACCTTGGCGCCGGCGCCGATGACCACGCCCTTTCCCAGGGTCGGGTGACGCTTGCCCCCGCTCCACGAGGTGCCCCCGAGGGTGACCCCGTGATAGAGCGTACAGTCGTCGCCGATCTCGGCGGTCTGGCCGACCACGACGCCCATGCCGTGGTCGATGAACACCCTGCGGCCGATGGTCGCGCCCGGGTGGATTTCGATTCCGGTAAGCCAGCGCCCCAGGTGCGACACGAACCGGCCCGCCCAGAGCAGGCGCATGTCCCACAGACCTCTGGACATGCGATGGATCCACAGGGCGTGCATGCCGGGATAGCAGGTCAGCACTTCCCAAGTCGTGCGGGCGGCGGGATCGCGGTCGAAAACCGCCCGGATGTCTTCGCGCAGTCGGGTAAGCATGATCCAATCTTAGGAAAGCCTACCGATTTAGTCAACTATTCGCCGGTCGAGTTCCCGCGCTTCGACAGGGACTTCAACAACCCCCTGATAATGTTGACTTCTTCGTGCTCCGTGCGGGCCCGGGCGAAAAGCCGGCGGAAGCGCTCGCGCAGCCGCCCGGGATTGGCGGGATCGAGGAATCCGCTCGCTTCAGCCGCTTGTTCCAGATGCCCGTACAGGCCCTCCAGCTCGGCTATCGTGGCCAGCGGTTCGGTGCGCGCCGGTACCAGCGCACCCGATGTGGCGGCCATTCGCAGTTCGTACGCGACGATCTGCACCGCCTGTGAGAGGTTGATCGAGCTCCAGGCCGGGTCGGTCGGGATGCGCACCTGGTGCTGGCACGCGAGCAGTTCGTCGTTGGTGAGGCCGGAAGCCTCGTTGCCGAACACGAACGCGACCGGGCCGGCCTGCGCATCGGTCAGCGCGGCGGCCGCGGCTTCGCGCACCGCGAAGTTTTCCGGGCCCCATTCGCGCAGCCGCGCCGAAAGCGCATAGGCGCCGATACAGTCGCCGATGGCCTCCGGGAGCGACGCGTGCACGCTCGCGGCCGCCAACACGTCGTCGGCACCGCTTGCAAGCGCGATGGCCTCGGGATCGGGAAAACGTTTGGGCGCCACCAGCGCCAGCGAGCGCAGCCCCATGTTCTTCATTGCGCGCGCGGCCGAACCGATATTGCCGGGATGGCTGGTGCGCACGAGCACAATGCGGATGGCGTCAAGCGGAAGAATGTCGGCGGAAGGAGTCATCGGGGCGCGGGTGATCCGGGGCCTAAGTTTAGAATACACACTCGATTCGCCGCATTTCTTTCAAACCTCAGAAGAATCCCAAATGCATCCGATGTTGAATACCGCGGTCAAGGCGGCGCGGCGCGCCGGCTCGCTCATCAACCGCGCCACCCTCGCGGGCGGCTTCGAGGTGCAGACCAAGCGCGCCAACGACTTCGTCACCGAGATCGACAAGGCCGCCGAGGCGGCGATCATCGCCATCATCCGCCAGGCGTATCCCGAGCACGCTATCCTCGCCGAGGAGTCGGGCGAAGACGCCGGCGGCGCGAAGAACGAATACACCTGGGTCATCGACCCGCTCGATGGCACCACCAACTTCATCCACGGCTTCCCGCAGTACTGCGTGTCGATCGCGGTGCGCTATCGCGGGCAGATCGCGCATGCCGTGATCTACGACCCGGTGAAGAACGAACTCTTTACCGGCTCCAAGGGCCACGGCGCCTACCTCAACGACCGCCGCGTGCGCGTTACCAAGTGCGCCCACCTGCGCGACGCACTGGTGGGCACCGGCTTCCCGTTCAAGGAAATGGGCCGCATGGACCTGTACATGAAGCAGATGCGCACCGTCATGACCTCCAGCGCCGGCGTGCGGCGCGCAGGCGCCGCCGCGCTCGACCTGGCCTACGTGGCCTGCGGGCGCATGGACGGATTCTGGGAAATGGGCCTGTCCAAATGGGACATGGCCGCGGGCGCACTGCTCATCAAGGAAGCCGGCGGGCTGGTCGGCGGTCTGGCCGGCGAAGACGACTGGTATGAAACCGGCGACATCGTGGGCGGCACCCCCAAGGTCTTCGCCCACTTGCTCGACGCGATTCGCTGACGGCGCGCGTAATGGCCAAGCCGGCACTGGTCGTGTTCGATATGGCCGGCACGACCATCGAGGACAGCGGCCAGGTGCCCGAGGCCTTCACCTACGTGCTGGGCACGCACGGCATCGCCATCAGCGAGGCCGAACCGCCCGATCTCATCTTCATGGCCATGGAGCGGACCGGCGTGGCCGATGCCCGCAGCGTGATGGCCGTGGGCGATACCGTGCTCGACCTGCGCGCCGGCCGCAACGCCGGCGCGGGCTGGGTGGTGGGCGTGCTCTCGGGCGCCCACGGCCGCGCGCAGCTCGAGGCCGAGCCGCATGATGCGTTAATTGGCAGCGTTGCGGAACTGCCGGCACTCCTCGAAGTCCATCCAACAGCATAGAATCTGCGCCACCCATGTCAGACGACCTCGATTTCGCCAGCACCCAGCCCATTCCCAAGCCCGCCACGGCCGAGGCGCCGGCGCGCAATGCCGTGCAGGGCACCGCCCAGAGCTCGGTTTACAGCCCCGCGCTCGCGCTCGAGTTCTTCCGCGCCACCGGCACGGTCGAAGACAAGCCGGCCGGCAAGCCGATCTTCGCGGAGAACGAAAAGGCGGGCGGATTTTTCGCCAAGGCCGCGCGCATGTACCTGCTGCTCGACGGCGAAATCGGCCTCATGATCAAAGGCAAGTTCTTCGGCGTTGTGAAGGCCGGCGAGATCTTTGGCGAGCTGGCAGTGATCGCCGGCCTGCCGCGCAGCGCGACGGCGATGGCCAAGACCGACTGCAAAGTGCTGTCGCTGGACGAAAAGCAGTTCCTCGCGGCACTGCAGAAGACCCCCGACTTCGCGCTCATGCTCATGAGCAGCATGGGACAGCGCCTGCGCCAGAGCGTCGCCCGGCTGGCCGGCGCACCCGCCGCGGCGAACGCGCCACCGGTGGAGCGCAGCAACGTGATCGACAGGAAGATGCTCGTCGAACTGTCTCGCGAGCTGGGGGGGCAGCCCCCGGCGGCTTACGGGCAGGGCAGGGTGATCGTTGCAGCGGGCGCGGTCGGCGCATCGATGTACGTCGTGATGGACGGGCAGGTCGCCATCTCCATCGGCGACCGGGTGGTGGAGCGCGTGGGCCCAGGGGGAATATTCGGCGAAATGGCGCTGGTGGACCGGGCGGCGCGCGCCGCCACCGCCACGGCAGCGACCAACAGTTCGCTCATCAGCATCGGACGCAACGAATTCCTCGCCCTGGTCAAGGCCAAGCCTGCGTTCGGCGCCCTGCTGCTCAAGTCGCTCGCCGAACGCATGCAGTACCTGGCCCAGCAGGTCGCGCAACTCGGCGGCTGACCCCGCCGCGGGTTGCACTAGCAGGCGGCAGGACTGGTTAGGGGATCAGGCTGGGTTGGCCATCAGCATCCACGACAGGCCGAACTTGTCGGCAACCACGCCGAACAGCGGCGAGTAGAAAGTCTTCTCGAGCGGCATATGGACCTGGCCGCCCTGCGCGAGCGCTTCGAACATGCGCCGCACGCTCGCCTGGTCGTCCATCGAGATCGTGAGGGCAACGCCCTTGAACCCCGTCTCGCCCGAGCACATCCCATCGGAGGCCATGACCAGCGAGTCGCCGACCTTGAAGGCCGCATGCATGATCTTGTTGTCCGAACCCGCGGGGAGGCCAGGCGGGCGAGACCCCGATCCCCCGGGGCTTTCGCTGTACTTCATCTTCATCTCGATCTTTGCGTCGATGGCCTTGGCGTAGAAATCTAGCGCTTCCTCGCAACGGCCTTCGAAGAACACGTAGGGCTGGACCAGCATTTGAATCTCCTTGGGTGAGTGGAACGCCATTGCGTCTGCAAGAATTGCGGCCGCATTGACGGTGGCGCGAAATGCGCGCCGTCGATCAGGCCGGAGTCATGGGTCGGCGACTCAGGCGTCGACCACCACCTTGAAGCCACCCCAGATCATCCGCTTGCCGTCGAACGGCAGCTTCTTCGGGTCCATCATGGCCACCAGGCGCTTGTCCTTCATGACCTTCTTCATGATGCTGTCGCGGCTCGCCCTCGACTTGTAGATAATCCACGAGAAGAACACGACTTCGTCCTTCTTCAGCTTCACGCTCTGCGGGAAGGACGTCCACTTGCCCGGCTTCACGTCGTCCGCGATGGCCTCGCGGTATTCGAGCGCGCCATGTTCCATCCAGACCTTGCTTGCCGTGCGCGCCATGCGCTTATAGGCATCGACATTCTTTTTCGGTACCGGAACGATGAATCCACCTACATAAGCCATGCTGCCTCCTTGTGTGTGCGGAAATCAGTGCGCGAGAAACCGTGCGAGCTTTTCCATGGAGCCGCCCCAGCCGCGTTCGTGGCCGTCGCGTGCCGCCATGTCGAAGAACTGTTCGTGCAGCAGCGTGAAGCGGGTGCCCTTGCCGGTCGGCTCAAAAGACAGCGTCACCTGCGACACGCGCTCGGCGGTGCTGATCCAGGCCCAGGTGAATACCAGGCGGCGCTGCGGCACGACCTCGCGATAAGTGCCGCTCACGTCGTGCGGTTCGCCGTCCAGCGTCTTGAACACCATTCGATCGAACTCCTTGTGTCGATAAAGAAAACGCCCCCGGGCGTCCAGCAGTGCGGTGAAAAACGCGCGCTCCCCGGACGGCAGCGTCACTTTTTGCGGCCGCGCGAACGCTTGGGCGTCCCGGCCTGCACGGTCCTGAGGTAAGCATCGAGCCGATCCAGGCGCGGCATTGAGCGCTTCTCATACATCCGCCTCTCGACTAGCGAGTTCCTATAAGATATATTTTGCATGTATCTTTATGCAACCTGCAGTTTGCGACCCATTCATGCCCTCCGCCGATCTTTGCACCGAAGCCGAAATCTCCGCGATGGTTCACGCCTTCTACGCGAAGGTGCGCCTCGACCCGATGCTCGGCCCGGTCTTCAATGCGCATGTGGACAACTGGGATTCCCACCTCGCGAAGCTGGTGGATTTCTGGTCCTCGGTCCTGCGCGGCACAGGCCGCTTTTCCGGGGCGCCAATGCCGAAGCACGCCGCCCTGCCCGGACTCACTGCCGAGTTGTTCCAGCGGTGGCTCGTGCTGTTCCGCGAAACCACGGCCGCGCTGCCGAACCGCGCCATGGGCGAGCAGGCCTATATGCTGGCCCAACGGATCGGGCGCAGCCTCTGGTACGGCTACCAGTTGAGCCGCAGCCCCGATGCCCTGCCGCGGGATCTCCCGCTTGGCTGAGCTTCAACCTTTAAGGCAACGCGATTGCGCCACGAGCGCGCCGCAGTGGCGGGCGTTCGTCGAGTTGGGCTTCAGGCCGCTGTATCTCGCCGGGTGCGGCTGGGCCGCCCTATCCATCGCGTTGTGGATCTATGCGCCGCATTGGCTGGTTGCGCCGCTGGGCGGCGTCGCCTGGCATGCGCACGAGATGCTCTGGGGGTTCGTCGCCACCATCGCTGTCGGTTTCCTGTTGACGGCGGCGAGCAACTGGACGGGCGTCAATCCCCTGCAGGGCTCACCCCTCGCTATGCTTTGCGCGCTGTGGGTCATTGCTCGCGCGGGCTTCCTCGTGCCGGAAGCCACGGCTTACCTGCTGGCGGCTCTTTCGGAGATCGCTTTCTTCGGCGTTGCCGCGCTGGCGCTGGCGCGCTCGGTGTACGGAACGGGCAATCGCCGCAACTATGGAGTGCCGCTCATGGTGCTCGCGCTCGGCATTGCCGATGCGCTGTATCTGGCCGCCGTGCGGCAGGGCGACTATGTTGGCCTGATGGCGCATTTCCACGCCGGCCTGCTCTGCATGGCCGTCATCGCGCTGCTGATCGCGCGCCGTGTGATTCCCTTTTTCGCCATGCGCGCCGTACAGGGCCTGTCGATTCCTATGCACACCGTCGGCGGGCAATGGCAGGTCGGCGCGGCCGTACTGGCGATTTTCGGCACCTTGATGCAATGGCCGCAACTCTCGGGGCCGGCGCTCGTGGTCGCCGGCTCCCTGGCGCTCGTGCAGGTGGCTGCCTGGAAACCGTGGACAGTGCGTCACCACCCCCTGCTGTGGATACTCTACGCCGGCTACTGCGGACTGGGCGCGGGCCTGCTGGTCGCGGCGGCACACGCATTGGGATGGATTGTGCGCATTGCGTGGCCAGCTCACGTTATCGGCATGGCCGGCTTTGCGGTGCTCATCATCGGCATGGTCACGCGCACCGCGCTGGGCCACCTGGGCCGCCCGTTGCAGACCGACCGCGGCATGGTGGTTAGCTTTGCCCTGGTCATCGCCGCTGCCGGCTTGCGCTTGCTCGCATTGGTGGCCCTCCCGTTCGGGCCGGCGGCGCTTCACGCCGCGGCGCTCGCTTGGATCGCCGCCTTCGCTCTCTATCTGTGGCGGTTCTTTCCGATGTTGGTACGGCCACGCCTATCCTGACCGACGGAGCATTGCCATGCGCCTGACTGCCATGACCGACTACGCGCTGCGCCTCCTGATGTATGTGGGCAAGCAACCAGATCGCCTGTGCACGATCGCCGAGATCGCGCAGGCCCATGGCCTATCCGAGGCCCACCTGATGAAGATCACCCACCAGCTCGGGCTGCAGGGCTGGATCGAGACCGTTCGCGGCAAGGGCGGCGGCATGCGCCTGGCGCGTGCGCCGGCCGACATCAACCTGGGCGCGGTCGTACGCGGCATCGAGCCCGACTTTGACCTGGTCGAGTGCTTCACTTCCGGTAATCAGTGCGCCCTCACAGGCCAATGCCGGCTCGCCCGCGTCCTGGAAGACGGACTGCGGATATTCCTGAAACATCTGGAGGGATACACGCTGGCCGACCTGCTCCCCGGCACCGAGCTGCCGGTG
>JBBQCV010000068.1:0-16666 GCA_038319115.1 Burkholderiales bacterium | reverse complement strand
GGGACGCGCCACCGCCATCCATGCCGGCCAGCCGCGGGCGGCCCCGACCAGCGGCAGGATCGCCTGCGCGAGGGCGAGCATCAGCGCGAGGATGAGCGAGTACTGTCCGATCTCGGGAATCAGGATGGCCGCCTATCGGGTGGGGAGTGCAAGGCTCTGCTGCGCTTTCTGCGCCTGCTCGATGGCGTGGCCCGCTTCAGGGGGCATGTAGTTCTCGTCGTGCTTGGCCAATACGTCGGTCGCGTGGAACACACCGTCGGCGCCCAGCCGGCCCTGCGCCACCACACCCTTGCCCTCCTTGAACAGGTCCGGAAGGATGCCGGTAAACACCACCGGCACCGTCTTCGCGGTGTCGGTGACGTTGAAACGCACCGTGAGGCCGTCACTCTGGCGTTTGACGCTGCCGGTCTCGACCATTCCGCCGATCCGGAACGCCCGTTCCAGCGGCGCTTCCCGGGCAATGACCTGGCTGGGGCTGAAAAAGAACACGAGGTTGCTCTGGAAGGCATTGAGCACCAGCGCGGCAGCCGCCGCCAGCACGGCCAGGCCGGCGCAGATGAATGCAACGCGCTTGTGTCGGGGTTTCATTTCGCGGACTCTCGGCAAGCCTCGGAAGGGCTCGAATACGGCACGGGCACCCTCGGAAGCAACCGGCCTCCGGGAAAAGGTTTCGAGCAGTCCCGCATTTTACGCCAGCCAGTGCGGCCGGCCCGGTTCGTAAGCCCGCGGCACGCACTACCGTGCAGTAGCGATACACTCCCGTATCCGTCCTCCAGCAAGGGGTTTTGCTGCAGGAACACGCGCAGAGCGGAGCCGCACGACGAAACGATGCCCATCAAGGTCAACATTTCCCTGAGTGCCGGCGGCCGGCTCAAGCCGGTTGCAAGCCACACGCTGCACCAGAGCCGCATCACCATCGGCCGCGACCAGGACTGCACCATCGCCCTGGAGGATTCGCAAAAGCATGTGTCGCGCGTGCACGCCGAGTTCGAAGCGGACGGTGACTCGTACTGGGTGAAGGTCGTCTCCAAGGTCAATCCCATCATGGTCAACGGCCAGCGGTTCTCTCATGGGGACCGCGTCCCCGTGGCCAAGGGGGACCAGGTATCGGTGGGCCAGTACCGCATCGAGGTCCTCGAGGCAATGGCCGCGGCGGAGGCCACGCCCGTAGCTCCGGCGCTCGCCTCACCGGCGGCTGAGTCCATCGCGTCCGACCCGAGCGCCGACGAATCCACCTACGTGCCCCCGGTCGACTCCGTCCCTGCCGCGTCGCAGTCGGCCGCCGGAGGGATGCCGGCGCTGCCCGACACGGCGGAGGACGAGGTCACCTACATTCCGCCGATATGGGCGCGTGCGGCCACCAATCGCAATATGCCCGGTAGCCAGGAGACGTCCGCAGAAGACATGACCTATGTCCGCCGCCCGGCGGCGGGCGTTCCTCCGCCGGCACGCGCAAAGGACGAGCCCGCGGAGGCGGCACAGGATCGCAAGCCCGCATCCTCCGCGGCATTGGACTTCGACCTGTCCGAAGCCTTCGACGCGGCCCCCGCGCCAGCGGCGCCCCCGCCGGCAGTCACCGCCGCGTCGCCCAATCCCGAGGTCGAAGAAGGCTTTTCCGACGACCGCACTTACGTCCGGCGCCGGCCGCAAAAGCCCGCGACGCCAGGCGCCGCCGGACCCCCGGCGGATGCGAAGAAGCCCCAGTCGCGCAACTCGCTTGCCGAAATCGAGGCGCGCATCGCTGCAAAGGCGGCCGAGGCGGCTTCGGTCACCGCGCCGCGTGCGTCCCGGGCGGTAAACGAAGCCGGCGCCACGGTCGATCCGGCCGTCGCCGCATTCCTCGCAGGCGCGGGCCTGCCGCACCTTCACATCGCCGATGCGGAAAAGTTCATGGCGGAAAGCGGGCGAGTCGTGCGCGCCGCCGTCGAGGGCGTGATGGCCCTGCTGCACGAACGCGCGGAGGCGCTTAGGGCTCTGGGCGCCGAACCCGAGCCCGGCGCTGGAGACAATCCGGTCACGTCGACGGCCAATTCGGCCAGCGTGTTGGAATTCCTTTTTGACCCGAAGCGGCCCGTCGTCGGTGACACGAACCCGGCCAAGGCTTTCGCCGCGGCCTGCAACGACCTGCGCGCGCACCAGGCCGCCCTGCCGGAAGGAATGCGCGCGGCGGTCATGTCGGCTCTCGTCAGGATCGACCCGAAGAAGATCGAGCGCGAGCAGGGCAGCGGGCTGGGCGTCCTCAATATCACCAGGAAATCCAGGATGTGGGATCTGCTGGTGGCCGAACACGCCAAGCTCACCCGCGAAATGGAGTCCGACTTTGCCAAGGTATTCGGCGCGGAAATCCACGCGGCGTACGCTGCCCAGATCCGCAAGATACGCGGCAACCGGTAGCCGCTGCCGCTGGCCGCTGGCGCGGTGCGTTCGGCGCCGAACCGGAGGGCGCTGCGGGAAAAATTCCTGCCCGGTCGAGTCAACGAGGCGTGCGGCGATTGCCCCTGCATCATCGAAGGGTAATGAGCGCATCGACCGCCGTCACGCCATCGGCATGCGCCAGGATCGGGTTGACGTCGAACTCAGTGATGCGGCCAGCGTGGTCGGTGGCGAACTCGGATAGGCGCGCAATGGCATCAGCGAGCGAGTCGAGGTCCACCGGCACACTGCCGCGGAATCCGGTGAGCAGCCGGTAGCCCTTCAGGCGGGCGAGCATGCGTTTCGCCTCCTCGGCCGAAACCGGCGCCAGCGCCACGGTGGTGTCGCGCATGAGTTCCACCAGCACCCCGCCGAGCCCGACCAGCACGACCGGGCCCACCACCGGGTCGATGCGCGCGCCGACGATGACTTCAACGCCCGGTTTTGCCATCGGCTGCACCAGCACGCCCGCAAAGTCGTTGGTGAGCCTGCGCGCGTTGGCCAGGATCCCGGCATAAGCGGCGCGCACGCTCGCGTCGTCCGCCAATCCCAGGCGCACACCGCCAGCTTCGGTCTTGTGCGCGATTGCGCGCGACTCGATCTTGAGCGCCACCGGATAGCCCAACGCACCCGCGGCCGCGACGGCCTCCTCCTCGCTTCCGGCCAGGCGGTCCTCCACCACCGGCACACCGTAAGCGGCCAGCACACGTTTGGCGCGCCGCTCGGTGACGACCTTGTCCGCCCCTTCGAGCAGCGAACCGGCCTCCATGGCTGCTTGCGCGCCCGCGCGCCGGGGCGACGCGCCGGGCGGCGTCGATGCCGCATGCGCATGCCACGCCGCGATGGCCGCAAAACACCGGTCCATGGAACGGAACAGCGACAGGTGCGGGTCCGCTTCGTACAACTCGGCGCCCGGCCCCTGCAGCCACTCGCTCAGCCACGCGATGACGATGGGCTTGGCGTACTTCTGCGCCAGGGCGCGAATCTGCGCATGGCGTGCGATCGTGACTTCCGGGTGGGCAAAGCTCATCGGCAGCACCAGCGCGCCGTACTGCGGGTCTTCCAGCAGTGCCGACACGCATAGCGAGAACGACTCCGGCACGTTGAGCACCTGGCCGGTGGGGTCGCAGGGGTTGCGGGCCGCGCCGAAGGCCGGGACGATGGTGCGCAGCACCTGGGTGGTCGCCTCCAGCGGCTGCGGCATCGGCACGCCGTGTTTTTCCGCCTTGTCGGCAGCGATCACGCCCGCCCCGCCCGAGCTCGAGACCACCGCCACCCCGCGCGCCGAAGGCCTGCCCGCGCTGGCAAGGAAATGACCGGTCTCGACCAAAGCCTCGAAGTCATCGACCACCACGAACCCGGCACGCTCGAACAGGGCCTGCATGGCGGCGTGCGAGCCCGCAAGCGCGCCAGTGTGCGACTGCGCGGCCAGGGCGCCGGATTCAGAGGCGCCCACCTTGTACATGACGACCGGTTTGCCCGCCCGCCGCGCGCGCTCGCCGGCCGCGAGCATCCGTGCCGCGTCGCGAATGCCTTCGAACACGCAAACGATGGCTTTGCAGCCGGGGTCGTCGGCGAGGAAGGCGACCAGGTCGGCCACGTCGATGGCGGCTGAATTGCCGGCGGAAATAAAGTGCGAGAACCCGCGCCCGCGTTCGACGGCCTGCAGCAGTGCGTAGCCGAGCGCGCCGGACTGGCTCACGATGCCCACCGGGCCGACGCGGTGCGGGAGCTTGTGGTAATCGGGCATGAAGGTCATGCCGGCGCGCGTGATGTTGTTGACAAGGCCGATGCAGTTGGGGCCGAGCATGCGCAGGTTGCGCTCGCGCGCGATCGCAGCGATGCGGTCCTGGGCGGCCTGGCCTTCGCCCTCGCCCATTTCGCCATAAGCTGATGCATACACGATGACGCCACCGGCACCGCAATCGGCCGCTTCGCCGAGCAGCGCCTCGACGCCATCCTTTGGGACCACCAGCACAACCGCGTCGGGAGGCTCGGGCAGCGCCGCCAGCGACGGGTAACACGGCCGCCCGGCGATCTCCTTGTACTTCGCATTCACGAGGAAGACTTCGCCCGTGAAGCGGCCGAGATTCTCGAATGAGCGCATGCCGAACGCCCCGGGACGGGGCGACATGCCGACGATCGCGACGCTGCGCGGATCGATGAGGCGCGCGAGGTCCGCATGGGCAAACGGTGGACGAGTGTCGGAAGCTGCCGCCATGTCAGCGACCGATGAAAGAGGGCGCGCGTTTCTCGACGTAATGGGCGACGCCTTCCTTGAAATCTTCGCTGCGAAAGCTCATTTGCATTTCGCCGTCGGCCACGGCCAGCGCTTCGGCGAAGTCCTGGAAGGGCGACTTCCACACCTGCGCCTTGATCACCGCCATAGAGCGCGGCGAAACCGTGTCGGCCAGCGCTCGCGCATAGGCGATGACTTCTTCCATGAACGTGGCCTGCGCGAACACCCTGTTCACCAGCCCGATGCGCGCGGCCTCGGCGGCGTCGAACTTGCGCGCCGAAAGCAAGAGATCCAACGCATGCGCGGGCCCCACCAGGCGCGGCAGCAGCCAGCTCACGCCATGCTCGGCGATCAGGCCGCGCTGCGCGAACGCGGTGGTGAACTTCGCGTCGCTGGCGGCAAAGCGCACGTCCGCGTAGAGCGCGATGACCAAGCCCAGGCCGGCAGCCGGGCCGTTGAGCGCGGCAATAATCGGCTTGCGCGCCTGCAACAGGTAGCCGAAACGCCCGCCGTAGTGGCCCGACACGTCCGGACCGAGAGTGGAAGAAGAATCTGCCGCGTGGGCCGCCAGCGTGGCGGCGGGCGCCTGCGCAGCCGATGCACCCCGTTCGATGCCCTGCAGCAGCTTCATGTCGGCCCCGGCACAGAAGCCGCGCCCGGCACCGGTCAGGACGATCGCGCGCACGCCATCGTCGGCGACGGCGGCCGCGACCGCTTGCCTGAGGCTTTCCCCCATCGCCGCCGTAAAGGCGTTGAGCACCGCAGGCCGGTTGAGCCGGATGACCGCGACCCGGTCGCTGACTTCATACAGGACATCCTCGAATGTGCGCATGCTCCCTCCGTGTGGTGTGCTGCTCAGGCCTGCCAGACGCCGTAGCCTTCCTCGCGCAGGCCGATCGCCAGCTCGACCTCCATTTCCTGCGCCGCGCGATACGGCATCGGGTTGTAGAACCGGTACAGCCCGGGCAGCAGGCGCAGGCCGTATTCGTGCGCGAACCGGTTGGACTTGACCCCTTTGCGGTGACTATCGAAGCGCCGCTCGGGCGTGAGGCCGGTCATGCCGACGTACACGCACGGCTTGGTCACATCGTAATCCGGATTGGCGCGCCGGAACCGCGGCTCGTTGAGCACCTCCGGGCTGAGCTCGATCACGTAGACCGAGTGGCGATGACGCGTGCTGGCCCCACTGGTTGCTTTTGTCACCTCGTGGTCCGCTCCGCAGCCATGCGGCCAGACTAACCGGGTTCTTTTTGCGCCGCAATTGCGCAGCCGGCCTGCGGCGGCCCGACGATTGCGCGATACTTTCGCCAACCGGGAGACGACCAGTGGCCGACGAAACCCTGCTCAGTGTGGTGCGTGATGTGGTGGATCAGAACCCCGATGCGGTGGCCTACCGCACCCCCGCGCGCAACTGGACCCTGGCCGAAGTCGCCCAAGCCTCCAGCCGAATCGCGCAGGGCCTGCGCACGCTCGGCATCCGGCCGGGCGACCGGGTGGCGGCGCTCACCAAGCACACCGCGGAATGCATCCTCCTCACGCTCGCCGCCTGCAAGGTCGGCGCGGTGTTCATGCCGGTGAACTGGCGGCTGGCCGCCCCGGAGGCGGAGTTCATCATCAACGACGGCAAGGCGCGCTTCCTCATGGTGGACGCCGCGTTCGTGCCGGTGGTGCAGAAAGGCGCTTATCCGGGCATTGCGCTTACGCTCGCAACCGACAAGGCCGAGGGCCTCGAATCCTTCCACGCCTGGTACGCGCGCTTCGAGCCGATCCGCGAGGACTACCCGGCGGCGCCGGGGGACACGGCGCTGCAGCTGTATTCCTCCGGCACGACCGGCCTGCCGAAGGGTGTCGAACTGACCCACGCCAACCTCCTCCTGCCGCGCACGCTGTTCCGCGACGTGTGGGGCTTTCGCGGCGGAAAATCGGTCATGTTCAACGCACTGCCGTCATTTCATATCGCCGGCATGGAGCTTGCGCTGCTCACGCTGCTCCTCGGCGGCGAAACCGTGCTGCAGCCGGATTTCGACCCGCACAAGATCCTCCCGGCCATCGGCGAGCACCGCGTCACGCACATGTTCCTGGTGCCGGCGATGATCATGGTGCTGGTCAATACGCTTGGCGCGGAAGGCGCCGACTACTCGTCGCTCGAGCGCATCGCATACGGCGCGGCTCCGATCAGCGACAAGGTTCTGCTCGACGCGATGCGCATCTTCGGCTGCGGATTCCTGCAGGTTTACGGCCTCACTGAAACCACCGGCGCGGTGACGTTCCTGCCGCCCGAGGACCATGTGCCCGACAGCCCGCGCGCCCACCTGTTGCGCTCGGCCGGCCGGGCGCTGCCCGGTGTGGAACTGCGCATCGTTGATGCCGCGGGGCGGGACGCGACCGAGGGCGAAGTGGGCGAGGTATGGATCCGCACCGCGCAGAACATGAAGGGCTACTGGGCCAACGCGAAAGCCACGCGCGAGGTGTTCCCCGAAGGACAGCCGCCCGACGGCGGCTGGTTTCGAAGCGGCGACGCGGGCTTCCTGCGTGAGGGATACCTGTACATCCACGACCGCATCAAGGACATGATCATCTCGGGTGGCGAAAATATCTACCCGGCCGAAGTCGAGAACGCCCTCATGAAGCACCCGGCCGTAGCCGACGTGGCAGTGATCGGTGTGCCGGACGAAAAATGGGGCGAAGCGGTGAAGGCGTGCGTGGTGCTGAAGCCCGGCACCGGCGCAGGCGCGGCGGCCATCATTGCTTTCGCACGCGAGCAGATTGCCCACTACAAGTGCCCGCGGAGCATCGACTTCCTGCCCACGCTGCCGCGCAACCCCAGCGGCAAGCTATTGAAGTACCAGCTGCGCAAGCCCTACTGGGAAGGCTTCGAGCGCAAGGTGCACTGAAAGCGCGCCAGGCGCGCCAGGCGCGCCAGGTGCTAGGTGCGCTGGTCTGCGCCCCGGCCGCCGAAAACGAGCAGGGTCGCCGCCCACGAAATGATGGCGTAGACGATGGCGCCGAAGAACGCCGACCAGAACCCAGCCACGTGGAAGCCCTCCAGGAAAGTGGCGACCATCCAGAACAGCAGTGCATTGATCACGAAAATGAACAGCCCGAGGGTAATTACTGTGGCGGGCAGCGTGAGCAGCACCAGCACCGGCCGGATCAGCGTGTTGACCAGCCCCAGCACGAGCGCGGCCACCAGCGCGGTGCCGAACCCGCTCACCTGGACCGAAGTCACGACATACGGGAGCGCAAGCAGCGCAAGCGCGTTGATCAGCCAGACGAGGAGCAGCTTGCCCATGGGGATTCCTTGGTCGGGGAGAGTTTACGCGGGCACCAAGCGCAGGTGCGTGATTTCCGACGGGGCGCCCAGGCGGGTCGGCGGCCCCCAGTACCCCGTGCCGCGGCTGGTGTAGACCCACAGCCGCCCGAGGCGGCGCAAGCCGGCGGTGAACGGCTGCTGCATGCGCACGAAGAAATTCCACGGCCAGAACTGGCCGCCGTGCGTATGCCCCGAGAGCTGCAGGTCGTAGCCGGCCGGCTCGGCCCCGAACGCCGAGCGAGGCTGGTGCGCTAGCAGCATGCGCACGGCCGCGGCCGGTGCGCCGGCGAGCGCCCCGGCCGGGTCGCTGCGGTGCGACTCATGGTAGTAGTGCGCGCTGAAGTCGGTGACCCCGGCCACCACCACCGACGCCCCGGCGTGGTCGAGCACCACATGCTCGTTCATGAGCACGCGCACGCCCAGGCGCTCGAGCTCCGTCACCCAGCCGCCGACACCGGAGTAGTACTCATGGTTGCCGGTGACGAAGTAACTGCCGTGCCGCGAGGCGAGGCGCGCAAGCGGCGCGGTGTGCGTCGAGAGCTGCGCGACGCTGCCATCGACGAGGTCGCCGGTGATGGCGATCATGTCGGCCTCCAGGCCGTTGACCGCATCCACGATCGCGTCGACATATTTGCGCCGGATGGTCGGCCCGACGTGCACGTCGCTGATCTGGGCGATGGTGAAGCCGTGCAGGGCGCTCGGCAGTCCCGCGATGGCGACATCCACAGGACGCACCACGGCGCGGCGACGCGCATTGAACAGGCCCACCGCAGTGAGCGCCGCAGCCACGCCGGGCACGGCGGCCGCGCTCCAGTGCTGCAGGACCGCCACCGGGATCGCCCCGCCCGTGGCGAAATCCAATGCATGCGCCGCCAGCAGGCCGGCATCGCGGACCAGGGTCAGCACGAACAGCGACGAGAACGAGCCCATCGCGATCGCGCCCCCCCACACCAGGCCGTCGGACAGCGCACGATGGACCTTGCGCCGCGCGAACAGCGCCTGTGGCATCAGGGCGGCCGAAAGCGCCAGCCATGCGCCCAGGCCGGCGGCCCACGCGTCACCGAACATCCGCAGGTCGGGCAGCAGGCGCCAGCCTACGCAGGCATGCAGGAGGACCACGAGGGTGTAGAGACGGAACATTCGCATCCGCAGGGTGGGATGGTGCAAGGGCGCCGCGCCGGTAGCGGGCTGGCCCGCCACCCCCAGATCGGGGCAATCGGACCCAATGCAAGACCGCGCCAGCCTGACGCTATCATGGTGGCGTGAGCCCCATCGTCTACGCCATCCCCGTGTTCCTCGCGACCATCGTCCTGGAGGCCTGGATCGCGCGCCGGCGGGGCATCGCGACCTACGATATTCCCGATGCGCTCACCAGCCTGCACCTGGGCACCATGAGCCAGGTCGCGGGCGCTTTCTCGCGCGTGGTCACGCTCGGGCTGTACCTTGCCGTGTGGGAACAGTTCCGCACTTTCGACCTGTCCGCCACCAGCCCGCTGGTGTGGGTGTTCGCCCTGCTCGCCTACGACCTCGCGTATTACTGGTACCACCGCCTGAGCCACGAAGTGGCCCTCTTCTGGGGCGGTCACGTGGTTCACCACTCGTCGGAGTACTTCAACCTCAGCACCGCGCTGCGCCAGTCGTCGACCTCGCCCCTCTTCGCGTGGGTGTTCTATGTCCCGCTAGCGGTGATCGGCGTTCCGCCGGTGGTGTTCGTGACAGTCGCGCTCATCGACCTGCTGTACCAGTACTGGGTGCATACCGAGCTCGTCGGCCGCCTTGGATGGATCGACCGCGTGCTGGTCACGCCCTCCAACCACCGCGTTCACCACGGCCAGAACGACTACTGCATCGACCGCAACTACGGCGGCATCTTCATTTTCTGGGATCGCCTGTTCGGCACCTTCACCGAGGAGCGCAGCGCGGAGAAGGTCGTCTACGGGGTGCGCGCGCCCCTGCGCAGCTGGAACCCGCTGTGGGGCAACCTGCACGTCTTCCATGCCCTGGCCCGCGCGGCGTACGACGCGCCGGGAATTCGCGCGAAGCTTGCGGTGCTGTTCGCGCGGCCGGGCGAACAGGACGATCCAGACAATGCTCTGGGGGCCGGTTTCGATGCGCAGCAGTTCGAGCGCTATTCCACCGGAACCGCGCACGCCGTGCGTATCTATGCCGCCCTCCAGTACGCCGCGCTGGTGCCGCTCATCACCCATTTCATCGCCGTGCAGCCGGGCCTGGGCAGCGGGGCGCGCATCGCGTATGCGCTTGTGATCCTCGGCTCCATGGTGTCGGTTGGGGCGCTGCTCGAAGGCCGCGGACCGGCGCGAACCGTCGAAGCGGCGCGGCTCGTCCTGCTGGCTGCGGCCTTCGTGGTCCTGCCCGCGTGGTTCGGCTGGGGGACGCCCGCGTGGGCGAAGGGATTGGCAGCGGCCTTCGCGCTTGCCAGCCTGTGGCGTCTGCGCGGCCTGCGTCCACCGGACGCCGCGCCCGCGCCGGCGTGAACGCCGTCTACGGCCTGTCCGATGGAGTTCCCGCGGGCCAGTAGCGCTCCCGCAGCAGGCGCTTGTAGAGCTTGCCGGTGGGATGGCGCGGCAGCTCGGCTTCGAAATCGACCGTCTTCGGGCATTTGATGTGCGACAGGTTGGCGCGGCAATACGCGATCAGCTCCTCGGCCAGCGCCGGGCCCGCGGCCGCCATGTCCATTGGCTGCACCACCGCCTTGACCGCCTCGCCGAATTCTTCGTCGGGCACGCCGATCACCGCGACGTCCATGACTTTCGGGTGGCCCACGAGGAGGTTTTCGATCTCCTGCGGGTAAATGTTGACCCCGCCCGAGATGATCATGAAGTGCTTGCGGTCGGTGAGGTACAGGTAGCCATCGCCATCGAGGCGCCCGACGTCGCCCAAGGTCGACCAGCCCTGCGCGCTGCGCGATGCGGCCGTCTTGGCCGCATCGTTGTGGTATTCGAACGCCGGGCCGTTGGCAAAATAAATGGTGCCGGTTTCTCCCGCCGGCACGCTGTTGCCGGCGTCGTCGAGGATCCTCACCTCGCCCACCAGCGCCCGCCCCACCGTGCCGCGATGCGCAAGCCACTCCTGTGAGTCGCAGGCCACGAACCCGTTGCCTTCGGTGCCGGCGTAATACTCGTACAGCACCGGGCCCCACAGGCCGATCATGGCTTCCTTGACCTGCACCGGGCAGGGGGCAGCGGCGTGGATCGCGGCGCGCAGCGTGTCGTGGCGGTAGCGCGCGCGGATTTCCGGGGCCAGCTTGAGCAGGCGCACGAACATCGTCGGCACCCACTGGCTGTGGGTGATGGCGTGGCGCTCGATCAGGGCGAGGGCCTCCTCGGCGTCAAAGTGCTCCATGATCACCGCGGTGCCGCCAAAGCGCATCACCGTCATGTTGAAGCGCAGCGGCGCGGCGTGATAGAGCGGGGCGGGTGACAGGTAGACCGAATCGCCCGCGAGGCCGTAGAGCTTGCTGCTCACCTGCATCAGCGTGCTCGCCGCGTCGATCGCCTCGTCGGCCAGCTCGATTCTCACCCCCTTGGGCCGCCCGGTCGTTCCGGACGAGTACAGCATGTCGCGCCCGGCGGACTCGTCGGCGATGCGCTGCGCCGGCTGCGCGTCGCGCGCCTCTTCCCAGCGCGCGTGGCCGGGCAACGCGCCGCCGACCGAATAGCGGGCGCGCAGCGCGGGGCCGGTGGCGAGCAGCGCGGCAGCCTGGCCCGCAAGGGACGCGGATACCAAAAGCACTTTGGCGCCGCAGTCGGCGACAATGTACTCGGCTTCCTGTGCCGACAGCCGCGTGCTCATGGCGGTGAAGATGAGCCCGGCGCGCTGCGCGGCGAAGCAGATCTCGAAATAGCGCGGGTTGTTGTCCATCATGAGGGCGATCGCATCGCCGCGCGCGAGGCCGAGGCTGCGCAACAACTGCGCCCCCTGGTTGGAGCGGTCCTCAAGCTGGCGGTAGGTCACCGCCTCGCCCGAGCCGGCCATGACGTAGGCCGTCTTGGCGGGCGTGGCGAGCGCATGATGGCAGGGGTGGTACATCCGCCGTTATTTCCTGTTCCGGAAAACAAACTGCCGCAAGAGCCGTGCTGCTATTGAGTCTACGGTTTTATAAGTTGCACTTTCAAGGTGCGCCCGCATGCAGCGCGCGCCACACTTTCTCGGCCGTCAGCGGCATGTCGAGCGTGTCCGCCCCGCGCCCGCCGAGCGCATCGAGCACTGCGTTGACCGCGGCGGGCATGGCGCCGTGGCAGCCGGCCTCGCCCACGCCCTTGGCGCCGAGCGGGTTGAGCGCGGTCGGCACCGACTGGTCGAAGGAGGTTTCGAGCGCCGGCATGGCCTCGGCGCGCGGCATGGCGTAGTCCATGAACGAGCCGGTCAGCAGTTGGCCGGTGTCGTCGTACACCGACTGCTCCATGAAAGCCTGGCCCAGCCCCTGCGCGATGCCTCCGTGCACCTGGCCCTCAGCCATGAGGGGATTCATGACAAGGCCGATGTCGTCGACGGCGGCAAGGCGTGTGACGTGCGCCACGCCGGTTTCCGGGTCGACTTCGGCCTCCGCGATCTGGCACCCGTTGGGCCACGTCTGGCCGGCCACCGTCTCGAGGTGCTCGATGCGGATCACGCGATCGGGCTGGCCGGCAGCGAGTTCGGCCAGCCCGATCGAGCGGTCGGTGCCGGCGATGCGATAGCGCCCGGCCGCGAACTCGATGTCCGCGGCAGCGGCTTCGAGCGCCTTGCCGGCGAGTTCGCGCCCAGTCTCGATGAGCTTGCGCGCACCGAGCAACGTCGCGCTCCCGCCCACTTGCAGGGTGCGCGAGCCGCCCGCACCGCCGCCAGTCTTCGCCACGTCGGTGTCCCCCTGGATCACGCGCACCGCTTCAGGGGCGACGCCGAGCAGCTCGGCCACGATCTGCGCGTAGGCAGTCTGGATGCCCTGCCCGATCTGCTGCGTGCCCGACACCAGCGTCACCGTTCCGTCGCCGGCGGCCGACAGGATGACCGACTCGCTGGTGCGCGCGCTGCCGGTGATTTCCACGTAGCAGCCGATGCCGCGGCCGTAGAGGCGGCCCCGCTTTTCAGCCGCAGCCTTGCGCGCGCCGAACCCATCCCAGTCGGCGGCCTGCATGGCGCCGCGCAGGATCTTCTCGAAATCGCCGCAGTCGTAGATCGCGCCGGCCGGGTTCTTGTACGGCATCTGCGCCGGCTGCACGAGGTTCCTGAGGCGCAGTTCGACAGGGTCCACGCCGAGTTCGCGCGCCGCGGTGCTCACGAGACGCTCGAGCAGGTAGCCCATCTCGGGGCGGCCCGCGCCGCGGTACGCGTCCACCGGCGTGGTGTTGGTAAACAGGATGCGCACTTCGTGGTCGAGCACGGGAATCGAATAAACGCCGGTCGGGGCACGCGCGCCCGACATGGCCGGCACGCAGGCGCCGAAATTGGAGACATACGCGCCGACGTTGGCGAGCGAGCGCATGCGCAACGCCGTGAACCGGTGCTGCGCATCCAGCGCCAGTTCGGCATCGACCACGCTGTCGCGGCCGTGCACTTCGGCAAGAAAATTCTCCGAGCGCTCGGCGCGCCATTTCACCGGGCGACCTAGCGCGCGCGCCGCGAACAGCAGCGCCGCATGCTCGGGGTAGGCATAGCCGCGTGCGCCGAATCCGCCGCCCACATCGGTGCACACGATGCGCAGCCGATCCTCGGCCACGCCGAAAACCTTGGCCAACTGCCCGCGCACGGTGTGGGTGTTCTGCGCCGGGCAATACAGCGTGAAACGGCCGTCGGCGAACTGCGCCACCAGGGCGCGCGGCTCGAGCGGGTTGGCGATGACGCGTTGATTGACCACCCGCAGCCTGACCACATGCGCCGCGGCGGCAAAGGTCGCCTGCGCCACGGACGTGTCGCCCATGCGGTAGATCGCCGCGAGGTTGCCGAATTCGGGCGTGAAGGCTTCGGCCCAGTGCACCGGCGCGTCGGCCGTGGCGGCCGTGGGCAGGTCGGCGTTGGCGGGCAGGTCATCCCAGTCGACCTCGACCAGTTCGGCCGCGTCGCGGGCCTGGTCGCGGGTTTCGGCCACCACCATCGCGACCGCATCGCCTACAAAGCGCGCCACGTCGGCCGTGAGCGCGTGGCGCGGCGGCACGCTCATGTCCTTGCCGTCGGGGCGCTTGTGCATCTGGGTGAAGGGCACCGGCGAGATCCCCGCGGCGAGGATGTCGGCGCCGGTGTACACGGCGATGACCCCCGGCGCGGCGCGTGCCGCCACGGTGTCAATCCTCGCGATGCGCGCATGCGCGTGCGGCGAGCGCGTGAAGGCGGCATGCACCTGCGCATCGAGCGACACATCGTCGGTGAAGCGGCCCTGGCCCGAGAGCAGCTTGGCATCCTCGAGGCGCCGCATCGGCTTGCCGATCCACTGGCCCTGGCCGGGCTGCGCTGCAAGTTGTTCGCTCATCGCCTTCGATTTCTCCGCGGAGGGGGTACTGCGGGCCATTATGGCAAAGGATGGCGGGCCGCAAGGAGCGGTTTCGCCCGACACCTCCGCGCGGTGCTCAGGCGGGTGGCGTGCCCTGCGGCCGGGCCGGCGACGCGTTCAGCGCTTCTTCCAGCGCCGCCGCGTCGATGGGCTTGGTCAGGTGGCGATCGAAGCCGGCCTCGCGCGTGCGGCGGATGTCGTCGGCCTCGCCCCAGCCGGTCAGCGCGATCAGCATCATCGGGGCGGACCACGCCTGCGCGCGGATGGTGCGCGCGCAGGCATGGCCGTCCATGCCGGGCATGCCGATGTCGAGCAGGACCACGTCGGGGCGCTCCTTTTCCACCGCCCGCACTGCCGCGGTCCCGTCGTAGACGACGTGGACGTCATGGCCGAATACACCGAGCAGCATCGCCATGCTGTCGGCCGAGTCGCGGTTGTCGTCGGCTAGCACTATTTTCATGGAACCTCCTGGCGCGCGAGCACGCGGTCGAGCTGCTCGAAATCAATGGGCTTGACGAAATGCAGGTCGAAGCCCGCCTGCTTGGAGCGCTGGATGTCCTCGGCGGTTGCGTAGTCGCTCAGCGCAATGACCAGCGCGCGCCGGCGATTTTCCGCCGCACGCAGCCGCCTCGCCACATCATAACCGTTCACGCCCGGCAGGCCGATGTCGAGGAACCCAATCCCGGGCAGGTTCGCATCCGCCGCGCCCTTACGTGGGGCGCCGGGACGGGATTTCCGGCCACGGGCGCTTTGCGCCACAATGCGCTGTTGTCGTGCCACCGTCGGTGGCGGAGTTGGATCGCATCGGGAGCGGATCGATCATGATGAACTCGTACCAGCCCGGCGAGCTTATTTTCGTCCAGGGCCAGGCCAGCGAATGCGTGTACCTGATCGAGTCGGGCGAGATCGAGCTGCTCGAAAGCACCGAGGACCAGCGCACCCTGCGCATCGCCAAGCTCATCAAGGGCGACCTGCTGGGCGAAATGGCGCTGGTCGACGAGCGGCCACGCGCCTTCACCGCTCGCGCGGTCACCGAAACCACGGTTTCCATCGTCTCGCGCGACCAGTTCGTCAAGCTCATGTTCCGCGACCCGGCCGAAGGCCTGCGCTACCTCGGCGCCTTTTTCGAGCGGCTGCGAGCGAGCAACAAGCCGGCCGGCTCGGCCGGCAACGACGAAACGATCCCGCCGCGCAAGGCGCACATCCGCATCCTGCCCATGACCAACAGCGCCAAACAAGCGGTGTCCGAGGAGGGTCTCATCGTGATGCGCTTCCCGTTCCGCGTCGGGCGCGAGCCGGCCGAAGGCAAGTCGCGCCTGAGCAGTAACGACCTGGGCCTGCCCGACAGCGAGCCCTATCAGGTGTCGCGCGAGCATTTTTCCATCGAGGCCGAAGCCGAAGGCGTGACCCTGTACGACCGCGGCAGCTTCCACGGCACCATCGTCAACGGCCAGCAGATCGGCGGCAACCGCGTGATCGGCTCGGTCCGCCTCGCCGCCGGCGGCAACGAGATCATCGCGGGCGAGGCCGATTCGCCGTTCCGCTTCTCGGTCGAGGTGACCCACGGCTGATCGGCGCGCCGTCGCGGACGCCCCCGACGCGGCCGGCGCCACTGGCGGCCCGGCCGACTTCGTGATCGTGAACGGCCGCGTGCATACGCTGGACGCTGGCGGGCGCAGCGTCGAGGCGCTCGCCGTGCGCGGCGCGCACATTGCGGCGGCCGGCACCGATGCCCAGGTGCTCGCGCTGCGCGGTCCCGCCACCCGCGTCCTCGATCTCGCCGGCCGCACCGTGGTGCCGGGCTTCTACGACGCCCACCCGCACCTGGACCGCATGGGGTTGCGCGACCTTTGCGGGGTCCGCATCGGCCATTGCCGCTCGGTAGCCGCGATCTGCGCCGCCGTGCGCGAGGCGGCCGCCCACACGCCACCGGGCGAATGGATCGTGACCCTGCCGATGGGCGCGCCGCCGGAGGATTACGTGTTCGACGCAGGCCAGCTCGCCGAGGGGCGGTTTCCCGACCGGCACGACCTCGACCGCGCCGCGCCCGATCACCCGGTCTACATCCGCTCACCGTGGGGCTGGTGGAGCCGCATGCCGCTGCCCTCGGTGGCCAACAGCCGCGCGCTGGCGGCCGCCGGCATCACGCGCGACACCGTGCCGCCGGCGAAAGTGGAAATGTTGAAGGACGCCGCCGGCGAACCCAGCGGGGTGT
>JBBQCV010000067.1:0-17018 GCA_038319115.1 Burkholderiales bacterium | reverse complement strand
GTCCATCACGCGTTTCGCCTGCGCCAGGCGCACCGCGGCATCGTTATGCATCGGGCCGAGCACGATCGCGACGCGCCGGCTCATCCGCGAACTCATCAGCAGCGTCGCGACGCCGGCTTCGGCCAGGCGCGTGAGCACGCTGGTGTCGAGTTTCGTTTTGGCGCCCTGGATAATGACCCGATCCAGCAGTTTGATCGGGACGGTGCCGCGCCGCGTGCCGGCCTCGTACAGGGCGAGCGCATCGCCATCGGCGCGGATCTCCAGTTGTGCGCGATCGAGCAGCAGCGTGGCCATGATCTCAGCCGATGTAGAAGTAGGACGGATCGGTGGGCGCGCTACCGGTGCCGAGGGCATGGCAGCGTGCGCGCGGATCGAGCCGCAACAGCAGGAAGCGGTCCTCCGCCTCCTCGAGGATCAGCGCGACGTCGTGCAGGAGCTGATGGCGTTCGCCTGCGGACAGGAAAATCTCATGCACCGATTTCTGCCCGCCGGTGGCGTAGCCGCGCACCAGGTCCAGTGCGGCGGCGAGCCGGCGGGGGGCCGAAACATCGTAGGCGGCAAGGTAGAAATCCCGCTCGGACATGGACTGCGCTCCGGGAATGCGATGAGGGCAGTGTGATTCAGGGGGGGCGGGTGTGTCAGGGGTGGCAAGCTTGCGGGTTACTGTCCTTCGGTCAAGACGAAGGGAGATGCTTCAGGACGAAGTATTGGTCCATTCCCGCACGTGTCTGGCAAGGTTGCGTAGTTCGCCGGCTTGCACGATCTTGATTCTCAGTTCTTTCGCGCGTTTACGGTCCCAGTCATCGACGTTCTGGTAACTCACCAGTAAACCGCGCGTGTTGAGGCCGCCGAGCGCGGTCAGCGAGTCGAGTTTGTAGAGCGTTTCTGGGCCAGGCCCGTCCTGGGCGTCGCCTTGCATCCGGCGTGACTTGCATTCCACCAGGAACAGGCGATTGCGCGAAAGAAAGGCCACATCGATTTCATTGCGTACACCGTCACCGGATTCCACCTGAAGACTGCGCGCAGTGTCCGGGCTGCCAAGTACTTCGCGCAACCCTTCGATCACCCGGGCGACGTGAAGTTCCAGCCAGCCGCCGTTTGCGAAGAAGCGCGACGCCTCGTCGGGAAAGGTCAGCGTCTCGCCTTCCACTGTGGCGATGCCGTAGCGGTCCAGCTTGTCCAGCACTTCGCGAACCCGATCGTCCCGCGTCGAGCGTCCCATCCCGACACGCAGCACTCCCTTCGCCTTCGCGGCGAGGCCGTTCACGCGGCGCAGCGGCTCGCCAAAGCGCTCGACCTCTTTGACCCATTCGTCGCAAAGCAGGTG
This sequence comes from Burkholderiales bacterium, assembly GCA_038319115.1. Taxonomy (GTDB): domain Bacteria; phylum Pseudomonadota; class Gammaproteobacteria; order Burkholderiales; family SG8-39; genus SZAS-79. The sequence continues at coordinate 15,691 of JBBQCV010000067.1, read as the reverse complement.
GTGGCCATCAGCAAACTCCCGTTTGTCGCGGGACAGCTCGCGAAAGCCGTGCACCGCCAGGTACTCAGAGATTTCTACTCTGTCCTCCATGCGAATAGATTCGCCCCGGGGCCACAGCGGGATGATTTCGTTTCGCTCTGGATGAACGTAGAAGACGGGGTGGCCGCCGGCGCGAAACACCTCCTGTGCCGCCATGGCCATCGGCTTGGTGCCACCAGTAACGTTCAGCGCGAGCGTTTCGCCGTCGCGCCTGACGAGCAGATTCAGCAAGGCTTCCTGCACGCTGGCAATGTCCCAGGCATCGGCAACCAAACATTCGCTCACGCGGATTCCGCGCGCCGCAAACGCCTCGTGCAGCCACTTCGCGCGCTCGCGCATGTCCGGGCTGACCACGAGCACCACTTCGCGGGGGCGCGTGCGCGAGTCCAGGACCGGGATCAGGTTGGGCGTCGCCTGCTGGGAAACCAGGCAGACATGGATGCCATAGTCCAAGCCCGGGTTTGGGTTTGTGGGGGTTTCGATCATCGTGTCTGGATTCAGGTTGCCGATCCGGGATAGCGCTGCGGGAGTTGTGGAAACGGTTCGCGTATACCAGCGGCGCTCAACTCCACTCGTAGCATCGGCACGAATTCGCCCTCCAGCCAGGAATGCAAGGCGCTCCATTCGCCCGCGCGGACCGGTGCAAATCCGTGGGCGAGAATGGACTCGTTGCGATGGCTCAGGTGGCCGAGCATGGCCGCACGCTGCCCGGCGATAAACTGGGCCGCAATTCCGCCGGCATGCCGCTCGACCAGCAGCCAGGCGGCCCACAAACCCGCCTGATAGCGCCCGTCGCGGCCCCGGCTCACGCCCACGTCGGTAGCTGCGGCCGCGGGAAGATCGGCCGTCTTCATCCCGGCGCGCGAATCCAGCAGCCACTGTGCGGTCCACTCGATCATCCGGTAGGCGCGTGCCACGGCATCGTCATAGCGCCCGTTGTCGGCCCGCCGAAGCGCGTTCTGCCAGAGGTCCCATATGAGTAAGCCGGTGCGCGCCGGCGAATCCGTACCGGCGAGCACGACGACAGACTTGAGATATGGGGCGAGGGTAGATCCAAGCGCAGGCGCATACAGCTTGAGAAGGTATTCCGCGGCCGCGTGATCGAACCGATCCCACGCAGCGAGGGCGGCGGAGAAATCGCGGGCTTGAACATAGGCTGTGCGCAACGCACTTGAACGTGGCGCGGGAAGACGCCGCAAGCCCGCCTCCGCCTCCGAGTAGGCAAATCGTTCCCATGCCGCCAGGTACGGCTGGATCGCCCGCGCGTGCCGCACGGCCTCGACCGAGGCCGTCGCAACGGTTTGGGTGCCGTCCGCCACGCGCACGAGATCGCCTCGGCTGCCGGTCACGAACCGCAGCTCCACGTCGTCGGCCTCCAGCGCCGCCAGCACGAGGGCGGCTGTCATGGTTTTGGTACCGCCCGTGTAGTCGGCCAGCAGCGTTGACCCAGGGAAACGGGCGCGCAGTTCGGAGATTGCACTGCGCATTACGCCAAATGCAGCATCCAGGTCGTCAGCCGGAATGATGCGCACGTCGTACGCGTTCTCCGGCAATCCGCACTGCACCGGGATGCTTGGCAGCGTGGGTGATTTTTCGTCCTGTTCGCGCTTGATGCAAAGACCGCTGCCTTCGATGTGGGTGCGCGAGCCGTTTCGGCCGGTCGCCGGATCGCGGTCGGTGCAAAAGAACGCAACGTAGTCGGGATGGCTGTCGCGAATTGCCGTGACGATTGGTTGGTGTGATCCGCCGACGGTGGCGAGGAGAATGACATTCATGCGCCGGTATCGTTTTCTGACCCACCGTGCGAATGGGTTCCAACCGAATCCCGCATACGGTGCAGAGCCGCGCGCAGACTCGTCAGATCCTGCTCGACAACGCGCCAGATGATTTCCGGATCCACGCCTAAGTAGCCATGTACCAACACGTTTCTAAAGCCTGCGATGGCGCGCCAGTTGATCGCCGGTTCGCTCGTTCGGGCGCCATCGCTCAGACGTTGACTGGATTCGGCGAGCGTCTGCAGATTGCGTATCACTGCGTCCTGAATCATGCGCGAGCCGATGAATACATCTCGCTTTGCGCCAGCGTACTCGCCGATCCTGTCCATGCATTCGAGCATATGCTCGATGAAAAGCTTGTCTGCCGGCGTCGGTGATTTCACAGGCGTATGGCCTCGCTCAGTATCCTTTCTCGGATCGACGGATGGAGCGCCTGTTCGGTCACCAGGTCGACGCGCCGTCCGAGCAGGTCCTGCAAATCCATCAGCAGGCCACCCAGGCCGAACCCGGTCGTCTCCTCGCCGATATCGACGAGAAGATCAACATCGCTCCCCTCGGTCGCGTCTTCACGAGCCATCGAGCCGAACACACGAACGCGGGTAATGCCGTAGCGCCGGGCGAGATCGAGCACGGCCTGGCGTTTGGATTCAAGCAGCGAGTTCATTTTTTTCTCCTTGGCGGTAACGTGATCCATTATGGTCGCAAAGGCAGACGTGGATCGCGCGGCGATGATCAATTGCCGGTCCGGCGCCAGGGTTTCGGGGAGCGCCGCAGGGAATCGGTCTTGGTGCCATCCGTCCTGACCTATTCGGAGCCGGCGGTGCGCGGCATGGCGTTCAGGCGAATACCAGCCGGTGTCCCTTCGGCACCGGCACGGGCCGGCCGTCCTGCCGCGCCGTCTCGACCCAAAGCGCCATCGCTTCCTTCGCGTTGCCCAGGGCTTCTTCGTGGCTGGCGCCATGGGCGAGGCAGCCGGGCAGCTCCGGCACATCAGCCACAAAAGCGTGATCGTCCTCGCTCCAGTAAATGATGATTTCGTGTCGATCCATGTTCATTGCCCTCCCAAACGGTACTTTACGATGATGGCGCTTACTGGCGCACCTGATACGGCTTGGCATTGGCACCGTCACGCTGGATGTTCATTCGCGCTTCGCCACTTCTGGCTTCGTGAAAACGTGATGGCTCCCGCGCACGCGCATGACAAAGCCGAGACGTCCGAGCAGGCTGCAGAGTTAATCGAAACCGATGCCGGTGTCCGATGCGCCGCGTAAGATTTTCTCAATGAGCTTGTCGTGGCTGGTCATGCCGCAGTTCCAGCTTCTTCGCCTTCGGCATATCGATCAATCCAGTTCGAGCACGTAACGACCCATACCCATGGTCGAATTCTTTCCGACATGCAGCCATTGGCCCAGCCAGAGCCAGATCAACACCGGACCGAGCGCACCGCGGAGCGTCCACTCGCCCACTACGCCCCCCAGCTTCATTTCCTGCTGCTGACGGCTCGAAAAACGCGTCCATTCCAGCCACCTCAGCTGGCGTGAATCCACCTGCTCGCTTTACCCGCAGGGGCGTCTCGAAGATGAGCTGAATTTCTGCAGCGGCCAGCTCGGGCACGACAGGGCATTGCGGTGGGCACTGAGTCAGGGTGCCGTTCGCGGCATCGATGCGCGACCAGGCCTCAGCGCCAGGTGTTGCTGCCTGGTCTACCGTAATTAGTTGCAAGCGGTGTCCGGCGATTCCGCGCGGGTTTTCGGCCGCTTGCATGAGCGCAAGCACCAACAGCGGCAGGTAGGCGTTACTGCGGCCAACGAGGGTGAGGTGCAGATCGACCCCAGCATCAGTGCGTACCTCGCGCAGCACGAACGGGTGCGGGGCCTGCGTGTAGCGACGCATCTTTGCCGCGCCGGGAGGTATTGGCGTATCGAACACGTACGCATAGGCGCAACGATGGATCTCCGGGCAGCCCGCGCAATCGGGTGCACCGGTAAGGCAGGCAAGCCGGCGCAACGCATACCCGAGCGCCCCACGCCATGCAGAGCCAGGAAAATCCTGCGAGCCCGTGGCGCCGCGGAATCCAAGCCGGTAGCAGCCCAGGGGCAGTTGCGGCGAGTCGGCCAGCATCGGATGGGGCTCCTGCCGATGAACTTGAGGCTAAGAAGGTAACCTATTTGTGGCGAACTACCGGCGCTCGCAAGCTTGCGGGCCAGCGCGCACCCGCAAGACCAACCCAAGAGTTGCAAGCAAGCTGCGGAGTTCGTTGAAGTTGATCCCGGGGTCCGCCTCGACCCACTCCCCGTAGAGCAGCACGCGTTTCTTGTGGCAGCTCGAGCAGAAGTAGCGGGTCTTGCACGAGTACGCGAGCAGGTAGTCGTGCCGGCAGGCGTCGCAGTAGAAAAGCCGAGCCTGTCACGCTTCGCCGCCGTCAGGACGCTGCCTAGTTCGTAGTGCCAAAGGTCGGGGACTACCGGTGCAAGTTCACCCGCGCTGATTCGCTCGAGAATTTTTTCGCGTAGCGCCCACCGGGACCGCCGCCCGGCAAGAACCATTCGACCGCTACGCTCGCGTCGAGGACGAAGCGCTCAGCGGGCATGTCGCGAGGCGCGAAGTTCCTTGAGATACGTGCGGCCCGATTTGTCGTTGCCTGCGCCCTTGGATCGACGCAACCCCGTCAACAACGATAAAGCGGCGCGTCGGCGCGATGCGCCGGCATTGGCAGACGCCGGCCGCAGAACATAGACACCAGGCGCAATCGGCAGCTTGGCAAGCTTGTCGGGGGCGTTCATGAAAATTCTCCGTTGAGCGTTGCAAAATTATAGGGTGAATCGGCGGCTCTCGCTCATACGCGTAAGCGATGATCAGTGGCCGTACTCACGATCGGCCCGGTGTGCCCTGCCACATAAATGCCGATACCAGCACATTGGTATCGACCACCAGTCTCATGCGTTTTTGCTGGATACGCGGGAACGGCGCACGGTGTTGACCTCAGCCTTTTCCAGCGTCGTCATTTTGTTCCCTCTTCAGGCTATCACCCGGCCGGCTTCTTGTGCATCCACACCGGCTTGTAGCCGCCGCGCCAATCCGGCGGCATTTCGACCGGGCGCGTGTCAAAGCTGGCAAAACGCGCCGGCTTTCCGCGCACGATGTCGCCCTGGTGCGGGCTCGGGATCGGGCTGGGCGTGTATGCGAACGAATCGGCCGGAGAATAGACGGGCAGCAGCAGCCGACGCGGCGCAGTAGCCTTGTTCGGCGCCGAGCCGTGCACCGTGCGGCAGTTCAGCAGCAGCGTTGTTCCCGGCCCGCCGGTCGGGCTTTGGATCGCGTCATCCTTCAGCCAGGCCAGGTCTTCTTCGCGAAGCCGAAAGTGTGGCGCCTAGCCGGGCGTTTCGGCGGCCAGGCGGAACTGCGCGGCCGCTTCGGCCCCCTTGCCCAGGCGCTCGAAAAGGCGCGCGAGCGCGAGGTGGGTCTCGCGGCGCGGCTCGAACGACAGGCTCGCATCGAGGTAGTTCTGCGCCTTGCCCCACAGCTCGGCGCGCACGCACAGCCGTCCCAGCGCCAGCAACAGGCGCGCGTCGCCGGCATGCTCAAGCAGCCAGCGCTCGGCCTTTTCGATCCGGGCGCGCACGTCGTCTCCCGCCGAAGTGCCGTACAGGTCGACCAGCGCCGACGACCACTCCTGCGCCAGGCCGCGCTCGATGATGTCTTTGGCAAGCGCAGCACGCCCGGCCGCAGCGGCATGCCGCGCCGCGGCAGCCGCCACGCGCGGCATCGCCTGGTCGCGCGCCGGGAGCCGGCGCCAGCGCGCCTCGAGCCCGGCCGGGTCGTCGCCCAGTGCGGCCAGCAACTCGGCCAGCGCCTGGCTCTTGTATTCCTCCTGCAGGGCGGGCGAGATCGCGTCGCGCTTGGACAGGACCCCGGTCAGGCGCAGCACTTCGTCCCAGTTCCTTGCGCCGAATTCGGCGCGCAGCAGCAGCCGCAAAGTGGCGATGTGCTTGGGCCCGGAGCCATGCAGGTTCCTGAGCACCGTGCGCGCGCCGATGTAGTCACGGTCTTCGAGCAGCATTTCCGCCTGCGTGACCAAACGCGCCACGTGCAGCGGGTCTCCGGCGTCGGCGGCCTGCTCGAGCCAGCTGTCACGGCGTTCGCGCGCGCGCAGCCGGTGCGCGGGCAGCGCCGCGAACAAGGCGGCCAGCGCGCGCGACTCGCCGCCCTCGAAAGCGACCCGCGCGTCGCGCTCGGCACGCGCATAACGCCCTTCAAGATAGGCCTGCGCCGAGCCGAGCAGGGCCTCGCGCGCTTTGGCCGTGCGCATGCGCTCGCGGTAGGCGCGCACGTGCTCGGGCAGTTCGAACATGTGGTGCAGCATCCGCGCGAGCAGGTACACCACGCCAAAGGCTGAGGCAAACAGCACGAAGAAGAAGATCAGCGAAATCTCGACCCGCCACGGCGGGTAGACGAAGAGGGCATAGCCGTCGTTGCCGCGCCCGATGATGGCGAGCGCGACGGCGCATGCAAACACCGCCAGCAGCCAGAAGAGCGCCTTCATGCGCCGGACGGTCCTACGCTCACGGGCTGCTGCGTTCGCGCCGCGCCTTGAAGCCGCGCACGGCCTCGAGGCTTTCGGCCAGGGTAGGCAGCTCGAACGTGAAGCTGGTGCCGGCGAGCTGCTTCAACTGCGCGGCGAACGCGGCCGCGGGCTTGGAGCGCGTATCGAAATAGCGGCCCACCCAGGCCTGCGCCACGCGCATGTCCTCGCGAAACCCCACCTCGTCGCGCATTGCCAGGGCGAGCCTCGCATTGAGCAGGCGCAGTTTCAGGTTCTCGCGCAGGAAATACGCCTGCGAAGGCGCCAGCAGGGGTGGCTCGGGCGTGTCGACCGAGCGGATGCGCACCAGGCTTTTGAGCTCGCCCCACACTTCGGCGCCAAAGCGGTAGAAAAATCCGTCTTGAGCCTCTGCCCGCGCGCCCGGCTTGGCGCCCTTCGGGTCGGAGGACTTCGGGTCGGCTGGCTTCGGGTCGACGTTTCGCTCGTCGAACGCAAGCGGCAGCGCGTCCACCGTGGTCACCAGGCCGTCCAGGCGCAGCGACACGCCGGCCACGTCGATCGAGGGCACCGCGCGCAGGCGCTCGATGTCGCGCGCCACGGCCTTGCGGATCGGGATGAACTGCGGGCGGTCGCTGCGCGCCAGGCGCGATTCGGCCAGCTGCAGGGCCAGCAGCGCGGCGCGCACGTTGCTCGAGAGCTGCAGCTGCTGCGCGGCGATGGTGAGCACCTGCTCGATCTCGGCCAGCGCCCACTCGTCGCGGTTGCGCGACAGCTCCTGGTACAGCGACTCGAGCGCGAGCTGCTGGTTCTGCGAATCGGCCAGCCGGCCTTCGAGCACGGCGATCTTCGCCTGTGCCTCGCGCATCGATTCCTGCGCCTGCTTGGCGAACATCCGCGACTCGCGGCTGTCGGTTTCTATGTCGCGCAGGCGGCGCGCCAGCTCGTCCTGGGTGGCGCCGATGCGCGAGCGCGCGTCGTACCATCCGTAGCCGCCGGCGACGACCAGGACCACCACGAGCACGATGGGCAGCAGCGCGCGCGGGCGCCCGGCCGGCGTGCGGTCCTCGACCACGCTGGGGACAGTCGGCTCGCTCATCGGGGGCTGGTTCGAATCGGGGCTTGGCATGGTGGCTCTGTTTGCGCCTCTTTTTAGCCTGCGGCGCGAAAATAGGCAACCAGCGCGGCGCACACCGCCTCGTCGGCCGCACCCGCCGTGACGACCCGCCCGATGCCAAGCGCGCTCGCCTCGTCTGCCACGCGCAGATGGGGCACGAAGACCGGCGTGGCGCGCAGCAATGCGCTGCCCGCTTCGCCAAGCAGGCTGCAAAAATTGGCCAGGCCCTCGCCGCTCGAGATCGTGACCGCGTCGACCGCGCCGCGCGCCCAGTCCGCGAGCAGCGGCCCGACATCGGTGGCAGGCAGCACGCGCCGATAGCATTCGGCGTACTCGACATGCGCGCCGCGCGAGCGCAGCGCGTCGGCGAGGAATTCGCGTCCGCCCACACCGCGAAAGATGACCACCCGCCGTCCGGCCAAGCCCGCCATCTGCGGCAGGGCGAGCAGCGCCTCGCTGTCGGCCTGTCCCGCGGGGGCAATCACGCCCTGCACCCCGGCGCTTTCGAGCGCGCTGCGCGTGCCCGCACCCACCGCCGCCGCCTGGGGAAGGTCCCGCGCGGAATTCGCTTCGCGTACCCGGCCCATGCCCTGTTCGACCGCGTTGCGGCTGACGAACACAGCCAGGTCGAAGCGCCTCAGCCCGGCGATGACGGCTTCGAGCGCCGGGCTGGTGGCGGGCTCGATGCCGATCGCCGGATAGCACAACGCGCGGCCGCCCGCGCCCTCGATCAAACGCACCACATGAGCGGCCTGGCGCGCCGGCCGGGTGACCACGATCGCGCGGCCCGCGAGCGCCCCGGCCGCAGGCGTCGCCTCGCCGCCGGGGCTCACGCCCGGCTCACTTGCCAAGCGCGGCGAGGATTTCGAGCGCGCCCTCCCCGCGCAACAGCGCGGCCACCTCGGTGCCGAGCGTCTCGGGGGCATCGGCGGACCCTTCGGCCTGGGCGCGGGCGATGCGTTTCGCATCGGGCGCCGCCACCAGCGCGCGCAGGCGCAGCCGGTCGCCCCACAATTCGGCATACGCACCCAGCGGAATCGTACAGTCGCCCCCGAGCGCGCGGTTGACCGCCCGTTCGGCGCGCACGCACAGGTCGCTCGCGCGATGGGATAAGGGTGCCACAGCGGCGATGAGGTCGGCACGCTCGGCGCGGCACTCGATCCCCAGCGCCCCCTGCCCCGGGGAGGGCAGGCTGTCTTCGACGGAAAAGTAGTCGCGGATGCGCGATTCCATGCCCAGACGCTTGAGTCCGGAGGCCGCCAGCACGATCGCTGCGTATTCGCCGCGGTCCAGCTTGGCCAGGCGCGTATTGACGTTGCCGCGGATGGCGCGGATGTCGAGCCGCGGATAGCGTGCAATGACTTGCGCCGCGCGCCTCAGGCTCGAGGTGCCGACAATCGCGCCGGCAGGCAAGTCGGCGAGGCTTGCGTGGGTGTTGCAGACCAGTGCATCGCGCGGGTCGTCGCGCTCGGTGATCGCCGCCAGCGCGAATCCCGCCGGCAGTTCCACCGGCACATCCTTCATGGAATGCACCGCGAGGTCGGCCCGGCCATCGGCCAGCGCGAGTTCGAGCTCCTTGATGAACAGGCCCTTGCCGCCTTCGAGCGAGAGCTTGGCGTCCTGAAGTTCGTCGCCGCGGGTGGTCATGGGAAGCAGCTCGACGGTGCTTGCCGGATACGCCGCTGCCAGCCGTGCCTGCACGTACTCGGCCTGCCAGAGCGCGAGGCTGCTTTCGCGCGTGGCGATCACGATCCGCCGCGGCGCGGCGCTCGTAGGGGATGGGAAGGGGGAGGCCATGCGCAAGGAGGCGCGATTCTAGCAGCCCTTCACTTCTCGCCGAGGACCTCGCGCACCTCGGGCCACTGGCGCCGGCTCACCGGCAGCCGCTCCGTCAGGCCCTCGAGCAGTACTTCCCAGTGCGCCTCGTCGTCGGTGCTGCCCGCCACACGCTCGAAACCGCGGATCGCGGCTCGGGACACGAGGCAGTTGCGGTGGATGCGGATGAACGCCGTCGCGAATTCCTTTTCGAGCGACACCAGCGACTCTTCGATGAGGTGCTCGCGCTCGCGGGTGCGCAGGGTCACGTATTTCAGCTCGGCCTTGAAGTAGGCGACTTCCGCCACCGGCACGAGGTGGATGCGGTTGCGCTCGACGATGGCGAAATGCGCGCGCGGTACGCCGTGAGCGCGCTCCAGCGCCGCCGCCGGCGGCGGACCGCCGTGCTGCGCCTTGCGCAGCGCCCCCGCCAGGCGGGCGGCGCGTACGGGCTTGAGCAGGTAGTCGAGCGCATTGAGCTCGAAAGCTTCGAGCGCATGCTCTTCGTGCGCGGTCACGAACACGATCCCCGGCCCGGCCTCGAGGCCGGCCAGGTGGCGGGCCACTTCAAGGCCCGACATGCCCGGCATGTCGATGTCGAGCAGCAGCACCTCGGCCCCGCTCGCGGGCAGGCGGTCGAGCACTTCGAGGCCGTTGGCCGCCTCGCCCACTACCTCGGTGGGGTAGTCCGCGCGCAGGTCATCGAGCAATTCGCGCATGCGCCCGCGCGCCGGCGGCTCGTCGTCGGCGATGAACAGGCGCAGCGGCTGCGGCGTCATGCGGCCTCCTGCTGCCCGGCGGGGCGCTCGGTGATGTGCGGGAACTCGATGTCCACCTGGAAGCGCCCGTCCGCCACGCGCGTGGTTATGCGCGCCTCGGCGTCGAAGAACAGCGTCAGGCGCTCGCGCAGGTTGTCGAGCGCCATGTGGTTGCCAGGGCGCACGGCCGCGCCCGGCGGCATCGGATTGACCATCCGCACGAAAACGCGCTCGCCACGGCCTTCGATGTGCACGAGGACTTCGCCGGTGCCAGTGCCGGGCTCGACGCCGTGGTAAACCGCGTTCTCGAGCAGCGGCTGGAGCACCAGCGGCGGCAGCAGCGCGTCCTGCGGCGCGCCGTCGATGTCCCACGTGATGCGCAGCCTTTCGCCCAGGCGCAACTGCTCGATGTTGGCGTAGCGTTCCAGCAGCGCGATCTCTTCTGCCAGCCGGACGAACTTGCGCGCGTCGGACATGAGTTCGCGAAACAGGTCGGCGAGATCCTCGAGCGCAATCTCGGCACGCTTGGGGTCGCGCCGGATCAGCGACAGCACCGCGTTGAGGCTGTTGAAAAGGAAGTGCGGCCGGATGCGCGCCTGCAGCGCCTGCAGCCGGGCCTCGGTCAGTGCCGGCGAAAAGGCCTTGGCGCGCAGGCGCAGGTAGCCCAGAAGCGCAACCGCAAGGGCCGCAGTGAACGCGAGCGTGCGGGGAAGCGGGTGCGGATTGCCAGTCGGCATGAACGACTGCAGCGCGCCCGACACAGCGGCGACCACGGCCATGACCGTGACGAGGACCGCCAGGGCGGCCGGATAGAACCCCAAACGCGCGAGCAGCGGCGAGATTGCATACAGCGCGATGATGCTCGCCAGCAGCGCCGGCTCGAGGAACGCGGCATCCTCCGCAAAGCGCTCCAGCCCCCTCGCCCATCCCGTCTCGGCATACAGGGCAGCGGCGATCGCGGCGAGGTTGACGGCCACCAGGATGCGCGCCGTAACCCCGAGGTTGCGCAGGTCCGGCAACCCGTCCGAATAGGCGTTTTGCTTTATACTCATTGCACTTACGCTCGATCGCCCCGGGGGTGTTGTCGCAGGTGGCTTTAGAATGGGGCTGCGATCCGTCGCGCCTGACTCATTCCAGTATGCCCCATGGCACCTAGACAATCAAAACGGCGCTCGCCCGGCGCGAATGGCGCCGCAAAAGCCGGCCCCAAACCCTCCGTCAGCCGCGCCAAAGCCTGGTCCGGGCGTTTCTCCGAACCCGTCGACGAACTGGTCAAGCGCTTCACCGCTTCGGTTTCGTTCGACCGGCGCCTTGCCGCCGCCGACATCCGCGGGTCGCTCGCCCATGCGCGCATGCTCAGCGCGCAGAAGATCCTTACGCGCACCGACCTCAAGGCCATCGAGCGCGGGCTGGCGGAAGTCAGTGCGGAGATCGAGGCCGGCAAGTTCGCGTGGTCGCTCGACGCCGAGGACGTGCACCTCAACATCGAAAAGCGCCTGACCGCGCTGGTGGGTGACGCGGGCAAGCGCCTGCATACCGGCCGCTCGCGCAACGACCAGGTGGCGACCGATGTGCGCCTGTACCTGCGCGACGAGATCGACGCGATTCGCGCCGCCCTCGCCACGCTGCAGGCGCAGTTGCTCGATGCGGCGGCCCGGTATGCCCACATAGTGATGCCCGGGTTCACCCACATGCAGGTTGCGCAGCCGGTGACTTTCGGGCACCACCTGCTCGCCTATTTCGAGATGTTCGAACGCGACCGCGAGCGCCTCGCCGACTGCCGGCGCCGGGTGAACCGGCTGCCGCTGGGGGCGGCGGCCCTGGCCGGCACGACGTTCCCGATCGATCGCCAGCACGTAGCCACGGAACTCGGCTTCGAGGCCCTGTGCGAGAACTCGCTCGACGCGGTTTCCGATCGCGACTTCGCGATCGAATTCACCGCGGCGGCCTCGCTCATCCTCGTGCACCTGTCGCGCTTTTCCGAGGAGCTCATCGTCTGGATGAGCCAGCGCTACCGCTTCATCACCATCCCCGACCGCTTCTGCACCGGCTCGTCAATCATGCCGCAGAAGAAAAATCCCGACGTGCCCGAACTGGTGCGCGGCAAGGCCGGCCGCATCTTCGGGCATCTGGTGGGCCTGCTGACCCTCATGAAGGCCCAGCCGCTCGCCTACAACAAGGACAACCAAGAGGACAAGGAGCCCCTGTTCGACACCATCGACACGGTGCGCGACTGCCTTGCGGTGTTTGCCGGCCTGGTGGCGGGCATCCGCCCAGTGCCCGAGAGGATGCGTGCCGCGGCGCTCGAAGGCTTCGCCACGGCGACCGACCTCGCCGATTACCTTGTCGGAAAAGGCGTGGCGTTTCGCGACGCGCACGAAATCGTCGCGCTGGCGGTGCGCGAGGCCGAGTCGCAAGGCTGCGACCTCGCCGACCTGCCGCTGGCCACGTTGCGGCGTTTTTCGCCTGCCATTGGTACCGACGTGGCGGGGTGGCTCACGCTCGAAGGATCGGTCGCGCGCCGCAGCCACCGCGGCGGAACCGCGCCCGCGCAGGTGCTGCGCGCCATCGCTCGCGGCCGCAAGAAGCTGGCGGCGGCATGAGCGACTCGACCGGGCCCGAGCGCATAGGGAAATACCCGGTCATCAAGCTGCTGGGGAGCGGTGCGACATCCGAAGTTTATTTGTGCAACGACCCCTTCAACGACCGCAACGTGGCCGTCAAGCTGGTGTCGACGGACCTGTTCGACGATCCCGCGCAGGGCAAGCTCTTCAAGAAGTTGTTCGTCAACGAGGCATCGCTCGCGGGCCGCCTGCAGCACCCGCACATCGTGCAGATCTATGACGCGGTGGCCGAGGACAGGCTCAATTACATCGTGATGGAATACGTCGACGGCGGCACGCTGGAGAAGTTCTGCGCCCACGACAACCTGCTGCCCATCGAGCACGTGGTGGAGATGGCGTTCAAGTGCGCCCGGGCGCTCGAATTCGCGCATCGCCAGGGCATCACCCACCGCGACATCAAGCCGGCGAACATCCTGCATGCCGGCGGGTCGGAGGTGAAGATCACCGATTTCGGCGCCGCCCTCATCGCTACCGCCGAGACCACCCAGGTGGCGGCCATCGGGTCGCCCGCCTACATGTCGCCGCAGCAGGTCAAGGAGCACCCGCTCGACCACCGCACCGACATCTACTCGATGGGCGTGGTGATGTACCACCTGCTCACCGGGCGGCTGCCGTTCCAGGCAAGCAACAATTTCAGCCTGATCTACCAGATCACCACCATGGACCCGCCGCTGCCGAGTTCCCTGCGGCCGGAGATCCCGGCCCGCGTGGAGGCGATCGTGATGCGCGCGATGGCGCGCGAGCACGACGATCGCTATCCCGACTGGGAGGCGTTTTCGCTCGACCTGGCTGATGCGTTCCGCAGCGAGTATCTCAGCGCCGAGCAGGCGGGCTTTGCCGACACCGACAAGTTCGAGACCCTGCGCCGCCTCGCGTTCTTCGAGAAATTCACCGACGCCGAGCTTTGGGAGGTCGCCAACATGTCGTCCTGGCGCACGGCCGGCGCCGGCGAGGTGCTCATGCGCGAAGGCGAGCCGGGCGATTTCTTCTGCATCCTCGCCGAGGGCGAGGTCAAGATCACCAAGAACGGCAAGCTGCTCAACCTGCTGCGCGCCGGCGAGTCGTTCGGCGAAATGGCCTACCTGGCCAAGGCGGCGCCCGTGCGGGTAGCCGACGTGACGGTCATGGACGGCGCGAAGATCATTTCGGTGGCCACGCCCAACCTCGAGCAGGCTTCCGACAACTGCCGCCACAAGTTCGACCGCGCTTTCATGGAAATCCTGGTCGAGCGGCTCACGATGGCCAACGTGCGGCTGTCGGGCGTGTAGGGGCGAGCGGGCCATGTCGGGCGAAACCACGGCGGGCGCCCTGCCCGAGCGGATCGGCAAATACCCGGTGGTCGCCAAGCTTGGCGAGGGCGCGACGAGCGAGGTCTACCTGTGCCACGACCCGTTCAACAACCGCGACGTGGCGGTCAAGCGCATCTTCCCCGAGGCGCTGCGCGACGGCGCGGGAGGCGGTGTGTACCGCAAGCTTTTCCTCGCCGAGGCGTCGCTTGCCGGGAAGCTGTCGCATCCGCACATCGTGGCGATCTACGACGCGGTGATCGAGCAGGATTCGGGCTACATCGTGATGGAGTATGTCGCCGGCGGGACGCTCGAGCCGCACACCGCGCCCGAGAGCCTGCTGCCGATCGACAAGATCGTCGAGATCGTGTTCAAGTGCACGCGGGCGCTGTCGTACGCCAACCAGCTTGGCGTCACCCATCGCGACATCAAGCCCGGCAACATCCTCATGTCCGGCCCCACCGACATCAAGATCTCCGATTTCGGCCTGGCCCTGTCCTCTGGCATCGAGACCACCCAGGTCACCGGGATCGGCTCGCCCGCCTACATGTCGCCCGAGCAGATCCGCGAGCAGCCGCTGTCGCAGCAGACCGACATTTATTCGCTCGGGGTGGTGATGTACCAGCTCCTGACGGGGCACCTGCCCTACCAGGCGTCCAACAATTTCAGCATGATCTACCAGATCACCACCACCGACCCGGCGCCGCCCTCGTCATTACGCGACGGTATCCCGATGTCCGTCGACCGCATCGTGCGCAAGGCGATGCACAAGGACCAGGCCAAGCGCTACCAGGCGTGGGAGGATTTCGCCAAGGACCTCGCCGATGCCTTCCGGGCCGACAGCCTGGCGCGCAAGAGCGAGGAGTTCGCCGACAGCGAGAAATTCAATGCGCTGCGCGCGCTCGAATTTTTCCGCCGCTTCTCGGACCCCGAACTGTGGGAGGTAGTCACCATCGGCGCGTGGGAGAAGGTCCCCGCCGGGACCACGCTGATGCGTGAGGGGGAAGTGGGAGACCACTTCTGCGTGCTGATCTCGGGCGAGGTCAAGGTGACCAAGAACCGCAAGCTGCTCAACGTGCTCGGGGCGGGCGAGTGCTTCGGGGAGATGGCTTACCTGTCCGAGACGTCCAACATGCGGGGGGCGAGCATCGGCGCCAACAGCGAATCGCGCCTCGTGCGCATCAATGTGGCCGAGCTGATGGCCGCGAGTGAAACCTGCCGGCTCAAATTCGACCGGGCGTTCATCGCTATCCTGGTCGAGCGGCTCAACCTCGCCAATACGCGCCTGACGAGCGCCTGAGAAGTACCGCCGGTCGGCGGGAAACTGGACCGTGCCGGTCGGCCGCACGGCATGCCCCGATCACGCCTGGGGCACTGGCCGAAGCGACCGGTCAGGCCGCCTGGTTGGCGACGACGGGCTCGAGCAGCTTCTGCAGTTCGCCGGCCTGGTACATCTCGCGCAGGATGTCCGACCCGCCGACGAATTCGCCATTGACGTAGAGCTGCGGGATGGTGGGCCAGTTGGCGAACGCCTTGATGCCCTGCCGGATCGTGGGCTCTTCCAGCACGTTGACCGTGAACAGGCTCTTCACGCCGCACGCGCTGAGGATCTGGATCGCGGCCTGGGAAAAGCCGCATTGCGGGAACTGGGGGGTGCCCTTCATGTACAGGACCACCGGGTTGCCGGTGACCTGCCCTTTGATGACTTGCTGAACGTCCATGGTCGCCTCACAGGCT
>JBBQCV010000066.1:0-17100 GCA_038319115.1 Burkholderiales bacterium | reverse complement strand
CCGTACAAGATCAACAGCGTCGAATACGAGCCGATCTCGGTGCTCACCAACAAGACCGCGCAGGAGGCGGTGCGCGGCTTCGGCCAGGCGCCCACCAACTACGCGCTGGAGTCCGCGATCGACCGCGTTGCGCGCCACCTCAGCATGGACCGCATCGCGCTGCGGAAGAAGAACTTCATCACCAAGGACCAGTTTCCCTACCTGATCCCGACCGGGTCGACCTACGACAGCGGCGACTACCACACGGTGCTCGACAAAGCGCTCCACGCGGCGGCCTATCCCGCGCTGGTGGCGGCCCGCGATGCGGCGCGCCTCGCGGGACGCCACGCGGGCATCGGCATCGCCACCTGCCTCGAGCCCTCGGGCGGGAACTCCGCGTTCGAGCCGCTGTTCAACCTGAAGAACGACACCACGACCTGGATGGACTCGTGCCTGGTGCGCGTCGACCTCTCCGGTTCGATCACCGGCGTGATGAACACCTCGACCTCGGGGCAGGGCCACGAGACGATGGTCTCCACGGTGCTGGGCGAAGTGCTGGAACGCGACCCGGCGGGAATCCGCGTGGTGCACGCCGATTCGCTCAACGCGCTGCCCTCCAACAGCCCGGTCGGCAGCCGGATGGCGATCATGCTCGGCGGGGCGGCGGCCGGCGCGGCGAAAAAAATCCGGGCCGCGCTGCTCGCGATCGGTGCGCACAACCTCGGCCTCGCGCCGGAGGCGGTCGAGTATCGCGAAGGCAGCGTGGTTGCAAAGGCCGACGCGAAGAAATCTCTGTCGTGGGACCAGCTGGTGGAAATCGCGCACCGCAAGTTCCACAAGCTGCCGCCGGGGCTGGAGCCCGGGCTGCAGGCGAAGTTCGTCTGGGAGGTGCCCACGGGCGGCGGCCTGCCCACGGCCGATGGGCGCGTGCAGATGTATCCCTGCTATTCGTTCGAGGCGCACGTGGTGCTGGTCGAGATTGACCCGGCGACCGCGCAGCCGAAGATTGTCCGTTACGCCTGCGGCCACGATTGCGGCACGATGATCAACCCGGACATCGTGCACGGCATGACCTATGGCGGGATCGCGCATGGCATCGGCGCCGCGCTGTACGAAAAGTTCGCGTTCAGCGACAACGGCCAACTCGCAAGCCAGACCTTCATGGACTACCTGATGCCGAGCGCGATGGAAGTGCCGGCCATCGACATCGTCGACCACTGCACGCCCTCGCCGCTGACCGAGTTCGGCCAGAAGGGCTCGGGTGAGGCCGGCTACCTCGGCGCGCCGGCGGCGATCGCCAATGCAATCAACGATGCGCTGTCGCCGCTGGGCGCTTCGTTAGACGAGCTACCCATGACGCCATTGGCGATCTGGGGCCGGATACATTCAGTGGCACACAAGAACTGACAGGAAAACTGGAAATGAGCATGTTTTCGAAACGCGTAGTCGTGAAGCGCGCGCTGGCGACCCTCGCGCTGTGCGTCGTGACAACCGCAATGACAGGCGTATCTATCAGTCCAGCGAATGCGCAGGGCTGGCCCACCAAGCCGGTACGCATTGTGGTGGGCCTGCCCCCGGGCAGCGGCACCGACATCACCGCGCGCGCGGTGGCCGAGAGGCTCACCGCGCAGACCGGCCAGACGTTCGTCGTGGAGAACCGGCCCGGCGCAAGCGGCAGCATCTCGATGAACCTCGTTTCCAAGGCCGACCCCGACGGCTACACGCTCCTCGTGATGTCCTCTTCGTGGACCGTGACGCCCTCGACGGTGCCGAACCTGCCCTACGACACGCTCAAGGACCTCGCCGGCATCACCATGCTGGCCGACATCGCCAACGCGCTGGCGGTGCGCGGCGACCGCGACTACAAGTCGGTCAAGGAACTGATCGCCGCGGCCAAGGCGAACCCGGGCAAGATGAACGCGGCCGTGATCGGCTCGGGCAGCGCCACCCACCTGACCACCGAGCGCTTTCGCCTGAGCGCGGGCATCGACGTCCTGTCCGTGCCGTACAAGGGCACCCCCGAGGCGCTCACCGATGTGATCAGCGGCCGGGTCGACTACTGCTTCTGCCCGATCGGCAACGTGATGCCCATGGTGAAGGACGGGCGCCTGCGCGCGCTGGCGGTGAGTTCCAAGCACCGCACCTCGAGCGTGCCCGACCTGGCCACGACCGAGGAGGCCGGCGTGCCCAATTCGGCGCAGCCGTTCTGGGTCGGCATGGGCGTGCCGGGCAAGACCCCGCGCGACATCGTGGCGAAGCTGCACGCCGAGACGGTCAAGGCGCTCACCTCGCCCGAGATCAAGGCGCGTTGGCTGAGCCTTAACCAGGACGTGCGCATCTTCACGCCGGAAGCCTTCGATGCGCTGCTGCGCGAGGAAGTGGTCTCCAACGCGAAGCTCGTGAAAGACGCCAACATCAAGTCCAACTAGCGTCGTTGCGGGCCGCCCGATGCAAGTCACCTGCGACCTCGCTGTCGTCGGGCACGGGGCGGCGGGCCTTGCGAGGGGGCGCGCGGCCGTCACGCACGGCCGGACCGGCCCGCCCCCATCGCCCTAATTGATCCCAACGAATCCAAGAAGCAAAGGCACGCCCCATGATCATCGACATCCATGCGCACTTCATCCCGAAGCTGCTGTTCGAGCGCTTCGACGCCGAGCACGCCAAGTTTCCCTCGGTGACGCTCGAGCGCGAGAACAACACCAATCGCATGCAGTTCCCCGGCGGGGAGATCACGCGGCCCATCATGCCCCGCCTTTCCGATCTCGCCGACCGCGTGGCGTGGATGGACAAGAACGGCATCGACCACCAACTCGTGGGCGGATGGCTCGACAGTTTCGGCTACGAGCTGCCCGCGGCCGAGGGCCTCGCGTGGAGCCGCTACATCAACGCCTGCATGAAGGAGGAGCTCGCCGGCCAGACGCGCTTCACGCCATTGGCCACCGTGCCGCTGCAGGACGGCAAGCTGGCCGCGCAGGTGCTGGGCGAGGCGATGGACGCGGGCTTCGGCGGCCTCATGATCGGCACGCTGCCGAAAGGCCAAGGCGGCAACCTCGACGATCCCGGGCTCGACGCCTTCTGGCAGGCGGCTTCCGACGCGAAGGCCGGCGTGTTCCTGCACCCGATGTTCCTGTGCGGCGAGCCGCGCCTGGCCGACTACGACCTCGTCAACGCCATCGGGCGCGTGGCCGATACCTCGATCGCGGTGGCGCGCCTGCTGCACTCGGGCCACCTCCTCAAGTATCCGGGCGTGAAGCTGGTGATCTCGCACGGCGGCGCCGCGCTGCCTTACGTGCTGGGGCGCCTCGCGCGCAACTTCGCAATCGCGCAGGGCAAGTACGCCGACCCGCGCAAGGGGTTCGAGGCGCTGTACTTCGATTCCATCGTGTTCGACCGCGACGCGTTCGAGTTCCTCGCCGGCAAGGCCGGCAAAGGCAAGGTCATGCTCGGCTCGGACATGCCTTTCCCGATCGGCGACCTCGAACCGCAGAAGCTGATCCATGCGGCGCATGTCGACGAAGCCGAGCGCAACGCGATGCTCGGCGGGACCGCTCAAGCCGTGTTCCGCGTGCGCGCCGACTGCTGGTGCAGGAGCTGAGATGGCGCTCGAACTCAAGGGCGAACAGAAATTCGCGATCGGCCAGGCGGCCCTGTGGAAGCTGCTGAACGACCCCGACGTGCTCGCCAAGACCATCCCCGGTTGCAACACCGTGCGCGCCATCGGCGAGGACAAGTACGAGATGGGTCTCAAGATCCAGGTGGCCAACGTCTCCGGTGAATACATGGGCAGCGTGGCGATCACCGAGAAGCGCGAGCCCGAGCATTACGTGCTGGCGGTCGAAGGCCAGGGCTCGATCGGCTTCATGCAAGGCAGCGCCGCCTTCGACCTCGAGCCCAAGGGCGAGGCCGAAACGCTGCTGCACTACGCGGGCAGCGCCGAGGTCGGCGGCGTGGTCGCCGGGGTCGGCCAGCGCGTGCTCTCGGGCGTGGCGAAGTACATGGTGGGACGGTTCTTCAAAGCGCTGGAAAAGCACATCGCGGAGCTGGAGGCGGGCGGGTAAATACTGCCAGGTTTTGGCCGGAGGGCGCGTGGTTATTGGCTCTCGGGGAGAAATACTGCCAAGCGGCCCGTTGAAAAAAGGACCGGTCCGGTCAAGTGGCGACGCGGTCCGACGGCCGGCGCGGCGGCCGTCGGACTGCGGGTTCGTCCCCGTACCCGATGTCCAGGGTCAGGCTGACGGACTTGGCGACCGCCACGGGCTTGACGGCGCGCCGGCCCCGTCCTTGCGAACCTTCCTCGAGCCGGACCAGCCCGTAATTGGCCATCGTGCGAAGCGTGCGCGACAGATTGCTCGCCTTGCGTCCGGTCAGATGGACGAGGTCGGCGATCGACGCGGGCTTGGTGTCGTGGATGATCCGAAGCAACTCGCGGTTCTCGTCGGACAGCACGGCGGCAAAGGATTTGATCGACGTGAACCAGATTTTCGGTTCGCCGGCCTTGCGCTTGCGCGTGCCCTTGGCAATCGCAATGGTGTGGTCGCGCACTTTCTCCAGCGGCAGGATGCCGACGCGAATCGTGTTGTCGGTGATTTGGGTGCTTTCGGTGCTCATGGTGCGTCCCCCAGTTCTTCCAGTGCGTTGAACACGACCTGCCAGAAGTCGCCGACGAGTTTGCCAGCGCTCGAATATGCATACGGAACGCCGGCGTCACGCGGCCCCCGGTGCAGGTGATCGTACGCGCGCGGTTGCTCAACGTATCGCCCGCCCGGGCGCCTTACCGCATGCGCATTGTCGAACCCCAGGATCCGGCGGTTGCTCGCGTCATGCAACGTGAGTTCATACCGGATCCCATGCGGGCGCGCCTGGTCGGGTTCGACCGTCCACGCGTTGATCTTGACCCAGTGCCGGGCGCCGACGCCGATTCTCGTGCCGTCCAGGTCGAGAAGGGCGGCGAGAGAAGGATCGGAACGCCGGACCATGCTTCATGTTATCACTCCGAAGCATGTTTATCAACGCATCCCCAGATAAGGGATCACTCGGCGAGGCTGCGGACGATCCCGGGCTTCCGCTCGAGAACCAGATCTGGCGAGGCGGACTTTGGCGCCCGGGGTCATCGTGGCGCTGCGGGCTTCGCTCTTGGGCGTGGGATGGAACGGCCTCACTATAGCGGCAACGATCTTACCGATAACGATGCCGATGGCCTCCCGAACTCCCGCCCTCCCGCGTAACTTCCCCTGCCCCTGCGGCAGCGAACTTGCGTACACCGCGTGTTGCCAGCCGTGGCACGTCGGGCTGGAGGAGGGCACCCATGCGCCCACGCCCGAAGCGCTCATGCGCTCGCGCTACAGCGCCTACGCCGTGGGCCTGATCGATTACCTGCTCGCCACCTGGCACCCGTCGACCGGGCCGGGTGAGCTGGAGCTCTCGCCGGTGAAGTGGATCGGGCTCGAAGTGCTGAGCGCCGAGGCCACTGGCGATGCGGGCGTGGTCGAGTTCGTCGCGCGCTGCCGCGTGAACGGCCGCGCGCAGCGCATCCACGAGGTCAGCCGCTTCGTGCGCCAGGAGGGGCGCTGGTATTACATCGATGGGCAGGTGATCGACGACGAATGACGCGTGGTCGTTGCGGTCGCGCCGCTGCGGCTGGGGATGCCGTCATCCGCTTTAAGGTAGCATTCGGCCCATGAAGCTCACCCCTGCCCAAGTAGAGGAATACCGCGTCCGCGGTTATGTGGTCGCGCCGAACCTGTTCACGCCGGCGGAGATCGCGGTGCTCAACCGGGATCTCGACGCCTACCTCGCGCAACCGAAGAAGGAGATCCACCTGCAGCGCCGCGGCTCCGAAGCCGCGCGCCTGGCCTATGCCGCCGACCGCTATTCGGAGGCGTTTCGGCGCCTCGTGCGCCATCCCCGCTGGATCGAACCGGCCAAACAATTGCTGGACGACGACATCTACATCCACCAGTTGCGCGTCAACCCCAAAGCACCGTTCGACGGCGAGAGTTTTTGGTGGCACCAGGATTACGGCACCTGGCGGCTCGAGGACGGCATGCCGACGCCGCGCGCGCTGATGCTCGGGGTGTACCTCGATGACGTGACCGCCGCCAACGGGCCGCTGCTGGTGATCCCGGGCTCCCACCACCATGGCGCGATCGACGAGATCCACCCGGACCGCAACGCCGGCGGCTACACGGTGGCCGACATCGACCGGCCGGCCGTCGCGCGGCTGGTCGAGACCCACGGCATCGACGCGCTGACCTTCCCAGCAGGCACCGCAGTATTCATCAACTGCAACCTGGTGCACGCCTCGCCTGAGAACCTCACGCCATCGCGCCGCACGATCGTCTACCTGAATGCGAATGCGGTGAGCAACCGCATCACCAAGCCGGTGCGCGCCGAGCACCATGCCAGCCGGGACTTCACGCCCCTGGTGCCGCTGGCGGACGATTGTCTGAGCGTCGCCTTCTAAGGCGCTAGATCCCGGGGGCGGCGCCGGCCGCCTCGAAATCCACGGCCGTTCCAACCTCTCGCGCCCCGGCCGAGTGCAGGACGAACCCGGTATAGCCGTTCGCCGCGATTTCGTTGCAGGTCCGCCGATAGCGAGCGAGCCCGCCGGCGTAGGGCATGAACACGCGCGGCTTGCCCGGCACGTTGGCGCCGTAGTACCACGAATGCTTCGCCTTGCTGAGCAGCGTTGCATTCGCGGTCTCGTTCACGTGCTCGCCCCACTTGCGCGCCGCCTGCGCATCCGCTTCGATCGAGTCGATGCGCTCAGCGCGCAGATGCGCAATGCAATCGGAAATCCACTCGACGTGCTGCTCGATCGCGACCGGCATGTTGGTGAGCACCGAGGGGCTGCCGGGGCCGGTCACCGTGAAGAAGTTCGGGTATCCGGGCGCCTGCAGGCCGAGGTAGGTCACCGGGCCGGCGCGCCAGTCGTCGCGCAACGCGCGACCGCCGCGGCCGCGAATGTCCATCGCGAGCAGCGGCCCGGTCATCGCATCGAAGCCTGTGGCGAAGACGATGATGTCGAGCGGGATCTCCCGGCTGCGGGTGCGGATTCCCGTCGGCGTGATCCGCTCGATCGGGTCGGTGCGCAGGTCCACCAGCGCGACGTTGTCGCGGTTGAAGGTCTCGAAGTAGCCGGTGTCGATCGGCGGGCGCTTGGCGGCGTAGGGATGGTCGATGTCGGAGAGCGCGGCGGCCGTCTGCGGGTCGCGGACCACGGCACGGATGCGGCTCTTGAGGAACTCCGCGGCAGAATCGTTGGCGGCCTGGTTGATCATCAGGTCGCGGAACGTCGCGCGGAACTGCAACCCACCCCGCTCCCACGCCGCCTCGTAGACGGCCTGCCTCTCCTCAGGCGAGACGTCCGCGACATTTCGCTCCGAAATGCGGAAGGCATGGCCGTTGGGTGTGGAGCACGCGATCGCCCGGATCTCCTCGTGATTCTCGCGCGCCCAGCGCCGGAACTCCGGACTCAGGGGCCCGTTTCGGGCCGGCACGCTGTAGGTCGGCGTGCGCTGGAACACGGTGAGGTGCGCCGCAGACTGCGCGATGACGGGCGCAGCCTGGATCCCGGTCGACCCGGTGCCGATCTGCCCGACGCGCCGGCCTTTGAGGTCGACGCCCTCATGCGGCCAGTCAGCGGTGTGGTACCACTGGCCGCCGAAGTCCGCGAGGCCCGGGATGTCCGGCACATTCGCCGCCGACAGGCAGCCGACCGCGGCGACAAGGTAGGTGGCCGAGTAACGGTCTCCCGCGTCGGTCTCGACCCGCCAGCGGTTCGCCGTTTCGTCGTAGTGCGCCGAGACGACCCGGCAGCCGAATCGGATATCGCGCCGCAGGTCGAACTTCTCAGCGACCCTCCCGAGATACGCACGAATTTCCGGCGGCCCGGGGTAGCGTTCGGACCATTCCCATTCCTCGTTCAGTTCACGCGAGAAGAAGTAACGGTAGGCGTGGCTCTCCGAGTCGCAGCGCGCACCTGGGTAGCGATTCCAGTACCAGGTACCGCCCAGGTCGCCGCCGGCTTCGATGGCCACAGTCGTGAGACCCACCCGGTCGCGCAGGCAATGCAATTGGTAGAGGCCGGCGAACCCCGCCCCGACGACCAGCGCTTCGATTTCGATGTCCATGGTTTGGCGAGTGTGCCCCGAACGGTGCCCGTTATGCAATCCGTGCGACGCCGGCCCCGCTCGCCGGGCGGATTACGCTAGACTTCAGCCATGCAATCGATCGTACTTTCCGCAACCGAGCAGCGCCGGCTTGCCATGCTTTGGGCCGAGACCGGCCGTGAACTCGAAAAGCAGCGGCACGCCGAACTGGCGTCGCAGTCGGCCGCGGATTCGCAGAGGGCCGCGTACGACATGCTGCAGCTCGGCGGGTTGCTGCCTCCCGATCCAAAGCGCGAACGCGAATCCGGGTTGATCGAGATGCAGCGCCTGTTCGCCCGCGGGCACCAAGGTGGAAAGTCCTAACCGCCTGCTCGACGCGGCACGTGAGATCCAGGAGTTCTGCGAGGCCAGGTCGTGGCGTTTTTGCTTCATCGGCGGAATCGCCGTGTTGCATTGGGGCGAGGCGCGACTGACCCGGGACGCCGACCTGACGATATTCACCGGCCTCGGGGATGAGGCGCTTTATATCGACGCAATGCTGGCGCAATTCGCTCCGCGCCTCGGGCAAGCAAAGGAATTCGCGCTTCGGCACCGCGTGCTGCTTTTGCGCGCCGCGAACGGCGTGCCGCTCGATGTCTCGCTCGGGGCGCTCGCGTTCGAGGAGCATGCGGTCGACGGCGCCAGCCTGGAAGAGTTCGTCCCGGGCGAGCGATTGCGGCTCGCCGCACCGGGGTCGCTCCTGGTTTTCAAGGCTTTTGCCGATCGCCCGCAGGACTGGCAGGACATCGAAGGCGTGATCGTCAAGTCCGGCGCCAGGATCGACTGGGACCAGGTCCGTGGCCAATTGAAGATCCTGCTCGATCTCAAGGGCGACCTGTCCGCGCTCGATCGCCTCGACGCGCTGCGCGAACGTCTGTCGCTGCGCTGAGCGCCGCTTCACTCGACCACCCGGCCTGCCTTCGGACGACAGTCGAAGCCGATGCCGGCATGTTAAACTTGTATTCGTCATTGTATTCGCCGAGGAACGATCATGCCCCTGGTCATCAGACTGGATGCCGAGCTGGAAACCGGATTGCGGCGCCTGAGTTCGGAAGAGCGCGTGCCGCAGGCGGAGGTGGTGCGCCGCCTCATTCGGGAACGTCTCGCCAGCCGCGCGAATCGCAAAAGCGCATTCGAAATCGCCGAGGAACTCGGCGTGGTGGGAATGGACGAAGACCCGCGCCGCGATGTCGCGAAGCGGCATTCGAAATACGTGAAAGCAGCGCTGCGTGGCAAGCGTACTGCTTGACACCGGGCCGCTGGTGGCGCTTTTCAAGCGCAACGACACGCATCACGCCCGCGCTGTCGCATGGTTCAAAGGCCATCGCGGCGCGTTGCTTACGACGCAGGCGGTGGTGACCGAAGCCTGGCATCTGGTCTCGGAGCCGGCGCGCCTGCCGCTCGTGCGATTCGTGGCGGCAGCATGCGAAGTCCGCGGATTTGGCACCGACGCAGAAGCGCGCGTTATCGCGGTATTGGAGCGCTATGCCGACATCCACATGGATTACGCGGACGCCACCTTGATCGTGTTGGGAGAAATGCAGAAGATTGCGGCCGTCGCCACGATTGATGACGGCGATTTTTCGGTCTATCGCGGGGCGAACGGGAAGCCGTTGAATCTGGTGTTTTGACGCGGGGCGGCGTCTCAGTCGATCACCTTGTCCGCGCGCGGCGGCCGTTCCTTCGGAATCACGAGCCTCAGCAGGTTCGCCCTCGCCCGAGTTAAGCATACCGGTGCGCATGGGACACGAATTCGCGCAGCTTCTGGAAAACTGGGAAAATGCCCCGATGCGCCCCTCTGAAGCACTCGCAGCATTCCGCGACCAAATTGTCGGCATTGCCGCCGCCCGTGGCGCTCGCAGCGTTCGTGTTTTCGGTTCGGCAGCCAAAGGCCTCGATCGGGAAGGGAGCGACCTGGATCTGCTTGTGGATCTTCCGCCCGGCACGTCCCTGCTCGGCATCATCGGCCTCCAGCTCGAAATCGAGGACGCGCTCGGCGTGAAAGTGGATTTATGCACCGAGCGCGAACTGCACCCGGCCCTTAAGGAACGAATACTCGCCGAAGCGCGTCCGTTATGAATGACCGTGATCGCCTCTTCCTGCGCCATGTCCTGGAGGCGATTGCGGCGATCGAAAGTTTTACGGTCGAAGGCCGGGCTGAATTCCAGGCCGACCTCAAGACGCAAAGCGCCGTGGTTCGCCAGATCCAGATTATTGGCGAGGCAGTCAAGAATATCGATGCGGCCGTGCTGGCGAGCGAGCCGGCTGTGCCATGGCGGCAGATCGCGGGAACCCGCAATCGCCTGATTCATGCATATTTCAAAGTCGACCTCGATGCCGTCTGGGCGATGATCGAGCAGGATCTTCCCTTACTCAAGGCAAACGTCCAGCGAATGCTTGCTTTGATCGGGGATTGATTTCCGAGTCGAATAGCTCACTTGATCACCTCGTTCGCGCGAACGAGAAACCACTGCGAAAGCGCAGTGCTGAGCGCTCTAGGAAGCGCGAAATCGTCGCGACGATTTCTGTGCTTCGCCGTTCCTGCCTCTGTTACGATTTCGCCACCCCCCTTCCCATAGAGTCCAGACCATGATCAGGTTCCTCCTTGCAGGCTTGCTTGCCTGCGCGCTGCCGGCGCAGGCCCAGTACCCCACCAAGCCAATCCGTGCGGTGGTCGCTTTCGGCACCGGCGGGGCGACCGACGTGATCGCGCGCATCATCGCCGCGGCGATGTCGCAGTCCCTCGGCCAGACGGTGATCATCGAGAACAAGCCGGGCGCCGATGGCATCGTCGCGGGTGAATACGTCGTCAAGGCTGCGCCCGACGGCTACACCGTGTTCTTCGGTACTTCGACGCAGGTGGCGGCGCTGCCGTTCCTGCGGAAGAACGTGCCCTTCGATCCGCTGGTGGACTACACGCCAATCGGCGGCATTGGCAACAACAGCTTCTTTTGGGTCGTGCATCCCAGCCTGCCGGTGCGCACGCTGAAGGAACTCGGCGAGTACGGCCGCGCCAATCCCGGCAAGCTGTCTGCGGGAAGCTCGAGCGCCGTCGGATCGATCGCCCCGGCCACGTTTGCAAAAGCCGAGAAGTTCGACCTGCAGGTCATCCTCTACAAGAGTGAGACCACAGCGCTCAACGACCTGATCGGTGGGCGCCTGCAGGTGATGCTGATCACGGGCACGCTCGCGCAGCACGTGCGTGACGGCCGCGCACGCGGCCTGGCGACCCTGCTCACGCGGCGCAGCAAGGCGCTGCCGGACCTGCCGACGATGGCCGAGGCCGGCATGACGCCTTTCCCGGCGGCTGCGTTCATGGGCTTGTTCGGTCCGGCGAAGTTGCCCAAGGAAGTCGTCGACCGGCTATCGCGCGAGCTTTTCGCGACGTTGCAAAAGCCCGACGTGCGCGAGCAGATCGAGCGCCAGGCCATGGAGATCACTCCGATGTCTGCCGCGGAGATGGGTGCGTTCGCAAAAGACCAAACCGATGTGTGGCGTCGCCTGACCAAGGAAGTCGGCCTGGTTCCCGAGTAGCGCGGCAGTGACCACCTCGGTCATCGCCGGGAAGTACGTGCTCGGCATGCGGGACGGCGAGCAGGCCGTGCTGCAGGACCACTATGTGTATATCGACGGGACGCGCATCGAGGCGGTGACACGCGACACGCCCACGGCCGGGCAGCCGGTGATCCGTTACGAGCAGGGGCTGGTCATGCCGGGGTTCGTGAACCTGCATGCGCATTGCCTGCGTGGCGGGTTGTTCCGCGGCATCCCGGACGACCTCGAGATGGACCCTTGGGTGCCCAAGCTGGTCTATCACATCCTGCTGCCGCTTACAGGCATTGCTGCAAAGGAACTCTCAGCCGACGAACTGCATGCGGTCACGGCGCTCGGCATGATCGACCTCATGAAGGGCGGGACGACCACCCTGGTCGACATGTGGCACCACGGCCAGGAGATGTTCTTCGACGTCGCGAAGGAAGTCGGCCTGCGCACGGTGGGCGCGCCGTTCATCCTATCGGCTTCCAACTCCCGGCTTGGCGCGGACGGCAACCCGGTGTGGGACTTCGGCAATGACGGCATGGCGCAGCTCGCCCGCTCGATTGCGCTCCACAAGGCGCGCGACGAGGGCAGTGAAGGCCTCGCGCAGGTGGCGATCGGCCCCCATGCCACAGACACTTGCCTGCCGGATCTGTTGCGTGAGTGCCGCAAGGTTGCTGACGACCTCGGGTGCCTGCTGACCACGCATTTCGCCCAGACGCCGCAGGAGCTCGCCCTGCTGCGCACGCGCTACGGCATGAGCGCGTCCGAGTACGCGCGCGACACGGGTCTGCTGGGTGCAAACGTGATCCTCGCGCATGCTGGCTGCTCCACTGACGAAGACCTGCAGGTCCTGGCCGCGACGGGCACCCATGTCGCCAACTGCGCGTTTGGCTTCGCACGCGAGGGCCAGAACTTTCCCTACGCGCGCTTCGCGAACGCGGGTGTGAGCACCGGCATCGGCACCGACTCGCACGGCATGGACCTGCTCGGTGAGCTGCGCGTGACCGGGCTGCTGTCCAAGCAATACTTCCACAAGGCGCATACCGGGACCGCGCGCGAACTCATGCGCGCCGCCACGCTTGCCGGGGCGAAGGCGCTCGGCCGGCCCGATCTAGGGCGAATCGAGGTTGGCGCCAAGGCCGACCTGCTGGTGTTCGACCTGTTCAAGCCGCACCTGCAGCCGGTGTGGGACCCGCTGAAGAACCTCGTCTGGAAGGGCCACGCCGGCGATATCGCAATGGTCATGGTGCACGGCGAGGAGGTGATGCGCGACGGAAGATTCCTCAAGGCCGACGAAGCCGCGGTCATGCGCAAGGCGGCGGGCGCGGCGCGCAAGATCTGGGAGATCGGCATCGACCGCGGGATCCTGCCGGCGCAGGCACCTACCGGGTAGTGAACGGCCGCTTCGTCGAAGGTAACGCTCAGTCAGGCGAGCGAGTCTTCCCAAACCAGCGCGCTCCCGAACGCAAACCCCTGGGCTGTGAGGAGGTCGAGACATCTCAAGCCACCGACTGGTCTATAATCTGGTCTATTCATAGTTCGAATCCGGGATTGACGCCATGAAATCGGAAATCGGCTCGTACGAGGCGAAAACAAAGCTTCCCGAACTGCTCAGGCAGGTCAAGGCCGGCAGGAGCTTTACGATCACGAATCGCGGGGAGGCCGTCGCCGACCTCGTGCCCAGCGCCGCCGCGAGGACAAAGAATGCTTCGGCTGCGGTGAAACGCCTCAAGGAATTCATGCGATCCGACCCGGTTTCGGGGGTGGACATCAGGCAACTCATCGAGGACGGGCGCGCATGAGTTTCGTGCTCGACAATTCGGTCACCATGCGCTGGTTTTTTGGCGACGGAAAGCCGCGGGAACTCGCCTACGCGACCAGGGTGCTCGATGTCCTGAAGGACGCGAGCGCCAGCGTGCCGGTGACCTGGGGCCTCGAGGTCGCCAACGTCATTGCCAGGGCGGAATCAAGGGGCTTGGTAAGTGAGGCGCGCAGCGGGGCATTTCTGGAATTGCTCGCCGGCGTGCATATCGATGTCGATACCGCTACTCATGCACACTCGCTCTCCAGCACCCTCCAGCTTGCGCGCAGATACAGGCTGTCGGCCTACGACGCCTCCTACCTGGAGCTCGCATTGAGGCTCGGCCTTTCTCTGGCCACGTTGGACGAGGATCTGCTTAAGGCGGCGAAACGAGCGGGCGTGAAGAGGCTGGTCTGAAAAAAAGCCCATCGCCGCCCCCGCGCCGGGAGGTTCCTTCACCTTACTTCGCCGCTCCGACCTTGGCGAAGTCGCTCGCTTCGTGCCGCTCGCGTAACTGCATGGCCTCGTCGCCCCAGGTGCGGTTGACCATGCGGCCGCGCTGGACTGCGGGGCGCTTGGCGACCGCATCGGCCCAGCGCTGCAAGTGCTTGTATTCGTGCACCGCGAGGAACTCGGCCGCGTTGTAGAGCACGCCCTTGGCGAGGCCGCCGTACCACGGCCAGATGGCGATGTCGGCGATGGTGTACTCGTCGCCGGCGATGTACGTGTTGGCAGCCAACTGCCGGTCGAGCACGTCGAGCTGGCGCTTGACCTCCATGGCGAAGCGGTCGATGGGGTATTCCATCTTCGTCGGGGCATAGGCATAGAAGTGCCCGAATCCGCCGCCGAGATAGGGGGCCGAGCCCATCTGCCAGAACAGCCATGACAGGCACTCGGTGCGCCTGGCCGCATCCTTGGGCAGGAAGGCCCCGCCGAATTTTTCCGCGAGGTACAGGAGGATCGAGCCGGATTCGAATACCCGCGTCGGGGTCGGGGTGCTGTGGTCGAGCAGCGCCGGGATCTTCGAGTTCGGGTTCACCGCGACGAAGCCCGAGCTGAACTGGTCGCCCTCGTTGATGTTGATGAGCCAGGCGTCGTACTCGGCGCCCGCGTGGCCCAGCGCCAGCAGTTCTTCCATTATGATCGTCGCCTTGACACCGTTGGGTGTCGCGAGCGAGTACAGCTGCAACGGGTGGCGCCCGACCGGCAGCGCCTTGTCGTGCGTGGCGCCGGCGATCGGCCGGTTGATGCTGGCGAACTTGCCGCCGCTTTCCTTGTTCCAGGCCCAGACCTGGGGCGGTGTGTAGGGAGTTGAATCGCTCATGCGGTGGGTGCTCCGTTCTTGGTGGATTGGTCCTGCATTCGGCAGACATGCGTCAGCCTACACTGCCCATCCGTCATTGGTGGGTCGGCTCGCGCAGGCCATGGAGGCCATCAGGAGCGCCAACAAGCGCGCCCGCGGTGTCCTGCTGGAGCGCCTCGCGCAGTTCGCGCCTGAGGCCGTTAGAGCGGAAACACCAGCAGCACGTCCACGCAGCGCGAGTCGAGGATGACGAGGCGCTCGGCGAACCGGGGCTCCCCGCCCTCCATCACGATGCGGTCGAGGTACTTGCCGGTGGCGAACAGTTTTGCGTCGCCGTCCTCCATGGTGCGGTAGACGATGAAGTTGGAGCGCGCGGTGTATTCGCCCGCGACTGTCTCGCGCAAGTCGGGCCGGCCGACGATGTGGCAGTAAGTGTGCGGCTCGAACACGTTGGCGGTCTTGAGCGCGAGCACGCGGTCTTCCATCATGCCCTTGCCTTTGCACAGCATGATGCCGATCGGGTAGCCGGCCTCGTGGTTCTCGCGCGTGGTGATCTGGTAGGTCGCCCCTGCGGTGAAGAAGCCGGTCCAGTCGTCGATCCTGCCGTCGTCCAGGCGATGGGCATAGTCGGCGAGGAAATTCTCCACGCGGACCCACTGGGCCGGGTCGATGGGGTTTGCTTTGGCCTTCACCCTGTCGGGTGCTTTCATGGCGGCGGCGTTCATGCGTTGAATCCCATGATTTCGCGGTAGCCGTGCCAGAAGCCGCGCACCGAGGCCTCGGTGGCGCGCGAGGATTCGTTCGACTCGGCCACCGTGCCGCCCATCTCGATGAAGGCCTGCGCCTCGGGGCTCGCGCGCGTGCCGCGCTGAACAAAGGAGTTGATGCAGCCGTCTTCGAGCGACACCAGGCCCGCGGCGCCGGTCAGGTTGCCCTGCATGACGCGCATCGCCTCTTGCGCCGCGTCGTCGTCCTCGTAGCCGAGGAACACCCAGTACAGCTCGGTCTTGTCGACGCCGCGCGGCACGAAGTAGCGCACCGCCAGCGAGTTGAGGGTGAAGTGCACCACCAGCGTGGGGAACACCGTCTGGATGCTGTGGGTGATGCCGTCGTCGAATTCGTCCCAGGCCTTGAGCAGCTCCGGCCCGGCGAGCTCGGACTGGAACTGCGCCGAGTGGACCTGCTCGTACTCCTTCTCGGCCTTGAGCGTGGCGCGCTTGGTATAGCTGATGTGGTGCCACTTCTTGTCCGACAGGATGATGCCGCCGTCCATGTCGAGCCGGTTGACCTTGAAGGTGGTGTAGAAGGTGTGCAGCAGCGTGGCGTGGTAGGAGTCGCGCACGTTCTCGGCGTACAGCTTCCAGTTGTTGTGGATCATCTGGCTGTGCACGCCCAAGGTCTTCAACGGCCGGCCGAGGTTGCGCGCGAGGAATTTCGCCATCGGCGCGCCGAGGTACTCGTCCAGCGGCTCGGTGTCCTCGGAAAAAGTGCCGAACACGAGGCCGCAGAAGGTCGCCACGCGCAATGGTTGCAGCCGATGCTTGGCGGGGTCGAAGTCCTCGGGCATGCCGCCCTCGCCCTTGATGCCGTTCCTGAAGGCCACCGTCTTCAGCTTGCCGTCCAGCCCGTAGTTCCACGAGTGGTACACGCAGGTGAGCGAGGCCTTGTTCTCGCGCTGCTTCAGGCACACCAGCGCGCCCTTGTGCGCGCAGCGGTTGACCATCGCGTGCAGCTTGCCGTCGTGGTCGCGCGTGACCACCACCGGCGTTTCGCCGACCCACGTGGTGCGCACGTCGCCGGCCTTGATCACGTCGGCTTCCATGCACAGGAAATTCCAGATCGGGCCGCGGAAGATGCGCTCCTGCTCGAGGGCGTAGATCTCCGTGTCGGAAAATACGCGGAACGGCACGCGCGCGACGCCCGCGGGCCAGTCGAGGGGCTCGCGCAGAGCAGGCGAAGGCGGTGCGCTTCCCGCAACGCCCGCGTGGGCGGGGTTGCGATCCTGCGTGTCGGTGGATGCCTGCATGGTCTTCTCCGGTGGAGGGGACATCGTAACGCCGCGACGCTTATCCCTCAATGCAATAGACTTTCTTTCACGTGAGGATGCGAACGGTTACAGCTTGCGCGCCTTGGCGTTCCAGTGGCGCTCGAGGTTCTGCACCAACTGCTCGCTCAGGTGGCAGAACGCCTGCTCGACCGCGTAGGTCGTCATGTAGGAGCGGAACAGCTCCAGCGGCTCGCTCTGTACGCGCATCGTCTTGCGGTTGCCCCCGGCGCTTACCATGCCCGAGCCCACCGCGTTGGCGATGCACTCGTCCACCGCGCGG
>JBBQCV010000065.1:0-17177 GCA_038319115.1 Burkholderiales bacterium | reverse complement strand
ACCGCGACCGCGTCGATCTGCAACTGGAATTGCCCGGCGAGGCGCTCGAGCGCGCCGAGCGCCTTTTCCGCGAAGTGCACGCCGAGCCAAGCGGCAGCGGCTTCACGGTGAACCGCGGCGCGTTGCGCTTCGAGTCCGGCCTGTTCCACCACGCGCATCGCTTCGGCGCGCGCACCGCGTGCCCTGCGCTTGGCCCCACTGGGGAAATCCTGCATCACGCCGACCGAGCGCGCGGTCATGAAATCGCGGTCGTAGCGAAACCGGTCGCTGCCGGTGACCGGCAGATTCTCCAGGCCCAGCCGCAGCTTGGGGTCGGGCAGTTCGGTCGCGCGGTCCACCAGTTCGGCGGCGGCGTCCACCGAGTGGCGCTGCGCCGCCAGGCGTGGGGACTGCGATTCTGCGAGGCGCAGCGCTTCCTCGAGCGAAAGGGTTTGCGCCGCGAGTGGCGCGGACAACGACAACGCAAAGCCTGCGACCAGCAGGGAACGGATTTTCATCTGGCTCTCCCAAGGTGGACACGCACGGGCACCATGCCCGCACGCGCAACGCCGGCGGAGATCAGACCTGGAAGGACTGGAGCAGGATGCGGCGCGGAGGGCCGGTGCTGGTGGACGGGCTGCGCACGGGGGAGGCCGGGCGTGCGCTGAAGGCCTGCTCAGGATGCGCCAGCCGCAGCGCCCGTGTTTCCGATGCTGGGGAGAATGCGATTGCCACCGCCTGCTTGATCGCCTGCACATCGGACAGGCAATGCTGGACGCACAATGGGTCAAAGCCGGTTTCGTGGCAGGGCGCATCCCCGCTGGCGGCGGCCGAGGCCGCTGCCGAGGCGGCAGCCACGGCCAGTGCCGGCGAGCGCTCGAGCCGGTCGCACGCCGACCACGCCGTCGCCGCCTGGGCGAACAGCATCAGCGCGAGCGTCGCGCGCGCAAGCCAGGTGCGGGGGGGCCGGGAGGTCACGGGCCGGATTCTACTTGGCCGGCGCGATCCGCGTCGCGGAGAACAGGGGGGTGAACTTCATTGGTGCTCCATGGGGGTCGATACCCGCAGGCGCAGCGCGTTCGAAATGACCGACACCGAGCTCAGGCTCATCGCAAGAGCCGCGATCATAGGCGACAGCAACAGGCCCGTGAAGGGGTACAGCACCCCCGCCGCAAGCGGAATGCCGAGCATGTTGTAGAAGAACGCGAAGCCGAGGTTCTGCTTCATGTTGCGGACGGTGGCCTCGGACAGTGCACGGGCCTTCGCAATGCCGCGCAGGTCGCCCTTGATCAGCGTGACCTGGCCGCTGTTCATCGCCACGTCGGTGCCCGTGCCCATCGCGATGCCGATGTCAGCGGCGGCCAGCGCCGGCGCATCGTTGATGCCGTCGCCCGCCATGGCCACCACGCGCCCTTCGCCGCGCAGCTTGTTGACCAGTTCGAGCTTGGCCGCGGGGGTCACCTCGCCGTGTACTTCGTCGATGCCGAGCTTGCGACCGACCGCATTGGCGGTGGTGAGCCCGTCGCCGGTGGCCATCACCACTCGCAGTCCCAGCGCCTTGAGCTGGCCCAGCGCCTCGGCGGTGCTCGCCTTGATCGGGTCGGACACCGCGATGAGGCCGGCCAGCTTGCCCTCCACCGCGAGGTGCATGACGCTCGCGCCCTCGCTACGCAATTCTTCGGCCTGCGCTGCGAGCGGTGCCACTTCGACGCCGGCCTGCTGCATGAACGCACCGTTGCCGAGCGCAATTCGGCGCCCGCCCACCACGCCACTGACCCCGATACCCGAGCCCGAGTCGAACCCCTCGGGCTTGTCGAGCTTGAGGTTGCGCTCGCGTGCCGCACCGACGATGGCCTCGGCCAGCGGATGCTCGCTCAGCTGGTCGAGGCTCGCGGCCAGGCGCAGCACTTCAGTGTCGTCGAACCCCTCGGCCGCATGGGTGCGGTCGAAGGACGGCCGGCCCTCGGTCAGGGTGCCGGTCTTGTCGATGATGAGCGTGTCCACGCGGCGGAAGTTCTCGATCGCCGCGGCGTCGCGAAACAGCACGCCCATGGTCGCGGCCCGCCCGGTGGCCACCATGATCGACATCGGCGTGGCAAGACCCAATGCGCATGGGCAGGCGATGATGAGCACCGACACCGCGTTGATCAGGCCGAAGACCCAGCTCGGCTGCGGCCCGAAGAACCCCCACACGAAAAACGTCAGCACCGCCGCGGCAACTACCGAGACCACGAAATAGCCCGCCACCTTGTCGGCCATGCGCTGCATGGGCGCCTTGGAGCGCTGCGCCTGGGCGACCATGTTCACAATCTGCGCGAGCATGGTTTCGGCACCGACTTTTTCGGCCCGCATCACCAGCGCACCTGAGGCGTTGATGGTCGCGCCGATCAGCTTGTCGCCGGCTGCCTTGGACACCGGCACCGGCTCGCCGGTAAGCATTGACTCGTCGACCGAGCTGCGACCCTCTTCCACCACGCCGTCCACGGGCACCTTTTCGCCCGGCCGGATGCGCAACTTGTCGCCCTTGTGCACCTCGGTGAGGGGAACGTCCTCCTCGGTGCCGTCGTCCCTGATGCGGCGCGCGGTCTTGGGTGACAGGCCGAGCAGCGAGCGGATCGCGGCCGAAGTTTTGGAGCGCGCCTTCAGCTCGAGCACCTGCCCCAGCAGCGTGAGCGAGATGATCACAGCCGAGGCCTCGAAGTAAACGCCGATGCGCCCCATCTCCATGAACGAAGCGGGGAACACGCCCGGGGCGACCGTGGCGACCACGCTGTAGATAAACGCCGCGCTGGTGCCGATGCCGATGAGGGTCCACATATTGGGGCTGCGCTGCAGGACCGAGCGCACGCCGCGCACGAAGAACGGCCAGCCTGCCCACAGCACCACCGGCGTCGACAGCACCAGCTCGATCCAACTCTGCGTGGCCGGGGCAAAGAAAGTGTAGCGGTGCCCCAGCATGGCCAGCCCCGCGACCACCACCGTGAGCGGCAGCGTGAACCAGAACCGGCGGCGGAAATCGGTGAGCTCGGGGTTCTCCTCTTCCTCGAGGCTGGGCGTCTCCGGCTCCAATGCCATGCCGCACTTGGGGCAATCGCCCGGATGGTCCTGGCGCACCTCCGGGTGCATGGGGCAGGTGTACATCGCGCCGGGCGCGACCGCGGGTGCAGGCTCGGCCTTTCGCTCTTCGGGGGGCACGGAATACTTCTCAGGGTCGGCGGCGAATTTCGCCTTGCAGCCGGCGCTGCAGAAGTACACGGTCCGGCCGGCGTGCTCCAGTTGGTGCGGAGACTGCGGCTTGACCGTCATGCCGCAAACCGGGTCCTTGAGGACCTTGCCCGATGCCGCGCCCTCGTCGGCGACCGCAACGTCCTGTGCCATAGGTTCCATGGTTGATTCTCCTGTATCGCCCATACTTGCCGCTCCCGCGCCGGGCCACTGTCTGCTTGCGTACATAGAGGTTAAACTCCGTTGTCGACAACGGAGTCAAGGGATTTTCGATGGACCAGCCAAACGCCTCGTTCACCATCGGGAAACTCGCCCG
This sequence comes from Burkholderiales bacterium, assembly GCA_038319115.1. Classification (GTDB taxonomy): domain Bacteria; phylum Pseudomonadota; class Gammaproteobacteria; order Burkholderiales; family SG8-39; genus SZAS-79. Next base: position 13,657 of record JBBQCV010000065.1, on the reverse strand, counting down.
CGCCGCAGGGGTGGGGGTCGAGACGGTGCGCTATTACCAGCAACGCGGCCTGCTGCCCGTCCCGCCCGGCAACGGCGGTTTTCGCCGCTACAGCCCGGCGGCGGGCGAGCGCATCCGCTTCGTCAAACGCGCGCAGGAACTCGGGTTCTCGCTCGACGAAGTGGCCGAATTGCTGCGCCTGGAAGACGGCACCGACCGGGCATCGATTCGCCGCATCGCCTCGACGCGGCTCGGCCAGATCGAGGCCAAGCTCGGGGACCTCAAACGCATGCAGAAAGTGCTGCGCCGCCTGGTGGCCGAATGCGAGCACACGCGCTCCGGGCTGCCTTGCCCCATCATCGAGACGCTTGAATCGCGCGACTGAACGCGCGCGCCATCCGGAGCCAGCCTCAGCCGCGCACCGCAGCATTGCTACAGCCCGGAACATCGTCGCCGGCTTCGCCGTCGCGTTCGGTGAACACCGGCGCGAACCCGCCGCCCGCCGTGCGGAAATTGGTCGTCTGCCCCTGGTAGAGCCGGGCGGTCACGAACTGCACCTGCCCATCGTAGACATAATTGCGCACGTCGAACTTGAGCGGCTGCGCTTCGCCCTCCGACGCGATGCGGCGCTCGCCTGGGGCCACCAGCGCCTGCGCCACATAATCGCCGGCGAGAATCTCGCCCCACACGCGCCGGGTGAGCTTTTCGCCGCGATACGCCGCCTTGCTCCCGTAGCCGCTGACCGGCTTGAAGAACAACCTGCGCCGTTCCGCCCACAGGCGCTCAGGGTCGGCCTCGCGCACCCAGCGCGTTACCGGAATGCCCGCCTGCAGCGTGCGTATGACGTCCGCGTCGGCTCCCAGCGACGCGAGGCGCACCGGGTCGGTCAGGACCGTGAGGTTGCGCTTGTTGGCATACAGCGCGTGCGCCCGTGGATGCGGCGTCACGACCACCGCGCCCTCCAGGTACGCGCGCCGCAACGCGTCGTGGGCGGGGTCTTCGAGCATGAAATCGGTCAGGCGGTTGTAGACCAGGTCGACCGGGACGTCGCCGTGGCGCAGGACCGTCCCGTCGAAACTGAGCGCGGCGGGGTCGGCGATCACCGCGTCGAGGCCGTGGCGGTGGAACAGTTCGCGGAACAGGATGAACTCGGGATAGAGGTACTGCGCTTCGGGGTCCGCATCAACGATGGCGATCCTGCGCAGCGGCTGCGCACCGCGCACCCTGCGCCACTCCTCGAAGAACATGCGCGCGAAAGTTTCGTCGATGCCCTCGAGCCCGGAGGGAACGCTTGCCATGCCGGCAACCTCTGGGCAGCAGGCGCGCTGCGCACGGGCGAGCGCGGCGTTGAGCAGGGCGCCGCCCGCGTTGGTGTTGATCTCGATCAGGGACGGGCCCTCGGCGGTCACGTGGAAGTCGTAGCTCAGGAACACACCGCGTGCGCCGCCGGCGTCGAAGCGTGCGATCGGGGCCGACCATCCGAGCACGAGCTCGCGGTAGGCGGGCAGGGCGATCACCGATTCGGCCGCCTCCACGATGGCCGCCATCCGCTCGAGGTGCGCGCGCGCAACGAACACCGGGCTGGAGGCGAACAAGTGCGGGGCGTTTTGCAGGATGAGCGGGTACACGCCGCGCGTCTCGGGCGCGGTCTCGAAATCGTGCCTGAGGGCCTGCTCGTCGAGGCTGATGCAAAAGCACCGCTGGTTGAGGGATTCCACACTCATTGCGCGCCTTCCGACGGGGAGAGGCCCCAGCCCAGGATGACCGGTTCGTCCACGCCGTGATCGTAACCGAGCACGCTGAGCGATGCAGTCGACAACTGCAGCAGGCGACCCTGCGCCGCATCGAGCCCCAGCCAGCGCGCGGCGAGCACGCGCAGCAGGTCGCGGTGGGCGAACACCAGCACGTCGCCCTGCACGGCACGCATGCGCGTGATCACACGATCGGCGCGCTCGCCCACGTCGCGTGCGGACTCCCCGCCGGGGCAGCCGTCCGCAAACATCTTCCAGCCCGGCCGCTCACTGCGGATCTCGGCCGTGCGCCGGCCTTCGTACGCGCCGCAGTCCCACTCCATGAGGTCGTCGTCGACCTCCACGCGAGCACCGAAGCCGGCTTCCTCCGCGGTCTGGCGCGCGCGCAGCAAGGGGCTGGCGAGCACCTGGGAGACAACAAGGCGCGCGAGGGACGCTCGCAACCCTCGCGCCTCCTCGCGCCCGCGCGCGGTGAGCGCGAGGTCGGCGCGGCCGGAGTGCTGCCCGCTGAGCGACCACGCGGTCTCGCCGTGGCGCACGAGGTGGATCTTCTGCAGCGGGGCACTCACCGACGTGGCGTGGCCCGCTTCGCAACCACGGACCTTTTTGCTGCCACGCGGGGCTGCCACTTCCACTCGAGGATCTCGGGCATGTCCTCGCCGTGCTTGCGGATGTAACGGTAGTGCTCCCGCAGCTTCTCGCCCATCAGTTTGGCCAGCCGCGCACCGCGCGCGCCGAGGCCGGGCACGCGGTCGATCACGTCCTGCACGAGGTGGAACCGGTCGAGGTCGTTGACCACGGCCATGTCGAATGGGGTGGTGGTGGTGCCCTCTTCCTTGTAGCCGCGCACGTGCATGTTGCGATGGTTGGTGCGCCGGTAGGTCAGGCGGTGGATCAGCGTCGGGTAGCCGTGGAAGGCGAATACGATCGGCTTGTCGCGCGTGAACAGGGCATCGAACACCTTGTCGCTCACGCCGTGGGGGTGCTCGCTCTGCGGTTGCAGCGCCATGAGGTCGACCACGTTCACCACCCGCACGCGCAGCGCCGGCAGGTGCTCGCGCAACAGTTGCACCGCGGCGAGCGTTTCGAGCGTGGGCACATCGCCCGCGCAGGCCATCACCACGTCGGCCTGGCCGCCCTTTTCGCTGCCGGCCCACGCCCACGTGCCGAGGCCCGCAGCGCAGTGCTTCGCCGCCGCCTCCATGCCGAGCCACTGCGCCTTGGGCTGCTTGCCCGCGACGATCACGTTGACGTAATTGCGGCTGCGCAGGCAGTGGTCGGTCACGCACAGCAGCGTGTTGGCATCCGGCGGCAGGTAGATGCGGATCACGTCGGCCTTCTTGTTGGCGACGTGGTCGATGAAGCCCGGGTCCTGGTGGCTGAAGCCGTTGTGGTCCTGCTGCCACACGTGGGAGGTGAGCAGGTAGGTGAGCGAGGCGATGGGTTTGCGCCAGGTGATTTCGCGCGACACCTTGAGCCACTTGGCATGCTGGTTGAACATCGAGTCGACCACGTGCACGAACGCCTCGTAGCACGAGAAGAAACCATGCCGCCCGGTGAGCAGGTAGCCTTCGAGCCAGCCCTGGCACAGGTGCTCGCTCAGCACCTCCATCACGCGCCCGTCGGGCGCGAGCTCGATGTCGCCCTTGCGGATGCGGCCCGTGAACACGCGGTCGGTCGCCTCGAACACATGCGTGAGCCGGTTCGAGGTGGTCTCGTCCGGGCCGAACACGCGAAAGTTCTGCGCGCCGTCGTTCAGCTTGAGCACATCGCGCAGGTAGCCGCCGGTCACGCGCGTGGCTTCGGCGCTCACGCCACCCGGTGCGGGCACATCCACGGCGTAGGCGCGGAAATCGGGCAACTCTAGGTCGCGTAGCAACAGGCCGCCGTTGGCGTGCGGGTTGGCTCCCATGCGCCGGTTGCCCGCAGGCGCGAGTTCGGCCAGCGACGCGATGAGGCGGCCCTTGGCATCGAACAGTTCCTCGGGCCGGTAGCTCTTCATCCATTGCTCGAGCAAGCGCAGGTGCTCGGGCTTTTCCGCGAGCTGCGCGAGCGGCACCTGGTGCGAGCGCCACGTCCCTTCCACCTGCACGCCGTCCACCACTGCGGGGCCGGTCCATCCCTTGGGAGTGCGCAGCACGATCATTGGCCAGGCAGGCCGCTTGGCGAACCCGGACTTGCGAGCGCTCGCCTGGATGCGGCGGATCTCTGCCACCACGCGGTCGAGCGTGCCGGCCATCGCCTGGTGGACTTTTTGCGGGTCGTCGCCCTCGACGAAGTACGGCCGGTAGCCATAGCCGCGGAACAGCGCATCGAGCTCCTTGCGCCCGATGCGCGCGAGCAGGGTCGGGCTCGCGATCTTGTAGCCGTTCAGGTGCAGGATCGGCAGCACCGCGCCGTCGCGCGCGGGGTTGAGGTACTTGTTCGAATGCCAGCTCGCGGCCATCGGCCCGGTCTCGGCCTCGCCATCGCCCACCACGCACGCCACGATGAGGTCGGGGTTGTCGAAGGCCGCGCCATAGGCGTGCATGAGCGAATAGCCGAGCTCGCCGCCTTCGTTGATCGAACCCGGGGTTTCGGGCGACACGTGGCTGGGGATGCCACCGGGAAAGGAAAACTGCGTGAACAGTTTCTTAAGGCCCGCTTCGTCGCGCGAAATGGCCGGATAGCGTTCGGTATAGCTGCCCTCGAGATAGGTGTTGGCGACCAGGCCAGGGCCGCCGTGACCGGGCCCGGTGACGTAGATCATGTCGAGGTCATAGCGCTTGATGATGCGGTTCAGGTGGACGTAGACGAAATTCAGTCCCGGCGTGGTGCCCCAGTGGCCGAGCAGGCGCGGCTTGACGTGCCCGATACGCAACGGCTTTTTGAGCAGCGGGTTGTCGAACAGGTAGATCTGGCCCACCGAGAGGTAGTTGGCGGCGCGCCAGTAGGCGTCGATCTTGTGCAGCAGTTTGGCGGAAAGGGGCTGGGCCACGGGCTTATGCCTCGCTAGGGTTGGCGGGAGGGTTGGATTGTGTAGAGGGGAGGGCGAGCACGCGGAACACCGCTTTGGCGATGATCACATCCTCGTCGGTGCGCATGACGCGCGCGACGACACGGCTGCCGTCCGCTGAAATGACCGCCGCGCCCGCTGCGTTGCGCGAAGGGTCGAGCGTGACGCCGAGAAAGCCGAGGCTTTCGCAGATGCGGGCGCGGATCACGGGAGCGTTCTCGCCGATGCCGCCGGCGAACACCAGCGTGTCGAGGTCGCCGAGCGCGGCGGCAAACGCGCCTATCCATTTGCGCACCTGATAGCAGAACACCGCGACGGCCTCGGCCGCGCGCGTGTCGGTAGCTTCAACGGCGAGCAGGTCGCGGATGTCGGAACTGGTTTCCGACATCCCCAGCAGTCCCGATTCCTGGTTCACCATGCGGTCGAACTGCTGCGCGCCCATGCCTTCGCTTTGCGCGAGGTACCACGCGAGCCCCGGATCAAGGTCCCCAGAGCGGGTGCTCATCGGCACGCCCGCTGCGGGCGTGAAGGCCATGCTGGTGTCGACGCCCTTGCCCTCCTTCACCGCGGCGAGGCTTGCGCCGTTGCCGAGGTGGCACAGCACGACTTTTCCTGCGGCAGCTTCGCGGCCGGCTACGCGCCCGAGTTCGCCCATGAGGTATTCATACGACAGCCCGTGGAAACCGAAGCGCTCCACGCCCTGGGTCTGGTAGCGGCGCGGGATCGGCAGCAAGCGCGCGACTTGCGGCATGCCACGATGAAAGGCGGTGTCGAAGCAGGCAACCTGAGCGAGATCCGGAGCCCGCTCGCGCAAGCGATCCACCAGCTCGAGCGCGGCCGGCAGGTGCTCAGGCGCAAAGGCGCTGAGCCGGCGCAGTTCGGCAAGCATCGCGGGGTCAACGCGCTGCGGCTCGTAAAAGCGCGGCCCGCCGTGCACGATGCGATGGCCTACCGCCGCAAGCGCGGCCAAACCCACCCGGTCCTCCAGCCAGTCGAGCAGGAATCTCGCTGCGCCGCGGTGATCGAGGCTGCCCACGTCGCTCTCGTGCCGCCCACCACCCGCACCGCCCGCGGGAGCGTCGACATAGGCCAAACGCGCCTCGCCCGAGCCAATGCGCTCGATCCCGCCGTTCAGCCCGCGTGCGGGCGGGTCGCCGGCGCGATACAGGGCGAACTTGATGCTCGAGGATCCGGCGTTCAGCGTGAGGATGGTCGGCGGCGCGGGCATAGGGGTCGTGTGGGCGGCAAAGTCCATTCCTTTTGTAACATGCTCGTGGACTGCATCTGTTCGCTGGCGCACGTAGCGTGGACGGCGGCGCGATTCGCCCGGACAATCGCGGCAGTCACAACCAAAGGAACGGCGATGCGAGAGTACGGCGTGGTGCCCCGCGACGAAATGATGCGCCTGTCGGGCCTCGAACTCATGCAGGGCCTCATCAGCGGGAAATATCCGTGGCCACCAATCATGCGCGCCCTCGACTACGCGCTCGACCGCGTCGAGCATGGCGTGGCGGTATTCTCGGGCGAGGCAAAGTTCGACCACTACAACCCGATCGGCAGCGTGCACGGCGGTTGGATCGCTACCCTGCTCGATTCGTGCATGGGCTGCGCAGTGCACACTGCGCTCAAGGCCGGGCAGGGTTACACGAGCCTGGAATTCAAGGTGAATTTCGTGCGCGCGGTGCGCGAGGATTCCGGCCGCATGATCGCCGAAGGACGCGTGATCCACCTCGGGCGCACCACCGCCACCGCCGAAGGCAAGCTCACCGACGCGGCGGGCAAGCTGCTGGCGCACGCGACGACCACCTGCATCCTCCTCGGCTGACGGTTCCCGGAAGTTTTCCCGTTACGGCAACGCGGTTGGCCTGTAACGTCAGCGTTGACGGCGCGCGCTGCTTTTTCGCGGCGCCGTAGAGCGCTTAGTTAGGCGCGATCCCCTTGCACTGAGCCATTGTTTGAATGAAGTCTGGCTCTCTCCGGACGCTCTGCCTGCGAGCAGGCCTTCAACGCTGATGTCTTCGTCAATGGACTCCCAGTGGATGCCCCGACCCTGCGCAATGAGTCGCCATTCCTTGCGCTCGCCTGCCGTCGCATGGGCGAGCCTGGGATACCAGCCGACCGGGACCGAAATCGTGCGTCCATCGGAAAGGTCGACTTGCAAGGTGTCGGCCGTAACTTCGACCGATTTGGCAAGAGGAATCTCAATCTCAACCGCGGAAATACTCATTCCAAGCCTCCAACAGAGTTGACTGGTATTGGTTAACCAGCCTTTCTATCTGACCGATCTCGACCCTCGCGAATCCACGGCTACTCTGCAAGCGCACTGGGTCAAGCCAGAACTTGGCGACATTATCGTCGCGTTCCACGTGAATGTGCGCCGGCTCATCCCGATCACTTGCGTAAAAGAAGAATCGATATGGACCTCGACCCAAGACGGTAGGCATATGTTGGTCGCGCCTAACGAGGCCGTATAAAAACCCGCTTTTGACGTACGAACAACCTGTAGTTAGGGTTCATCATTGAATGCTCTCGCGCGCTTTGATCTCAGCAAAGATGTCCACAAGCTTCTCAGACGGGACATCAACGCGGTGGATTGCATATGTCATCTTGATGAGATCCCAGAGTAGCGAAGTGTCCGAAGTACCCATATCCGTAAAGTCACGAAGGCTTGACTCGTCGGTGATCAGACACTGGCCCGGCATGAAGTCGAATATTTCGAGCACGAAATCGTCAGCGATACGACGAAACGATTCAATTCGTTCCGAGGACGCGAATGCAATCGTTTTTCCTTTCAATGGACCTCGACGGATCTTCATTTTCTCGTGAGATAGACCCTACGTTGTTATGAGTCCTGATGTCCGCGATTAACGGGCGCAAAAAAGCGGGCGCGAGCCCGCTTGAGAGCGATAGGTTCCATCGCGCGGTTATGCGACGTTTTGCATCTTGTTCGCAAAGTCGCGACCAGAGGTTGGCGGGGGAAGTCGCTTTCCATCTTTGTGATATAGCGCGATAGCCTCTTCGACTATGTGACAAAGCTCGTCGAATACGGCCTTTTCGTCGGATCCATGACAGCCACCGTAGATCAGCCCAAGAGAACTCCCGACGTAGCATTGATCCTCCTCGGACCACTCGACAATCTTTGCGTACCTCGCACTCTCTTCCATTTCTTGGACTCCTCGATCGCGCGGCCTACAGCGCGCATTTGATACTGTTTCGCATCATCCCCAAGTGCACTTGATATTGTGATTGGTTTGGCAACCTCAGGGTGAACGTAATTGCGATGACTGCCTTTCCCGCCGCGATTGTCGAAGCCGGCTTTCTCGAGACCTGCAATCAATTCCCGGACCTTTGGCGGCACGCTTCACTGTCCTTTGCCAAGTCGCATGACGTTCGCGATGAACGGGCGAAAAAAAGCGGGCGTACGCCCGCTTGTAAGCGATCCGTTCCATCGCGCGGTTATGCGGCAATTTGCTCGTAGGAGAAATGCGGCGCATCCGCTCGCTTGGACGCATGTTCAATGGTAATAGCGCAGATGTTTCCCTGAGCGTCCACTTCCAGGAGCGTGTTCTCATCAAGATCACGGGTCTCTGTGGACGGTGTGTCTCGAAACTCGATGAGCAACGTATCGGTGTCGGCGAAGTAGCGAACTTTCATGGCTCGAACCTTCGGTCAAAGAAAGCGTTATGGACCGTCTCTCCATCGGGAAGAAGCACTACCCGCAGATAGCGGCCGTCCATTTCCGCAATCTGTGCCCAGCGCCTGAGCCGACCATCTGCCTGCACCACTTCCCGATAGGGCGCGTGGATAACCAGTTCTATCCACTCGTCCCGGATGATAGCGCGATCGGGTCGGGCACGGGTTGCTTCGAAGTAGCGCGTTACCTTCACGAGAGTACTTGCCCGAGCATCGGCAGAGTCGCTTCAGATTGCCGCCCAACGTGAAGTAGGTTGCCGAATCGACGTGTTGCGTTCCGTCTTTGTGTTCGTCATTTCGGCCATCCTTCCATCGGGTCAATGCGTTATCTCTTCTCGCTGCTCGAAAAATACATGCTATTCGCGAGGGAGGCTATATGCCCGATCCAGCAATCGATTCCTCGCCCGGCCTGGGGGAGGCCCAAACTCCTCGACCGGGAGCGCGATGCGATCCGCCGAAAGCACTATCGGCTCCGAACCGAGGACTCCTACGCCCACTGGGTCAAGCGATTCATCCACTTCCACGGCAAGCGCCCTCCGCGTGAACTGGCGGATTCGGAGATCACGCCATTTTGCGGCCGCGGTCGCGCAGCACTTCGCGCGCGCAGTTGTGCCCCGGCGCACCGGTGACGCCGCCGCCGGGGTGGGTGCCCGAGCCGCACATGTAGAGGCCTTTGAGCGGGCCTCGGTAGTCGGCATGGCCCAGCATGGGGCGCGCCGAGTAAAGCTGGTCGAGCGACAACGCGCCGTGGAAGATGTCGCCGCCCACTAATCCGAACTTTTCTTCCAGGTCCGCGGGTGACAGCGCGCTGTGTGCGATTACGCTCTGCCTGAACCCCGGCGCATGCTGCTCGACCCCATCGAAGATCCGCCCGATCGCCTCGTCCTTGCGCGTGGCCCAGTCGGCCGCCGGGTCGAAGTGCTGGCAGAACAGGCTCGCCACGTGCGCCCCCGGCGGCGCCAGCGTCGTGTCGAGCGTGCTGGGGATCAGCATCTCCACTACTGGCGCGCGTGAAATGCCTTCGGCCTTGGCGTCGAGGTAGGCGCGGTCCATGTAGGCAAGCGACGGTGCCATGATGATGCCCGCCCCGTGGTGCGGGCCTGCCTCGGGCAGGCAGGTGAAGCGCGGCAGGGCGCTGAGAGCCACGTTCATGCGGAACGTGCCCGAGGCGCACTTCCAGCGCTCCATGCGCGCATGGAACTCGGGCGGCAGCGCGTTGCGCTCCACCAGCCCCAGGTACAGAAGTTTGGGGTTCACGTTGGCGACCACGCTGCGCGCGGCGATGGAACGGCCGTCCGACAACGTGACGCCCACCGCACGGCCGGCGCTCACGTCGACGCGCGCCACCGGCGCATCGCACTCGATCTCCACCCCGAGGCGGCGGGCTTGCGCATCCATCGCCTGCGTGATCGCGCCCATGCCGCCGATGGCGTGGCCCCACGCCCCCTTGTTGCCGTTCACTTCGCCGAAGCAATGGTGCAGCAGCACGTAGCCGGTGCCCGGATGGAACGGGCTGGCGTAGTTGCCCACCACCGCATCGAAGCCGAAGGCCGCCTTGATCGCCTCGCCCTCGAACCACGAATCCAGCATCTCGCCCGCGCTCTGCGCAAACAGTGCGAGCAGGTCGCGGCGCGATTCCATGTCGAGCTGCTTGGCCAGCCGGCCGGCCTTGAAAGCACGCATGAGATCGAGCGCGCCGCCGCCCACGTTGGGCGGGCATTCGAGCACGAGGTTGCGCAGCACCTCGGCGACACGCTCCAGCATCGCGCCGTACTGCGGCAGGCGCATCGCGTCGCGCGCCGAGAACCGGGCGAGCTCGGCCTGGGTGTCGGCCTGGGTCGGGCCGACCTTGAGGTACCGGCCGTCCTCCAGCGGCAGGAAGTTCGACACCGGCCGCTCGACGATGGTGAGGCCGTGCTCGGCCAGGCGCAGGTCGCGGATCACCTTCGGGTTGAGCAGGCTCACCGTGTAGGCCGCCACCGAATTGCGAAAGCCCGGGTGGAACTCCTCGGTGACCGCGGCGCCGCCGACCACGCCGCGCCGCTCGAGCACGCGCACCTTGAGCCCGCCGCGAGCGAGGTAGCACGCGCAAGCAAGCCCATTGTGGCCCGCGCCGATGATCACGGCGTCGAGGGGAGCGGCGGCGGAAGGTTTGCTCATGCGCTTGGGGATCGGGCGGGCGACGATATACTCGGAGTATATGACCCCACCCTATGCCACCCCTGCCGCCGACACCCGCAACCTCGCCCTGTTCTGCGATTTCGAGAACGTGGCACTGGGCGTGCGCGAGTCCAACTACTCCAAATTCGACATCGGCCTGGTGCTCGAACGCTTGCTGCTCAAGGGCAGCATCGTGGTGAAGAAGGCGTATTGCGACTGGGAGCGCTACAAGGAATTCAAGGCCGGCATGCACGAGGCGTCGTTCGAGCTGATCGAGATCCCGCATGTGAGGCAATCCGGCAAGAACTCGGCCGACATCCGCATGGTCGTCGACGCGCTCGACCTGTGCTACACCAAGTCGCACGTTGATACGTTCGTGATCATCAGCGGAGATTCGGATTTCTCGCCGCTGGTGTCCAAGCTGCGCGAGAACAACAAGACCGTGATCGCGGTGGGGGTGAAGAACTCGACCTCCAACCTGCTGATCGCCAACTGCGACGAGTTCATCTTCTACGACGACCTCGTGCGCGAGCAGAAGAAGCAGCCCGCCCGGCGCGCTGCGGCTAAAAAGCCTGCGCGCGGCAAGGCGGCTGCGTCCGGGACGGCCGCAGCGGCCACCGAGGCCACCGCCGAGGCCGCCGCGCCTGCGGCCACGGCCGACGAAAAGGACCGCAAACAGGAGGCTTTTGAACTGGTGCTCGCGACCACCGAAGCGCTGGCGGCCGAGCGCGGCGCCGAGGACAAGATCTGGGGCTCGATGGTCAAGCAGGCGCTCAAACGCCGCAAGCCCGGCTTCTCCGAGGGCTACTACGGCTTCAAGTCGTTCAACCAGCTGCTCGAGGAAGCCGCCGCGCGCAACCTCGTGGTGCTCGAGCGCGACGGCAAGTCGGGCGGCTACCTCGTCAAGAGCGCAGCGCACTAGCCACAGGAGAAAGCGGTGCGCATCAAAAGTGTCGAGGCCACCTGGCTGCACGTCCCCATCCCGGAAAAGCAGCAGCACGTGTCGGACTTCGGCCGCGTCGCCTCTTTCGACTGCACGCTGGTGCGGATCGAAACCGAATGCGGCATCGTCGGCTGGGGTGAGGCCAAGGAAGAGGTCGGCAGCGCGGGCAACAACCGCACCGTCACCACGGCGATCAACGAGAAGTACGGGCCGCTGCTGGTCGGCGAGGACCCGCGCGACATCGTGCGCCTGAACGAGCTCATGTACAGCGGGGTGCGCGGCCACTATGCCCTCACCCACGGGCGGGTGTTTCCGGCGCTGGGCCGCCGCGGCGCGTCGATCTGCGCCATGAGCGGCATCGACATCGCGTTGTGGGACATCCTCGGTAAATCGCTCGGTGCGCCGGTGTGGCGGCTGCTCGGCGGGCGCAAGGCCGAGCGCATGCCGGTCTACGCCTCGGGAGGGTGGGCCGACGCCGCCGGCATCGGCGAGCAGTTGCTCGGCTATGTGAAGAAAGGCAACGTGCGCGCGGTCAAGATGCGCGTCGGCATCATCGACGGCAGCGTGCGCAACTCGGTCGAACGCGTGAAGGCGGCGCGCGCGGCGCTCGGGCCCGACATCGGCCTCGCGTGCGACGCGCATGGCACCTGGAGCGTGGCCGAAGCCAAGCAGTTCTGCCGCCAGGTGGAGAACCTCGACCTCCTATGGTTCGAGGAGCCGGTCACCGCCGACGACAAGCGCGGCTATGCCGAGGTGCGGCGCTCCTCTTCGGTGCCGATCTCGGCGGGCGAATCGGAATTCAACCGCTTCGACTTCCGCGAACTGGCCGAGCTGGGCGCGGCCGACATCTTCCAGCCCGACCTCGCGATCTGCGGCGGCGTGAGCGAAGCGATGAAGATCGCCGCGATTGCGTCGGCCTACAACCTGCGCCTCGCTCCGCACCTGTGGACCGGCGCGCTGGCGTTCGCCGCCGGCATGCACGTGACGGCGGCGACGGCCTGCGGTTTCATCCTCGAGTATTCGTTCGGCGCCAACCCGCTGCTGCAGGAGTTGCCGGTGGAGGGGTTTCCGGTCAAGGACGGGATGCTTGAGATTCCCGACCGGCCGGGCCTCGGCGTGACGCTCAACGAAGATTTCATCAAGCGCTACGCGGTGGCCTGACGCCGCGAAGCAGACGACCCGTTGGCAACATATCTCCCGCTGAGTCAAGCAGGGCGCGGACTTCAGGCAAAAATTGGCAGTATTGTTTTGCTTAACCCAGCGGGATGGCGATGTAGCGCCGTCCGCCGTCGCGCTGCACCAGCACCGCTACGGTCTTGCTCGTGCCGGTGAGGGTGCGCAGTTCCTCGGCGCTGTTCACCGCCTTGCCGTTGAGCGCAAGGATGACGTCGCCCGCCTGCAGGCCGGCGCGGGCCGCCGGGCCCTGAGCTTCCTCGACCAGCAATCCGCCCTGCACCTCCGCCTGGCGCTTCTCGGCCTCGGTCAAGGGGCGCACCGCGAGGCCGAGCTTGCCGGTCTCGCTCTTCGCCGCAGGCGTATTCGCCGCCGCGACCTTGGCTTCGGTCAGCTCCGAGAGCTTGGCGCTGATGGTCTCGGTGCGGCCGTTGCGCCACACCTCGATCTGCGCAGTCGACCCCGGCGCGGCTTCGCCCACCACCAGCGGCAGGTCGGCCGAGCGCGCGATGGCGCGCCCGTTGAACTTGAGCACCACGTCGCCTTCCTTGAGGCCGGCCTTGGCCGCCGGCCCGTCCTTTTCCACGCTGGCGATCATCGCGCCATTGCGGTTGGGCAGGCCGAACGAGTCCGCGATGCCCTGGTTGACGTCCTGGATCGCGACGCCGAGCTTGGCGCGGCTCACGCGACCATGCGCGACGAGCTGCCGCTCGATGTGCATGGCGACGTCGATGGGGATCGCGAACGCGAGGCCCTGGTAGCCGCCGGTACGGCTGTAGATCTGCGAGTTGATGCCGATCACTTCGCCGGCGAGGTTGAACAGGGGCCCGCCCGAGTTGCCCGGGTTGACCGCGGCGTCGGTCTGGATGAACGGCACGTAGGTGCCGTCGGGCAGCGAGCGCGACTTGGCGCTCACGATGCCGGCGGTGACGGTGTTCTCGAATCCATAGGGCGAGCCGATGG
>JBBQCV010000064.1:0-17222 GCA_038319115.1 Burkholderiales bacterium | reverse complement strand
GGCCGAGCGGATCTCGAGCACGGTGTCGAGCGTCCCCTGCTGCGTCGAGCCACCCGCACCGAAAGTGCACGAGAAAAAGCGCGGCTTCAGCTGCGCAAGCTGCTGCCAGGTGGTGCGCAGCTTCGCCTTGCCCTCGGGCGTGGCGATGGCGGGCGAACTGCGTTACGCCAACGAACTGGTGGCCTTCATCCGAGAGACCACAGGCGACTGGTTCAACATCGAAGTGGCGTGCTACCCGGAATACCATCCGCAAACGCGCTATGCCATCAATGAAGTGGCCAATTTCAAGCGCAAGGTCGACGCGGGTGCCAACGCGGCGATGACGCAGTACTTCTACAACGCCGACGCGTATTTCCGTTTCGTCGACGAATGCGAGGCGGCCGGGATCACCATCCCGATCGTGCCGGGCATCATGCCGATCGGCAATTTCTCCCAGCTCGCGCGCTTTTCGGACGCCTGCGGCGCGGAGATCCCTCGCTGGATGCGCCACAAGCTCGAGGGCTATGGCGACGACACGGCGTCGATCCGCTCTTTCGGCCTCGACGTCGTCACGTCACTGTGCGACAAGCTGCTCTCCGAGGGCGCGCCGGGCCTGCATTTCTACACGCTGAACCAAGCGGGCGCGGTGAGCACGATCTGGCAAAGGCTTGGCTTGTGAGTTTTGGCTGTTAATCGCCGCGGCTTGTTAACGCGTCAATGATCTACCGCTTCCGAATAGCCTTTTCTTAATGTCCGCTCGCGACCCAGAGCGGTTATTCGAAAGAGCTCAAATGACCGCAGCCTTAGGTCAGTCGCAGATGCAGCAAACGGCTGACTTGCGTGGGTACCAACCCGTCTGTCCGGTTTGAAAAATATCGGCGCGCCTGCTCGGGAGCTGCCAGGTCCTCCACGATCTCATAACCCAGTTGGGCAACATCGGCATGCAGCTGGACGGGATCGAGTTGTCCAATGATCGGCTCACCCATGCGGCGTGCGGATTGTTCGAACCGGAGCAAATCGCCCAGCCTGCTGGGGTCGACCAGGCCGCGGGGCACGGAATAGTCCAGCACCACCTCGCTGCCCGGCGCCGCACAGCGGGCTATCGAGTGCAGTGTGGCCAAGGTGGCCTGCGGCGTCAGGTAGTGCGTAGTGCCCAGCCATGAATAGAACGCAGGCGTATCGAGCCGGTGGCTGCTGCCCTTCATTGCTTCAGACAGTTCCTGCAGTTCGAAATCGATGGCGACAAATTCGAGGTGGTCGGGCAGCGCAATGCCCAACAAACCAAGGCGCTGCCGCTTTGCGCGCTGTGTATCGGGATGGTCGACTTCAAAAACACGCAGCTTGCCTGCCGGGTCCGGACGGCGCAAAGCGTACGAGTCCAACCCCGCGCCGACGATCACGTACTGGTCGATGCCGCGGCCCACGGCGCTGGCCAGAGCATCTTCCGCAAAGCGGCTGCGCACCAGGACCTGCGCCACGAGGGGTTTGAGTTTTTCGAAGGCACGCGAGAATACAAGCCAGTTGGAAGCCCGGCTCGACAAAACGGCGCGCCAGCCTCTGCTGGTCAGCGCAAGCGCATACGGGTCTTCAAATACCCGCTGCTGTGCATACAGGAAATGGCTAGCCCGAAACGCTGCCGCTATGTCAGCCGTCCTGCTGTTCTGCCCCTTTTTGATAGGCTTCTCGTATTCAGACAGGGTAAACCCTCACAAAACGCATAATCTCATAGCAGGGCTGCGCGTGGCCGCTTCTGGCCGAAAGCGGACCTTTCATTGAAGTCGGCTCCCGACCCACAGCGGACATTCACGCCGGAAGGCTTCGCACTGCACAATCCAGGCAAGAATATCGCTCGATCTTTATTCTGAAACGCCCCCCGGTTGACCTCCCGACTGCGCCCGCCTAGAGTCGTCCAATCGTCGGCCAATCCAAATCTATCAGGTGCCCGCCAACGCGCATGAAGGTACGGGCTTTTGATCATGTCCAGCTCGCAATGCCGCCCGGCCGTGAAGCTGACGCGCGGCATTTCTATACGGGCATTCTCGGGATACCCGAGACGCCCAAGCCACCGAATCTCGCGGCGCGAGGCGGCTGCTGGTTTGAGCAGGATGCGCTGAAGCTGCACCTCGGGGTCGAGGCAGACTTCCGTCCGGCCCGCAAGGCGCATCCGGCTTTGCTTGTCGAGGACCTGCCCGCGCTTGAAGAGACGCTCCGTGCGGGTGGGTTCGTTTTTAAGAACGACGAACTGCTGGAGGGCTACCACCGAATATTCGTTGACGACCCGTTCGGCAACCGGCTTGAACTCATGGAGCCGACTTGAGGTGGATCGGGGAGGGCGAGCGCTATCGACCCGAAGCGCTCATTCGCGGGATGCTGTTTTCGCCGACCCAATAATCGCCGCGGCCTGGAGTGCCTCAGTCCGGATTCGACGTTCCTTTTGGGGGGAATATGCATAGGCTTGGCGTCGTTCTCATTACCGCAGCGACATTCTCATTTTGGAGCCCCTGCAAAGCATTCGCCGTTCCTCCCGGCACAGTCTCGTGGACGGCCGAGGCCGTATGCGAGTTTCGAGCGATCGCCGCACAACACCCCGATCCGAAGTTGAGAGGCAAGGACCTGCTTGCAACCAAGCTATGCCACCCGGTCCGGCTACCGCGCGAGTACCAAGCCGCGCGCGATGTCATGGACGACAACCCCGAAGCATACGCAGGGTTCTTCTATGTCAATGCCAGGACGCACCATATCGACGCCCAGCTGGAGAAGGGTGCTGCCGAAGGCGTTTCGCAGGTGGTCGTGCTTGGGGCGGGGTTCGACAGTCGTGCGTATCGCTTCCACAGTAGCTATCCCACACTCGAATTCTTCGAGGTCGATCTTCCGGGCACGAGCAGCGCGAAACAACAAGCCGTGACCCGCTTGCTCGGACAGCTGCCGCCATTCGTGCATTACGCGCCGGTCGACTTTGATACGCAGTCCCTCGAAAGTGTTCTTCGTGGAGTCGGCTACGATTCGAGGAGGAAGACTCTCTTCATCCTTGAGGGCGTATCAATGTATGTGAACGAAGCGGGCAATAGCGCTACGTTCGAGTTTATCCGGCGCCATTCACCATCCGGGAGCATGGTGGTCTACGACTACGTGCTGCGCCAGGTGGTCGAGGGCGATTACACCGGGATGTACGCCGCGGCGTCCACAGCGAAAGGCCTCGCGGCCATCGGCGAGCCGTTCGTATCCGGCTGGTCACCGGAGGAAGCGGCCGAGTTCGCGTCGCGCCACGGGTTGACAGTGCTCGAGGATCTCGACGCCCGTGAGTTGACGCGTCGTTACCTGACCGGTTCCGATGGAAAACCAGACGGAAGGCTGCCCGACTGGCAACGCATCATTGACGCGAAGTTACGGTAAGACACTTGTCGCCAGAGTTGCTTGGGAAGGACCTACCTTTGGAAACGCCAAATGACAACTATTGGCCGGAAGCGGGCTAAACCGAGCGTAGACAATTCGTAGCGTTCTCGGCGGGATTTCCCTTTGATCCCGTCCCTTTCCTCTAGCGCCCGGTAAATTTCGGTTTGCGTTTCTCGGCGAAGGAGCGCACGGCTTCGCGGTGGTCCTCGGTCTGGAAAGTCGCCATCTCGAGCGCGAATGAGGCGTCCATGATCAGGTTGACCTTGTCCTTGATCGCCTTGTTGACCGCGAGCTTGGTCCAGCGGATCGCCCACGTCGGCCCGTTGGCGAGTTCCTCGGCCAGCGCCCTCGCCTTTGCAAGCACCTCTTCGCGCGGCAGCGCGTAGTTCACGAGGCCCATCCGTGCCGCATCGCTGCCAGTGATGAGGTTGCCGCGCATGAGGAACTCCTTGGCGCGGTTCGGACCGACCAGCATCGGCCAGATCACCGCGCCGCCATCGCCCGCCACCAGGCCGATCTTCACGTGCGGGTCGGCGATGCGCGCATCTTCCGCGCATACCGTGATGTCGCAAAAGAGCGCCACCGTGGCCGCGAGACCGATGCAATCGCCGTTGATCGCGCAGATGATCGGCAGTTCGCAGTCGAGGATGTTGTTGACGATCTTGCGCGCGCTGCGCGGCTCGATCATCTCGCCCTCGGCGAACACGTCGCCCCCGGGCCGCTCGGTCATGCCCTTCACGTTGCCGCCCACGCTGAAGTACTTGCCGCTGCCGGTGAGCAGCACCGCGTTGAGCGACGTGTCCTCGGCGAGGTCGCGCCAGATGTCCTGCAGCTCGTGATGGAACTGGCGGTCGATCTGGTTGCGCGACTCGGGGCGGTTCAGCGTCACGACGGCGAGCTTGCCTTCGACCTCGACCTTCAGGCACTGGTAGGCGGCGTATCGGTTCTCGGGGGTGCTCATGGCGGGGGCTTGACAAGGGTTGCGATGGCGCGACTATAATTGGTTGAACCATTGAGATCAAGCCGGTTTTAAACCCACGGAGCCCCGCATGCCGCATTTCACCGAAACCCAGCTCGCCATGCGCGAGGGCATCCGCCGCATGGTCGACAAGGAGATCCGCCCCATCGCGGCCGAGATCGACGCGAGCGACAAGATTCCCGAGCGGATCTTCCACCTGTTCGGCGACATGGGCCTCATGCAGCTGTGGGTGCCCGAGGAGTATGGCGGTCCGGGCGGTGACCTGACCTCGGTATGCATGGCGCGCGAGGAGATCTCGCGTGTTTCGGAGGCCTGCGCCCTCATCGCCGGGATGAATTCGATCGGCATGATCCTGCCGCTGCTCCACTTCGGCACCGAGGAGCAAAAGCAGCGCTGGCTGCCGTTGGCGGCCAAGGGCCGCACGTGGACGGCCGTAGCCATGACCGAGCCCGAATCGGGGTCGGATGTCGCCTCGATGAGGACGCGCGCCAAAAAGGACGGCGCGAGCTGGGTGCTCAACGGGCAGAAGTGCTACATCACCTGGGGCGACATGGCGCACTGGATCCTCGTGTTCGCGCGCACCAGCGGCGAGAAGGGCTTCCAGGGCATCAGTTGTTTCCTCATGGACACCAAGAGCCCGGGGTTTCGCATCGGCAAGAACGAAAAGAAGATGGGCCTGAACGGCGTGCCCAACGTGCAGATCTTCTTCGACGACGTGCGCATCCCCGAGGAGAACATGATCTGCGAGGAAGGCCGAGGTTTCATCACCTGCATGCGCATCCTCGACATGAACCGGCCCACCGTCGGCGCAGCGTCGGTTGGCGTGGCGCAAGGAGCGCTCGACCTCGCCCTGCAGCACGCCAAGGAACGCAAGCAGTTCGGCCGTGCCATCGGCCAGTTCCAGGGCCTGCAGTTCATGCTGGCCGACATGGCCATGCAGATCGAGGCGGCGCGGGCGCTGGTGTACGAGTGCGCGCGTATGGTCGACGCGGGCGACTTCTCGCGCCTGTCCGAGATGGCATCGATGGCCAAGTGCTTCGCCAGCGATATGGCAATGAAGGTGACCACCGACGCGGTGCAAATTTTTGGCGGCGCCGGCTACATGAGGGACGTCGGCGTCGAGCGCTACATGCGCGACGCCAAGATCAACCAGATTTTCGAGGGCACCAACCAGATCCAGCGCGTGATCATTTCGCGCCACCTGCTGGGGCTGCACTGATGCCCGCATCGAGGCCGGCATTGAGGCCTGCATTGAGGCCCGCAGTGATTCCTTCGGGCGCCTTCCGGCCGGTCGCCACGCGGCGGGCGTTCGAGGAGATCACAGCGCAGATCCGCGACCAGCTCGCGCGCCAGTCGCTCAAAACCGGTGACCGGCTGCCGGCCGAACGCGACCTCGCCGACCAGTTCGGTGTCAGCCGCAACACCCTGCGCGAGGCGCTGCGCTCGCTCGAGATCGGCGGGCTGCTCGAACTCAGGAAAGGCGCCACCGGCGGGGCCTTCATCCGCGAGGGCGGCGGCGACGCGGTGGTGGCGGGGCTGTCGGACCTGTTCCGGCTGGGCAACATCCGGCCCGAGCACCTGACCGAGGCGCGCATCATGATCGGCACCGAGGTTGCTCGCCTGGCCTGCGCGCGCCGGTCCGCGGCCGACCTCGAGGCGCTGGAAGCCAACGTGGCCGAGGCCGAAGCCGCCACACGCGCCGGCGACCTCGCCCGCCGCGCCGAAGTGCATTACGAGTTCCATTCGCTGCTTGCGCGCGCGGCCAAGAATCCCGTGCTCATCATCCTCACCGACGCGGTCATGGAGATGACGCGCCACTTCATCGAGGCGATCGGCTACCAACCCAACCCTTACGTCATGCCCTCGCGCAAACGCCTGCTCGCGGCGCTGCGCGCCAAGGACGCCGACGCGGCCGCCGCCGAGATGGCCTCGATGCTCAAGCGCCTGCAGCGCTTCCACCTCGCGCGCTTCGAAGCCTCCGCCAGGGGGAAACCCAAATGAGCGGGCCGCTCGAGGGCATCCGCGTGCTCGACTTCAGCGCGATGGTCGCGGGGCCGTACTGCTCACGCCTGCTGGCCGACCTCGGCGCCGACGTGGCCAAGGTCGAGCCGCCCGAAGGCGACTACATGCGCGGACGCGAGCCGCTGCGCGAGGCGGAGGACGGCACCTCGCACAGCGCCTACTTCGGCAGCCTCAACGCGGGCAAGCACAGCGTGTGCTTCGACCTCAAGCGACCCGAGGGCAAGCAGCTCGCGCTCGACCTGGCCGCCCGAGCCGACGTGGTGGTGGAGAATTTCCGCCCCGGCGTCATGCTGCGCCTGGGCCTGGACTACGCGACCATCGCGGCGCTCAATCCGCGCGTCGTGTATTGCTCGATCTCGGGTTACGGGCAGGCGGGGTCGGCCACCGGGCTGCCCGCCTACGCCCCGATCATGCACGCCTCGTGCGGCTACGAGCTGGCCAACCTCGCCTACCAGGACGGTCTCGAGCGGCCGCTCAAGAGCGGGATCTTCATTGCCGACGTGCTCTCGGGGTCACTCGCTTTCGGCGGCATCAGCGCCGCGCTGGTGCGACGCGAGCGCACCGGCCAGGGCGAGCACGTGGACGTGGCCCTCATGGACAGCATGCTCGGCCTCATGGTGTACGAGTGCCAGGAGGCGCAATTCCCCGCCCGGTTCCGGCGCCCGCTGTACCGGCCGATCAAGGCCCGCGACGGATTCCTCATCGTCGCGCCGATCAGCCCGGCCAATTTTGCCGCCATGGCGCGCGTGTGCGGGCACCCGGAATGGACCACCGACCCGCGTTTCACCGGTATCGAGCGCGCGCGCAACTGGGACGCGCTCATGGACCTGCTGGACGAATGGGCCGGCCCGCGCTCGGTGAACGAATGTGAGAAGGCCATGCTCGACGGCGGCGTGCCGTGCTCGCGTTACCAGACCGTGCGCGAGGCGATGGGCAGCGAGGCGGTGAAATCGCGCGGCAGCTTCGGCACGGTGCGCGATGGCGCGGGCGAGTTCCTCGCGCCCCACCCCGCGTTCAAGATGAAGAATAGCGATGCACGCGTCGGCGACACGGTCGACCGGCTGGGCGCCGGCCACGAGGACGTGATCGCGCGCTGGCTCGGCGGCGGATAGGCGCGCGGACTCAAAACATACGGTTTCGTGATAGATTGAACAATCGTAATACGCTTGCGAGCATGCCATGTCGATCGTCACCATCTCACCCAAGTTTCAAATCGTCATTCCACAGAAAATCCGCCAGGCAATGGGTCTCGCGCCGGGGCAGAAAGTCCAGGCGATCCAGTACGAAGACCGGATCGAGTTCATCCCATTGCGGTCCGCCAAATCCATGCGGGGCTTCGCCCGTGGCATCGATACGCGCGTTGCGCGCGACCGGGATCGCGGGTGAACGTTGTCGACTCGTCCGCCTGGCTGGAGTACTTTGCCGGCGGCCCGAACGCCGGTTTCTTCGCCCCCGCCATCGAGGAAACCGAAGAACTGATCGTCCCCTCGATCGTGCTGCTGGAAGTGTTCAAGCGATTCCTGCAGCAGCGTTCGGAGAGCGACGCTCTGCAAGCCGCCGCGATCATCCGTCAGGGGAAGATTGTCGATCTCGACGGCACTCTAGCCCTTTCCGCCGCGAAAATCGGCGTCACGAGCAAACTTCCGCTCGCAGACAGCGTAATCCTCGCGACGGCGCGCCGCTACGATGCCACGGTCTGGACACAGGATGAGGATTTCGACGGTCTGCCAAACGTGAAGTATCGTCCGAAGAAAAAGTAGCCGGCGGGGGAAATGTGCCGGTACGGCTATGAACCGGAATAGGCCGGGACATCGCGGCATCATCTGCGTCGGAGTCGCCTCTCGCAATCCATGCGCGACGCGAACCGATTGAAGCCCCAACGACAACGAACAAAGGAACTTCGACATGTCAAAAGAACCAGACAACAACGCGAAATGCAGTTCACAGGCACCACCGTGCTTCGTGTCGAAAACGGCAAGATCGCGGAAGAAATCGGTCTGGACGATGGGGTGACCCCGCTTCAGCAACTCGGACTCATGCGCGCCTTCAGGAAGCCTTCGTTGATCTGGTTGGCACGCTGCGCGGCGGTTCGAGACTGCATGCGGCTGACATAGGCCTCGAAAACCGGACGCTTCTCGATGGTGCCGAACATCATGCCCCAAACGAGCTGCGAGCCGGCGTAGACGTCCGCCGCGGTGAATTGCGCGCCGCAGAGGTACGGGCCCGGCAAGAGCGCCTTCTCCAGCGTATTCAGGGTGTCGGCATAGCTGCCGAATCCCGCTGCGGTCTGCCGACCTTCGGGCACCTCCCATTTCAGCGCCCGGGCGAGCACGGCCGATTCGACCGGCCCCGCGGCAAAAAAAAGCCAGCGGAAGTAGTCCGCGCGCGAAGGATGACCGGCGGGCGGCATGAGGTTCTTCGCCGGGAAGGCGTCGGCGAGGTACGCGCAGATCGCGGCAGTCTCGGTGATAACGGCCTAGCCATGCTTCAGTGCCGGCACCTTGCCCATCGGATTGATCGCGAGGTACGCCGGACCCTTCATGGTCGTGCCGTAGTCGAGCCAGACGGTCTCGTAGGGCTCGCCGAGTTCCTCCATCATCCAGTGGGCCATGCGGCCGCGCGACTGCGGGTTGGTATAGAGGGTAAGTTCGCTCATGGGGGAAGCCGTAAAATCGTTCGATGCTAGCACCGTGCGAAGGAGCAACGCCATGAAAAGCCGGCCCGAATTCCAATTTCGATTCGAGAGCAAGAGCCGGAGTGCCGGCAGCGGCGGTACGCGGCATGCTCTGAGCAGACGGACAAACCCGGAAAGGACGACCATGAGCATGCTGCTTGTCGAAAGATCGAAGAACGCGGTGATTTTCACCGGACAGAATCCGCGTTGGGCACGTGTCGTTGCGCGCGACAGCTCGGCGGACGGTGAATTCTGGTATTCGGTGGCGACGACCGGCATCTTCTGCCGCCCGTCCTGTGCGTCGCGGACGGCGAACCCGAAGAATGTTCGGTTCCACGACACGATTGCCACGGCGGAAGCGGCAGGCTTTCGAGCCTGCAAGCGTTGCAAACCCAACCAGCCCTCGTCCGACGTTCAGAATGCCGCGACGGTCGCGCGCATTTGTCGATTGATCGAGCATGCGGAGGAGGTCCCGCCACTTGGCGAACTGGCCAGGGCGGCAGGCCTCAGCCCCGGTTATTTTCACCGCATGTTCAAGGCGATCACAGGTGTGACCCCGAAGGGTTATGCCCTCGCCCACCGCGCCGGCAAGGTTCGCGCCGAGCTCGGCCGAAGCAGCTCGATGACCGAGGCGATCTATGACGCCGGGTTCAATTCGAACGGCCGGTTTTACGCGAAGTCGGGCGAGATGCTCGGCATGACTCCCACAACCTTTCGCGCCGGCGGTGCCAATGCGGAAATCCGCGTCGCGGTCGGCGAATGCTCGCTGGGCTCGATCCTGGTGGCGACGAGCGCGAAGGGCGTCTGCGCGATCCTCATCGGCGACGAGCCGGACGTTTTGCTCCGCGATCCGCAGGACCGTTTCCCGCGGGCCCGGATGATCGGCGGCGACGCCGATTTCGAGAAGCTGGTGGCGCGAGTGGTCGGCTTCATCGAAGCGCCGGCCATCGGGCTCGACCTGCCGCTCGATATACGCGGCACCGCCTTCCAGCAGCGCGTCTGGGCCGCACTGCGTGAGATTCCGGCGGGCACGACCGTCAGCTATGCCGACATCGCCAGGACGATCGGCGCGCCGAAGGCAGTGCGCGCGGTGGCGGGGGCCTGCGCGGCCAATGCGCTGGCGGTGGCCATCCCGTGCCATCGGGTTGTCGGGAACGATGGCGCGCTCTCAGGCTATCGCTGGGGGATCGAGCGCAAGCGGGCGCTGATCGAGCGCGAGGCCGTCGCGTGACCGGAGTCGCGCGGCCATCCCGCCCCTGCCCACCTGACGCAGAAAAGCAGGTTGCGGCGCTCGACTGGGAAGGGATCGCCGCGAGCCTCGATTCGCACGGGTACACGGTCGCGCGATCGGTTCTTTCGGAGGAAGAATGCAAATTGGGCCGTGCGCATCCACAGTTGAACCTCGGCAGGCCAATATGAACCACACCGACATTGTCTTGGCAGGCAATCACGTCCGCCTGAAACCGCTCTCCCATCGCCACATCGAGGGCCTCGCCGCGGCCGCCGCGGCCGACCCGGCTTTCTACCGGTGGAGCCCGGTGCCTCAAGGCCGTGACGAGGCGGCGAAATATGTCGACACTGCACGCGCCTGGCAGGACGCCGGCACAGCCGTCCCGTTTGCGACGCTGCGCGCGGACGACGGACGGGTAATCGGCTCGACACGCTTCTGGAACATAGAGCGCTGGGCCTGGCCGCCGGGTCACTCGCGCTGTGGACGTAGCGGCCCCGATGCATGCGAGATCGGCTACACCTGGCTCACGAGCGCCGCGATTCGGACCGCTCCCAATAGCGAGGCAAAGCTCTTGATGCTGCGCACGCCTTCGAGGTTTGGCAGGTGCTGCGCGTCTGCCTTCACGCGGATGCGCGCAACGAACGCTCGCGCGCCGCAATCGAGCGCATCGGCGCGAAGTTCGAAGGCATCTTGCGGACGCATCGCCTTGCCGCGGACTCGAGTGCTCGCGATTCCGCCCGTTATTCGATCATCGCTGTTGAATGGCCGGAAGTGAAGCGGCGACTGAGGCGCAGAATCCAGCCGGCATGAACGCAAGAATTCTGCAACTCTAGGAGGGCGCCTGTCATTGCGGCGCGAAGCGCTTCGCGATCGAAATCGACTTCACGGAGCGCACGACCTGCGGCTGTCTGACCAACGATCGGAAAATAAACCTCGCTCTCCTGATGCATCCGGTCGACCGTAGCGGTTGCGCATCGATTCTGGGCTCGAAGTTGTTGTGTTTGGGAGCATTTTTCCCCGGCGTTGGTCCCCGACGGCTACGCCATCGTCATGGGCCACTCGGGCACCCAGTCGATCAGCCCCAACGCCCGATCGCCGATCGCGCTAGATCCCCGCCTGCGACACGAACTTCGAGTTGAGGTAGGCGTCGATTGCTTCGGCGCCGCCTTCGGTCCCGTAGCCCGAGTCCTTGACACCGCCGAACGGCACCTCCGGCAGTGCGAAGGCCATGTGGTTGATCGCCATCATTCCGGCTTCGATCTCGGATGCGATCGTCTGCGCCGTCTTCGCCGAACGCGTGAACGCGAAGGAAGCCAGGCCGAACGGCAGGCGGTTGGCCTCCTTGACTGCCTCCTCGAAATTGGCGAACGGGTTGATCACCGCGAGCGGCCCAAACGGCTCTTCGTTCATCGATTTCGCGGTGTTCGGCAGATTGGTCACCACAGTGGGCTCGAAGAAATTGCCCTTCTTGCCCATGCGGTGGCCTCCCGTCAGAACCTTGCCGCCGGCCTTTTTCGCGTCCTCCACGTGCGCGTCAAGCGCGTCCGGACGACGGGAATTGGCGAGCGTGCCCATGACGACACCCGCGTCCATGCCGTTGCCGACTTTCACGCCCTTGGTGTGTTTGGCGGACTGCACGCCTGCCCGCCACTGCCGGGGCGCTTACCAGTCGCCGGAATATCCTACGCACGCGCGGGCAGTAGGACGACAGACGATTTTGCCTCCCGCCCTTATCGTGAAGGGCTTGTAATCCATTGACCCAAGGACCGAGCCATGAACAAGGCCGCAAGTATTGCCCTCCTGTTCAGCACGTTGGCCGCGCCGCTTGCCACGACTGCCTTCGCGATCCCGCTTGCCGAGACCGAGGCGGTGACCCACGAGGAGCTCAACCTCGCCACGCTCGAGGAGCGGCTGCGCGAAACGAAAGCCATCTCGATCTTCAAGAAGCTTTCGCTCAAGGGCGACATCGACACCCTGCTCGGGAAGATCCGCCAGGCGCATTCCGCCGGCGGCCGCGCCGAGGTGTCGATGCTGCGCGTGCAGTACAACGCGATGATCGACAAGATCTACGCGCTGCTCAAAAAAGATCCGTCGCTCGCGCAGGACATCCTGGTGTCCCGTGGGGCCATCTGGGACGTCCTCTCGGACCGGACGCAGTTCGCTTTCCTGAACTGATTCCACTTGCGGGAGCTCGTGCTCGCTGCGATCGCGCCTGCGAGGTCCTCGATACCCAGGCCGATCGAGCCCATTCTGCGGCACCGGCCTGGAGCATGGGAATCGCGATTTCAAAAGCGAAACGCCGATCCGCAATCCGTCCGGCCGAAGTACCATCGGGACGCCCGCCGCCCCCAAGTATCGTCTCTCCTGAAAACTGCCCTCATGGAACCCGATCTCTCCCACAACTCCGGCCAACTGCGCATCGGCCAGCCGGTGCGGCGGCTCGAAGACGACGCGCTGCTCAAGGGCAACGGGCGATTCATCGACGACCTCGCGTTGCCGGGCGCCGCGCACGCCGTGTTCCTGCGCTCGCCGCATGTGCACGCAAAGATCCTGTCGATCGACGCGGGCGATGCTGCCAAGGCGCCCGGCGTGCTCGGGATCTATACCGCTGCAGACCTGCGCGCCGCGGGGCTCGGGCCGATGCAATCCACGGTGGCGCAGAAGAACCGCGACGGCTCCTCGCCGCCCTCGATCGCGCGGCCGGTGCTTGCCGACGAGCGCGTGCTGTTCCCGGGCGAAGCGGTGGCCATGGCGGTTGCGCAAACGGCGGCCCAGGCGCGCGATGCCGCCGAACGGGTTTCTGTCGAGTACGAAGAACTCCCCCAGGTTACAGATCCACGCCGTGCGCTCGGCGACCAAGCGCCGTTGCTGCACGCAAGGGCGGCGGGCAACATTGCGATCGACTGGGAAGGCGGCGATCGAGCCAAGACCGACGCAGCCTTCGCAAGCGCCGCGCATGTGACGAAACTCGAAGTTATCCTGAACCGCGTCTCCGCTGCGCCGATCGAACCGCGCGGCGCCGCCGGCGAATTCGATCCGGCCACCGGGCGCTACACGCTGCATGCGCCCACCCAGGGGAGCAAGAACATCCAGGCCGGCATCGCTTCGACCGGCATCGTCGCCGACCCGCTGGCGTTGCGCGTGTTGACACCCGACGTAGGCGGCTCGTTCGGCATGAAGATTTCGGCATATCCGGAATACGTCGCGGTGTTGTTCGCGGCAAAGGCTCTCTCGCGCCCGGTGACCTGGTTTGCCGATCGCGCGGAGTCTTTCCTCTGCGATGGCGCGGGGCGCGATCACGTCATGGTCGGCGAGCTTGCGCTCGATGCGAAAGGACGCTTTCTGGGCGTGCGCGGGCGCATCGTCTCGAACACCGGGGCCTATACCTCGGCCAGCGCGATCACGATCCCAACCAGTGGCGGCAGCCGCTGCATCACCGGGCTCTACGAACTTCCCTGCTACCACCTCGAATCGCGCGTCGCGTTCACCAACACGGTGCCGGTCGTCGCGTATCGCGGCGCGGGCAAGCCGGAGTTCACCTATTTCATCGAGTGCCTCGTCGACGCCGCCGCGCGCGAGACCGGGCGCGACCGCGCGGAACTGCGGCGGATGAATATCATCAGCACCCTGCCGTACACCACGCCGGCAGGCCTGGTCTTCGATTCCGGCGAATTCGAAAGGAACCTCGACGACGCCTTGCGCCTCACTGATCGCGCCGGCTTCGAAGCACGGCGCAAGGCGGCTGCGGCGCGCGGCAAGCTGCTCGGCTACGGGCTTTCGGTCTACCAGGAGCCCGACGGGTACTACGACAGCCATGTGAACCTGGCCTTCGATCCGCAGGGCCTGCTCACGGTCGCCACCACGGCGCAGGCCAACGGCCAGGGCCATGTGACCACTTTCAAGCAGATCGTGTCGCAGCAGCTCGGCCTGGACAGCGGCCACATCCACATCCTGCAAGGCGACAGCGATCGGGTCGGTGTGGCCTCCGGTACCGGCGGCTCGCGCGAAACCACGGTGACCGGCACCGCGATCGTCCATTCGGCAAAACTTATCATTGACAAGGGCCGCCTGATCGCCGCCCACCTGCTTGAGGCGCCAGCGTCCGACATCGAATTCATAGTCGGCGACGCCGGCGGCGAATTCGTGATTGCGGGCACCGACCGGCGCGTGTCGATCGTCGAAGTAGCGCTGGCCGCCCACTCGGGCGACCTGCCGAAGGGCATCGAGCCCGGCCTGGAGGCGAGCGACTACTACAAGCCCACCGCCTACAGCCTGCCCTCGGGCTGTCATGTCTGCGAAGTGGAAGTCGACCCGGACACCGGGCAGGTGGCGATCGTGGCCTATACCGCGGTCAACGATTTCGGTGTGGTGGTGAACCCGATGCTGCTCGAAGGCCAGGTGCACGGGGGGCTGGTGCAAGGCATCGGCCAGGCGCTCATGGAAGAACTGGTGCACGACCCCGCCTCCGGCCAGTTGCTGACCGGCAGCTTCATGGACTACGGCCTGCCGCGCGCCGACGACGTGCCGCAGTTCGGCTGGGCGAGGAACGAAGTGCCGTGCAAGACCAATCCGCTCGGCGTCAAAGGCTGTGGCGAATCGGGCTGCACCGCCTCGCTCGCCGCCGTCATGAGCGGCGTTCGGGACGCCCTTTCGATGCGCGGCGTCGAGCACCTCGACATGCCGGCCACGCCGGCGCGCGTGTGGCGCGCGATTCAGGACGCGCAATCCCCAACTTCCCAAGCAAAGGCATAGGCCATGGCCGGCACTGCGGACTTCATCTGGATGAACGGAAAGATCGTGCCGTGGAAGGAGGCGACGATCCACGTGAGCGCCGAGGCGCTGCTCCGCGGCGCCAACGTGTTCGAGGGCATGCGTGCCTACTGGAACGAAGAGGAGCGCGAGCTTTACATCTTCCGCAACAAGGAGCACCTGCGCCGCCTGCGCCAGTCGATGCACATCATGCGCCTGGAGATTGCCTACACCGACGACGCTTTCACGCAAGCGTTCGTCGAGCTGTTCCGCGCCAACAAATTCACCGAAGGCGTGCATTTCCGCCCGGTGGCGTACTTCGGCGTCGGCGAGGCCCATGCGTGGGAACCCGAGGACATCGAGACCGGCGCATTCGTCATAGCCTATGCGCGGCCGCCGGCGCCTTCGCTCAAAGGGATCCGCAGTTGCGTGAGCACCTGGCGCCGCAACTCGGACAACGCCTCGCCCTCACGGGTAAAGGCCGCGGCCAACTACCACAACGCTCGCCTGGCGCAGGTCGAGGCGAAGCTGAACGGCTTCGGCCCGCCGATCATGCTGAACGACCAGGGCGAAGTCTCCGAGAGTCCCGGCGCCTGCTTCATGATGGTCCGCGACGGCCGCGTGATCACCCCGCCGGTGTCGGCCGACATTCTCGAAGGCATCACGCGCGAATCGCTGATCGACCTCTTCCGTGCCGAGCTCGGCGTCGAGGTCCTCGAGCGCGACATCGACCGCACCGAGCTCTACATCGCCGACGAAGCTTTCTTCTGCGGCAGCGGCGCCGAGGTGCAGCCGATCGTAGAAATCGACCACTACAAAGTCGGCGACGGCAAGCCCGGGCCGCTGACCTCTAAAATCCAGGCGCTTTACTTCGACATCGGCAAGGGCAAGGTGGCGAAGTACCGCCACTGGCTCACGCCGGTGTACGGCGACAGGAAGCCGAAATAGAGGCGCGGGTTTGCGGCCGATAGGATGCCGGCCACAAGCAGCTATTTAGCCAGCAGTCCCAGTACCGCCGCCGCTTTCGCCAAGCCGCTGTCCCGGGTAGCCAGGGACAACCTCATGCGCAGGGCCAATTCCAGATACCCCGCGTCATAGGCCGACAGGCCGTGCTGCCGGGCAAACCGGGTGAGTTGCCCCGCGTCGGGCAATGCGGATTCCACGACCATGCGCAGTGCGGCAATGTGATCGAGTGCCCCCTGCGACTGCGCCGCGGTAAGTTTCTTCCGTCGTTCGAGAGTCACCAGGACGTTGGAGAATTCGTACACCCAGAGGGCAGGCAGGTGAACGCTTTCCTTCGCAGCGCGGTCCAGCATCCGATTCGTGTACCCCGTTGCCTGGCTCGGCAAGAACCACGCCGTGATGACACTCGTGTCCGCAACAAACGCCATCAGCGGCGGCCGGCGGCAACTATCGACTTCAGGTCGATGCGCCCCACCTTGATTGCCTTGCTGAACTTGCGCAGGGCGGCAACCGCCTCACTGCGGTCCACCTCGGCCTCTGCCTTCGCGGGCACCAACCGCGCCACCGGATTCCCATGGCGAGTGATAGTCACTTCAGACCCCTTCAGCACTTGATCGATCAACTCCGACAGCCTGGCCTTCGCTTGAAACACGCCGACGCTCGACATGATTACTCCCGCCTTCTAATTCTGGTTATCCAGAATTTATTCTACCTCACTCTGCGCAGATTCAGGCGTTCTGAACGGCGTTGTCCGGGAACGGACAGATCCTGTGCGTCAAAGCTCGCGCAGCGCGTTGAACTGCGCGACGTAGCCTGAGGCATCGATCCGCGCGCCGATCACTGTAGTGCGGCCGGACTTCAGCGCACCCTTGAGGGCGTCGCCGAAGGCATGCTCGTTGTCGACGACCACGCCATCGGCGCCGAATCCCTGCGCGAGCTTCTCCCAGTCGACGCCGCCGATCTTTACGCCATAGGTCGGGATGCCCTTGAGCTCCTGCTTGACGCGAATGAGGCCGATCTCCTCGTCGTCGAAGACCACCACGATGATCGGCAGTTTCTCGCGCATGGAGGTCTGCAGCTCGGCCACCGCCATCATGAATCCGCCGTCGCCGGTGAAGGCAACCACCGGGCGCCCCGGATGCGCCAGCCTTGCACCCAGCGCACCTGGGATGGCAAAACCCATCGAACCGAGGCCGTTCGAAGTCAGGAACTCGCGCGCGCCGTAGCTCTGC
>JBBQCV010000063.1:0-17232 GCA_038319115.1 Burkholderiales bacterium | reverse complement strand
CGAGAAGGCGGTGGCCCGGTATGCGGCCTGAAACGATGCGGCCTGAATTGATGCGGCCTCTCCTCGCGCCCTGAGCATGTTCAAACGCCACTACCCGTTCTGGCCCTCCGGCCTGCCGAAAAGTCTCGCGGTGCCGCAGACAAGCCTGTATTTCAACCTCTACGTGTCAGCGCGGCGCTATGCGCAAAAGGCGGCGATCCATTATTACGGCGCGGACCTGACCTACGCCGGCATGGACGCCGAAGTCTGCGCGCTCGCCGGCTACCTGCAACGTTGCGGGGTGAAGCGTGGCGACCGGGTGCTGCTCTACATGCAGAACAGTCCGCAGTTCGTGATCGGGTATTACGCGATCCTGCGTGCCGATGCGGCAGTGGTGCCGGTCAACCCGATGAACCGCACCGAGGAATTGCGCCACTACGTTGAGGACAGTGGCGCGGCGCTGGTGCTGTGCGGGCAGGAATTGTGGCCGCAGGTCGAGCCGCTCCTCGGCGCATCCGGCCTGGCCCACTGCATCGTCGCGGCTTACTCGGACTACATCGATCCCGCGACCGACCTGCCGGTGCCGGAATTCGTGCGCGCCGCGCGCCTGCCTGCGCCGCAGCCCAAAGAGGGTGAAGTCACCCTGTGGTCGGATGCGCTCGCTGCCGGCGCGCTGCCATCGGCGCACCTCGCGGGGCCGGACGACCTGGCCGTGCTGCCGTATACGTCGGGGACCACCGGCAAGCCCAAGGGGTGCATGCACCCGCATTCGACCATCATGTTCACCGCCAACGGCGGCGTGTACTGGGGGACAGCCACCAGCGACTCGGTTGTGCTCGGCGTGCTGCCGATGTTCCACGTCACCGGCATGCAGGGCAACATGAACACGCCCATCATCGTCGGTGCCACCGTGGTCATGATGACGCGCTGGGACCGCGACTGCGCCGGCGAACTCATCCAGCGCTGTCGCGTCACCGGCTGGACCAACATCACCGCGATGCTGATCGATTTCCTCGCCAACCCGAACCTCGACCGCTACGACCTTTCCAGCCTTACGCGCGTGGGCGGCGGTGGCGCATCCATGCCGGAAGCGGTGGCGAAGAAGCTGGAGGAGAAGATCGGCCTGCCGTACATCGAGGGCTACGGCCTGACCGAAACCGCCGCGCCCACGCACGTGAATCCCGTGCAGCGGCCCAAGAAGCAGTGCGCGGGCATCCCTTATTTCGACACCGACTCGCGCGTGATCGACCCCGACAAGCTGGTCGAGCTCGGACCGAACCAGGTCGGCGAGATCATCAGCCGCGGCCCACAGGTGTTCCGCGGATACTGGAACCAGCCCAAGGCGAGCAGGGACACCTTCGTCGAATTCGACGGCCACACGTTCTTCCGTACCGGCGATCTTGGCTACTTCGACGAGGAAGGCTATTTTTTCATCACCGACCGCCTCAAACGCATGATCAACGCCGCCGGCTTCAAGGTGTGGCCTGCCGAGGTGGAGGCGATGTTGTACGCGCACCCCGACATCCAGGAGGCCTGCGTGATCTCGACGCGCGATGCCTATCGCGGCGAATCGGTGAAGGCGGTGGTGGTGCTCAAAGCGGCCTCACGCGGGAAGGTCGACGAGGGCGCGATCATCGAGTGGGCCAAGGGCCACATGGCAGCGTACAAGTACCCGCGCGTGGTGGAGTTCGTGGCCGAGCTTCCCAAGACCGGCACCGGCAAGGTGTTCTGGAGAAAGCTGCAGGAGGTCGAGAACGCGCGCCAGGCCGGGGCCGGCGTTAAAATCGGGGCATGAAAAAATCCTTGCCTGTGTTGGTTTGCATTGCCGCCGTGGTCCTGGCCGGTGGCGTTTCGGTTGCACTGGCTGCCGGTGACCTTTCAATCGAAAAGCCATGGGCGCGCGCGACCGTTCCCGGCGCCGCGGTGGGCGGGGGTTACCTCGTCATCCGCAACAACGGCGCGGGGGCCGACCGGTTGGTCGGGGTCACGAGCCCGGTGGCGGCGCGTGTCGAGATCCACGAAATGGCCATGCAGAAGGACATCATGCGCATGCGCGAGGTGAAGGGCGTGCCGGTCCCGGCCAAGGGCTCGGTCGAGTTCAAGCCCGGCGGGTATCACCTCATGTTCATGGAACTGAAGGCGCCGCTCAAGCAGGGCGACAAGGTGCCCGTCACGCTGCGCTTCGAGAAATCGGGCGAAGTGAAGGCCGAGTTTGCGGTCGAGTCCGCCGCGGCCGGCAGTGCGATGAACCACGGGACCATGAAGCACTGAGCCCCATAGCACAGGTGCCGTAGCACCAACCAGCGTGGAGGCCGAACGCTGCCCCCACGCTGAGAACGCCGTTAGCGCGGTCCGCGCTGGTCCGCGCCGTGCCCCGAGCCGCCCCGCTCGCCACGGCCGCCGTGTTCCCCGTGGCCTTCGTTCCCGCCGCGTTCGCCATGATGGCCGCGAAAGCCGCGATGCCCGCCGCGCCGCGCCATCTCGTCGAACACCTTGCGCTGCTCGGGAGCGAGAACTGCCTGCAGCTTCGCGGTCGCATCGCTGACCACGGCGAGCTTGCGCGCCATGTCGGCGGAGAAGTCCGCGCGGCTGCGGGCCACGGTTGCGGCGTCTGCGTCACGCGCCGGCCGCGCCGGCATATTGGCCCGCATTCCTTCCCTCGCCGTGACGTACTCGCCCCACGCACCCTGTTGCGAGGCCTTGATCTCCAAGCGTGCAGCCATCTTCGCAATGCGTTCCTTCATTTTCAGCTGCATGCGCTCCATGTGGTGCTGCTGGTGCATGGCCGAGCGGTCACTGGCCGGCGGGGTGGCCGCCGATACGCCGCCGAACCAGCCAGCGGACAAAGCGAGCGCGACACTGGCGGCCAGGGTTCGTGCGGGTCCTGCAATCATCGATTTCATGGGTTTGCGATCCTGGTGACGTTGTGGAGGCACCATTCAACGCCCGCGATGTAAACCAACTTCCCGTCCCCCGGGCCTTTTTGTAAATGGCTTGTGCACGATTGTGCAATGCGTCTCACACATTACCCCTGCGGGCTTTGGGGCGTTATCCTCGGCGCATGAGCGGAAAAACCTTGCTGGTGGTGGATGACGACCCGCAGCTTCGCCAACTCGTGCGCGAGTATCTCGGCGAGCACGGCTATGAAGTCCTCGTCGCCGGCGACGGGCCCGGCATGTGGGCTGAAATGGGCAAGGCCAGCGTCGACATGGTGATCCTCGACCTCATGCTGCCGGGCGAGGACGGCCTCGCGCTGTGCCGCGCGCTGCGTGCGCGCTCGGCGATGCCGATCCTCATGCTCACCGCGCGTGGCGAGGAAACCGACCGCATCGTCGGCCTCGAGATGGGCGCAGACGACTATCTGCCCAAGCCGTTCAGCCCGCGCGAGTTGCTGGCGCGGATCAAGAGCATCCTGCGCCGCTCGCACGACGCGGGCGGGTCCGTGGCGCCGGCGCGCGAGTTCCGCTTCGCGCGCTGGACGCTCGACCTCGGCGCGCATCATCTCGTCGACGAGGAGGGGGTGGTGGTGCCGTTGTCCACGGGCGAATTCCGCCTGCTGAAGACACTGGTCGAGAACGGCAACCGGGTCATGTCGCGTGACCGTTTGATGGAGAGCCTCGCCGGGCGCGAGTCCGGGCCTTTCGACCGCACCATCGACGTCATGATCAGCCGCCTGCGGCGGCGGCTCGGCGACGATGCGCGCGAGCCCGCGCTCATCAAGACGGTGCGAAACGAAGGCTACCTGCTGGCGGCCAGGGTCGAGCGCGTGGCGTGAGGTTCCTGCCCAAGACGCTGTTCGGCCGGATCCTGCTGGCGATGTTCTGCGGGCTGCTCGCCGTGCAGGCCGTCGGCGTGTGGCTCATGCTCGAGGACCGGGCGCGTTCCGGCGAAAGGCTGCTGGGGGAGTACGTGGCGCAGCGCGTCGCGGGCATCCTGCGCATCCTCGACGATGCGCCGCCCGCCGATCGGACGCGGCTGGTGCGCGTGCTGAGCACCCCGCCGATCCGCCTCACGCTCGACGATGCGTGGCACGCAGGCAGCGTGGAGGATTCCGACGACGCCAAGGCGTTCGTCACCCGCATCGGGCGCGAAATGGAGCGACCCATGCGCCTGCAGGTGTTGTCGATCCGCAGCGTCGACCGGCGCGGCGAGCCGCGCTTGCGCGATGAGTCGGGACTGCCCGCGCGGCGGGATCCGGAAGAGGTTGCCCCGCCCGAGCGCCACGAAAGGGGAGGCCGTTCGCGCGGGCCGCTGCTGGTGGTGACCGGGCAGGCCATGCTCACTGACGGCAGCGTGGTCACTTTTCGGCGTGCGGTTGCGCAACCCAGCCTCGAATGGCCGCTGCGCGCCCTCGCGCTGCTGGGCGTGCTGGGCCTGTTCGTGGCCGGCATCGCGGGCTGGGCGGTGCGCCGGGTGACGCGGCCGCTGGCCTCGCTTGCCGACGCCGCTTCCGGCCTCGCACGCGACCTCAATCGTCCGCCGCTGTCCGAGGAAGGGCCGCAGGAGGTGGCGCGCGCCGCGCAGGCTTTCAACGCGATGCAGCGCGATCTCAGGCGCTACCTCGAAACCCGCGCCCATGCGCTGGCCGGGGTGTCGCACGACTTGCGCATGCCGCTCACACGCCTGCGCCTGCGCCTCGAGCGCTTGCCCGAGGGAGACCTGCGCAACCAGATCGAGGCCGACCTGGCCGAGATGGACGCAATGATAGGCAGCACGCTCGAGTATCTGGGTGCAGGTTCGACCACCGAGAAGCTGGTGCGGCTCAACCTCAACGCACTCCTCGAGGGCGTGGTGGAGGATTTCGAGCCGCTGGGCGCCCGCATCACGGTGCATGGCGAAGTCTTGGCACCGGTGCTGGCGCAGCCGCAGGCGATCCGCCGTTGCGTGACCAACCTGCTGGAGAACGCGCGCCGCTATGGCGGCGGGCAGATCGACCTGCGCGTCATCGACTCGGCGCAGGCCGTCGAGATTCGTGTCGAAGACCGGGGCCCCGGCATCCCGCAGGCCGACATCGAGCGCGTTTTCGAGCCTTATGTACGCCTCGAAGCCTCGCGCGCGCGACACACGGGCGGCACCGGGCTCGGGCTCGCGATCGCGCGGGCGATCGCGCGCGGCAATGGCGGTGATATCACGCTGCAGGCCCGGCCGGGCGGCGGCCTGGCGGCGGTCCTGCGCCTGCCGCGGCGCGCAGACGAGCGCGCGGCCGCGCCAGAAAGTGTACCGGTACCAGAACAAAATTGCCCTGGTAGCCAAGCGGGGCGCGGTTCTACAAAATAAAAGTCCTGAATTTAGAAACTTCTGCAGGGCCGGTGCCGGTGGCGGAGGTGAGTAAAACCTGCGCCCGCGGTTTCGCCAGCGGGGCGCCTGTGCGGGGTCTCCGGTGCTATATTCCCGCTGCTTACTCCGGAGTTCCGCATGCCTTCCACCCCTGGTCGACTGTCCCTCGAGCCGCTGCATCCGCTGTTCGCCGCCGAAGCGAGCGGCGTGGACCTGCGCACGCCCCTCGACCCCGCCACGATCGAGGCGTTCGACGCAGCAATGGACCAGTACGCCGTTCTCGTGTTTCGCGACCAGCCGCTCGACCAGGCCGAGCAGATCGCGTTTTCGCGCCAGTTCGGGCCGCTCGACGCGGGGCTGCGCAAGGCCACCGGCGCGCCTACCCGGTTCAAGTTCGACGAACTCATCGATATCGGCAACGTGGCCCTCGACGGTTCAGTGGCCGAGCGCGGCAACGCCAAGCTCATCGGCGTGCTCGCCAACCAGCTCTGGCATGCCGACAGCACGTTCCAGGACGTGGCAGTCAAATACTCGATGCTCTCGGCGGTGGTGGTGACCGAGGAGGGCGGGGAGACGCAGTGGGCAGACCTGCGCGCGGCGTGGGATGCGCTGCCCGAAAAGGTGCAGCGCCATGTCGAGGCGCGCACCGGCCGGCATTCGGCCTTTCATTCGCGCATTGCCCTGGGCGACGACAGGTACTCGGAGGAACAGTTGCGGCGCTTCCCGCCGGTGGAGCGGCCGCTGGTCCATGTGCATCCGGGCTCGGGACGCAAGGTCCTCTACCCCAGCGTGCACATCGACCTCGTGAGCGGCCTGCCGGTGCCGGAAGGCCGCTTGCTGGTGGCCGAGCTGCTCGAGCACGCCACCCAGCCGCAGTTCGTGTACACGCATACGTGGCGTGCGGGCGACTACGTCATGTGGGATAACCGCGCGACGCTCCACCGTGGCAAGCGTTACGACCTCACTGCCCGGCGCGACCTGCGCCGCACCACGACTTTGGAACGGCAGGCCGCCCAGGCCGCCGCTTGATCCGAAACCGTTTGCTGCACTACTAAAACCATAGAGAGAGGGATTGCCTTGATGAAAAGCCTGTTTGTGCGCGCCTGCGCAATGATCCTAGTCGCCTGCCTGATGCCAGCCGCCGCGCTGGCGCAGGGCTACCCGAACCGCGTCGTCAAGGTAGTGGTGCCCTTCGGCACCGGCGCCACCTCGGACATCGTGGCGCGCATGATTTCCGACCGTCTCACGGCGGGGACGGGCCAGCCGTTCATCGTCGAGAACCGCCCCGGCGCCGGCGGCACCATCGGCAGCGAGTTCGTGGCCAAGGCGCCGGCGGACGGCTACACGCTGCTGCTGTCGACGGCGGCCACACCTATCACCGCGTCGGCCTACCGCAACCTCAAGTACGACACGTCCGCCTTCACTTCGGTGATCGTGCTCACGCACTCGCCGCTGGGCTTTGCGGCCAACCCGAATTTTCCGCCCAAGACCGTGCGCGAGTTCATCGAGTATGCGAAGGCCAACCCGGGCAAGGTCAATTTCGGCTCGCTAGGCGTGGGCACCTCGCACCACCTGACGGGGGAAAAGCTCAAGCTCGACGCCGGCATCGACATGGTGCATGTGCCCTACAAGGGCTCGGGCGCCGCGCACGCCGACCTCATGGGCGGGCAGATCCAGGTGATGTTCGACAACATCGTCGCGCTGATGCCGCACTTCAAGTCGGGCAAGCTGCGCCCGCTGGCGGTGTCGAGCGCAAAGCGCCATGCGCTGCTGCCGGACGTGCCGTCGATCTCCGAAGCCGGCGTGAAGGACTTCGAGGCCGTGGCATGGTTCGGCTTCCTCGCGCCGCCCGGCACGCCCAAGGACGTGGTGGCCAAGCTGAATGCCGAAGTCGTGAAGGTGCTGGCCATCCCGGAAATCCGCCAGCGGCTGGTCGACGGGGGGTCGGAAGTCATCGGCAACTCGCCCGAGGCCGCCGACCGCTTCCTGCATAGCGAGATCGCCCGCTGGGGCGCGGTGGTGAAGGCGGCCAACGTTCGCGCCGATTGAGCGCGGGGAAGCCTGGCGCGGCGCATGCGCCGATGCTGCGCCGCGAAATCCCGGTGCGACAGTTTGATGTCATGCTGCAGTCATCCTGCCGTCATGCGACAGTCATGCGCACGTCATAACAGAGGAGTATCTTCAATGCACGCCATCGCCCCGCGGTCCCCCTCCAGCCCAGGCTTCGCGCTTCCCTGGGGGCCCGGCCGCAGGGGTCGAGGCGCTTTCTCCCGCCTCGCGCAATGCGCCGGGGCAGCGCTGCTAGCGCTGGCGTTCTCGCCATTCGCCGGCGCGCAACAGTGGCCCGAAAAACCTGTCCGCCTGGTTGCGCCTTATCCGCCCGGCGGGCAGACCGACCTCGTATCACGCTTTCTCGCCGACCGCCTGAGCCCGGTATTGGGCCAGCCCGTGATCGTCGAGAACAAGGCCGGCGCGCAGGGCATCGTGGGCCTGGAGGCAGTCAAGAATTCGCTCCCCGACGGTTACACCTTCGTGTACGCCAACGTGTCGAACATCTCCATCAATCCGCATGTGCATGCCAAGCTTCCTTACGACGGGTTGCGCGATTTTGCGCCCGTGTCGCAGATCGGCCTGTCGGTGCTGGCGATGGTCGTCCCGGCGGCGCTTGGGCCGAAGACCCTGCCCGAGTTCATTGCCTACGCCAAAGCGAATTCCGGCAAGGTGAGCTTCGCTTCGTTCGGCGCGGGCTCCACTTCGCATATTTACGGCGAAATGCTCAAGGGATCGGCCGGCCTTAACATGACGCACGTGCCTTATAAGGGTGCCGGCCCGGCCACGCAGGATGTGGTTGCCGGGCACGCGCAGATGGCGATCCAGGATTTCGCCGCCGTCGGGCCGTTTGTGCGCTCAGGCCGGCTCATTGCGCTGGCGGTCACCGGGCCCAAGCGCTGGCCCGCTTTCCCCGACCTGCAGACCTTCTCCGAGCAGGGTCACCCGCTCGATATCGCCGGGTGGAACGGCATCATGGCGCCCGCGAATACGCCCAAGGCCATCGTCGAGCGAATGAGCGCGGCGATCAACAAGATCATCCAGTCCTCCGACGGGCGCGAACGCATGCTGCAGATGGGCCTGCTCGCCACCGGCACCACGCCTGACGAGTTCGCCGAAGTCATCCGGCGTGACACCCCGCGTTGGGGCGAGGTGATCCGCAAGGCGGGCATCAAGCCGGAGTGAGGCGCATCGTCCGGCGCCGCGCCCCAATGCAGAGACGGCCTGGGGGCAGGAGGCCTCCTTCCCCGCGTCAGGCCTCGATTCGCGCCGATCTCAGGGCTTGAAGTACGGCCTGTCGCCGGCGATGGTTACGCGGTCCATGACGCGGCGGTAGCCCGAGTAGTCGTTGACCGCGAGGTGCTGGGTTGAGCGGTTGTCCCAGAATGCGAGCGCGCCTTTGGTCCAGCGGAAACGGATCTGGAATTCAGGCCGCTGGCTGTGGCGGTTGAGGAACTCTAAAAGCGGCGCGCTCTCTTCTTCGGTCATGTCCTGGAAACGGATCGCGTACACCCAGTTCACGAACAGGATCTTGCGGCCGTTCTCGGGGTGGGTGCGCACACAAGGATGCGGCGTTTCCTGCAGCGCCAGTTCGCTCGCCTTGATGCGCATGCCCTTGAGGTCGTCGTCGGCGTAAGTGCCCTGCGGTCCGTACGAACGCTTGGCGCTGTGCATGACGGTCAGCGACTCGAGCAGGCGCTGCATGCCGGGCGAAAGCGCATCGAAGGCGAGCATCTGGTTGGTCCAGATCGTATCCCCGCCCACAGCTGGGGATTCGCGGCTGTACAGGACCGTGCCCAGCACGGGCTCGGCCTGGAAGGTCATGTCGGAGTGCCAGCGGCCGCCGAAATTGAGCTTCTTCTTTTCTTCGGGCTCGCGCACCACGCGCATCATTTCCGGATGCCCCTCGAGCGGCTTGATGAACGGCGTTTCGGCCAGCGGGCCGAACTGCCGCGCGAAGGCCTTCTGCTCGGCGGGTTCGAGCTGCTGGTCACGGAAAAACAGCACGCAGTGGTCGGCGAGCGCGCGCCGCAGCTGTACGAGCGTTGCCTCGGGCAGCGGTTTCGACAGGTCCAGCCCGCCGATCTCGGCGCCGCCTGCGCCGCAGAGCAACTCTAAATTCATCGGGTTCATGTGGGCGATTCCAGATTGTGATGCATTTCCCTGAGGGAACGGCTACTTGGCCGGCTTGATGCCGGCCGCGCGCACGACCTTGCCCCAGCGCTCGTAGTCCGCTTTCATCATCGCCTGGATTTCGTCGGGGGTCTTCACCGGGCCGGGCAGGCCGCCGATCTTTTCGATGCGCTCCTGCACTTCGGGCGTGCCGAGCGCCTGGTTGATCTCGCCATTGATGCGCGCCACGATTTCCCGAGGTGTGCCCGCGGGTACATAGATCCCGTACCAGGGCACCAGGCCCGCTTCCGGGTAGCCCGCCTCGGCGACTGTGGGCACGTCCGGCAACTGCTTGAGCCTTTGCGGGCTGAAGACCGCGAGCGCCTTGAGCCTGCCGCTCTTGATGTGCGGCGCCGCGAGCCCGAGGGCGACCACCTTGAATTGCAACTGGCCATTGATGAGGTCGGGAATCGCCGGCGGCTGGCCCTTGTATCCGATGTTGACCAGCTTGATGTCGGCCACCTGGAAGAACAACTCGGAGGACAGGTGGTTGGAGGAGCCGGTTCCGGGGTTGCCGAAATTGAGCTGGCCTGGCCGCGCCTTGGCGTAGGCGACAAACTCCTTCAGCGTGTTCACCGGCAGGGTGGCAGGAACCACGGCCACGTTCAGGTTCCACACTGCCACCCCCACGCCCTGGAAGTCGCGCAGCGGGGCCCAGGGCAGGTTGCTGTAGATGGATGGGTTGGACAGGATCGCCGGCCCGGTCATGAGCCACGTGTAGCCGTCGGCGGCGCTTTTGGCCACCGCTTCTGTGCCCAGGTTGCTGTCTGCGCCGGGCCGGCCCTCGACGAGGATGGGCTGGCCCCAGCCGGCCGAGATTTTCTCGGTGATTGCGCGCGCAAGCAGGTCGACGATTCCCCCCGAGGGGTAGGGCACGATCACGCGCACGGGTTTCGAGGGGAAGGTCTGCGCAAATGCCGATGTGGCGCAACAAGCGATGACGCACATCATGCGTGCAATGAATTTCATGCCGCCTCCTCGTTCGTTATGAGTTTCTGATTGTTATGCGCAGCAATTCGATTCTTCCACAGATAGCGGGCTGGCACTACCATTGGCGCGAACCGGAGGAACCCATGGATTTCGAGCTTTCAGTAAGCGCCCGCGCATGGCGCGACCGGGTGCAGGCGTTTTTCGACAGCCAGCTCCTGCCGCGCAATCGGGAGTGGCACGAGCACGTCGTGAGGCGCGATGAGCCGGCGCCTTTCATGCGCGAATTGCAGGCCAGGGCACGTGCCGAGGGCCTTTGGAACCTCGGATTGCCGGAACTGGCGGCGGCCGAGCCTGGCACGCGGCTGTCCAATCTCGAGTACGCCGGATGCTGCGAAATCCTCGGCCGCCTCGCATGGGCGCCGGAGGCGCTCAATTGCCAGGCGCCCGACGTGCCTAACATGATCACCCTGCAGAACTACGCCAATGCCGCGCAGAAGGCCCAATGGCTCGCGCCCCTGCTGGAGGCCCGCACCCGCTCCTGCTTTGCGATGACCGAGCCGGACGTCGCATCGTCGGACGCCACCAACATCGCCACCACCATCGAGCGCCAGGGCGGTGAATACGTCATCAGCGGGCGCAAATGGTTCTCGACCGGCGCTGCGCATCTGAATTGCACGCAGATCATGCTCATGGGCGTCACCGGGGGTGCAAAGGATTCGAAGCTCGACCGCACCCGCCGGCACAGCATCGTCATGGTGCCGATGGACGCGCGCGGGGTGCGCCTGGTGCGCGAAGTGCGCTGGATGGGCAGCCGCGACCACGTTGCGCCGATCGGGGAGATCGAGTTCGACGCGGTGCGCGTGCCGGTGGAGAATCGGCTGGGCGAGGAGGGCGACGGGTTCAAGATCGCGCAGGTCCGCCTGGGCCCGGCGCGGGTGCACCACTGCATGCGCCAGATCGGCCTGGCCGGCCTGATGATCGAACTCATGCTCGCGCGTGCCGCCGAACGCCGGGCCTTTGGCCGCACCATCATCGAGTACGACACGCTCCAGCGCTGGATCGCCGAATCGCGCGTCGAGCTCGAGCAGGCGAGGCTGCTTACGCTCAAATGCGCATGGCTGCTCGATCGCCAGGGCCACCATGGCGCATGGCGCGAGGTATCGCTGGTCAAGGTGGCGGTGCCCAACATGCTGCAGCGGGTGGCGGACCGGGCGATCCAGGTGTTCGGGGCGATGGGGGGCACCGACGATGCGCCAATCCACTACGCGCTTTCGTATGCGCGGCTCATGCGGATTGGCGACGGGCCCGACGAGGTGCACCTGCGGCAGGTGTTCCGGATGGAAACCCCGCCCGCGTGGAAGATCGCAGACTCGCCGTACATCACCGCTGCCGGGCCGGCCTGAGCGCGCGGGGCCGGGTCATGGAAAAGGCCGCAAGGATCTACGTGGCGGGGCATCGCGGGCTGGTCGGCTCGGCGATAGTGCGCGCGCTGCAGGCCGCGGGGTATTCGAACCTGCT
The DNA here is from genome assembly GCA_038319115.1 of Burkholderiales bacterium. Taxonomy (GTDB): domain Bacteria; phylum Pseudomonadota; class Gammaproteobacteria; order Burkholderiales; family SG8-39; genus SZAS-79. The sequence goes on along the minus strand of JBBQCV010000063.1, from coordinate 5,307 downwards.
CCTGCGCACGCGGTCCGAACTCGACTTGCTCGACCTGCACGCGGTTCGGCGCTTCTTCCACGTCGAAAAGCCCGAATATGTTTTCATTGCCGCCGCCCGCGTGGGCGGGATCGCGGCGAACCACGCTTTCCCGGCCGAGTTCATCCACGAGAACACGCTCATTGCGGCGCATCTCATCGACGAGTCGTGGAGGCACGAAGTGAGGCGGCTGCTGTACCTGGGTTCTTCCTGCATCTACCCGCGCGATTGCGAGCAGCCGATCCGCGAGGACTACATGCTCACCGGCCCGCTCGAAGCGACCAACCGCGCCTACGCGGTCGCCAAGATCGCCGGCGTGGAAATGTGCTGGAGCTACAACCGGGAACACGGCACACGCTTTCTCGCGGCAATGCCGACCAACCTGTATGGACCCGGCGATCGCTACGACCTGCATGGCTCCCATGTGATTCCCGCCCTAGTTCGCAAGTGCCACGAAGCCAGGGTCGCGAATGCCGCCGAAGTGGTCATCTGGGGTACCGGCACGCCGTTGCGCGAGTTCCTCTACTCGGAAGACGCCGCGGGCGCTTTCGTGCACCTGATGAGGCTGCCCGACGCAGACTTCGGCCGAGCGTGCGGCGACGCCGACCAGGCGCCCCTCGTGAATGTCGGTAGCGGTGTCGAGCTGACGATCCGCGCGCTGGCCGAAACGGTCCGCGAGGTGGTGGGTTTCAGGGGCGCGCTCAGATTCGATGCCGGCAAGCCCGACGGCACCCCGCGAAAGCTCCTCGATGTCTCGCGCCTGGCTTCGCTCGGATGGACGGCCCGGACCCCGCTCGAGGCCGGCCTGCGCGATTCGTATGCCGACTTCCTGCGCCGCTTCGGTGACCCGGGTGCCCAACCGGGGCCGGTTCGCTAACGACGCCCGCCGGGGGGAGCGTCGAGCCAGTCGAGGATTTTTTGCGCCGAAGCGACTCCGCCGTCGAGCGCGGTACGCAGCCACACGCGCGCACTGCCTGCGTCGCGTGGCACGCCGTTGCCCGTCGCATAAAGCCGTCCCAGGTTGAACTGTGCGGGTGCAAAGCCCGCTTCTGCCGCCTCACGGTAAAACTTCGCGGCGCGCGCGGCATCGGCAGGCACGCCACGGCCGGTTTCATGCATCTCGCCCAAGTTGTTTTTGGCCGACACGTCCCCCGCGCCGGCCGCCTGCAGATAAAGCGCCAGCGCACGCGAGGGATCGGAAGGCACACCTACGCCTTGCGCGTACATCCAGGCGAGCAGGCTCGTTGCCGAAGCACGCCCGCCCGTGGCGGCGGCGGAAAGGCGCGCAAATGCGCACCCAGGATCCGGCGGCGTCGATTCCAGGCAGCGTCGCCCGATCTGTTCGCTGGCGGTAGCGTGACCGGCAGCGGCCGCGGCCTCAAGCAACACGGTCTCGCGGGCGGGATCCGATGCGGCCACGCAGCCCGATAGCCGAAATGCGGCTTCGGCGAACCCCTTATCCCAGGCCGATGCGAAAAGGCCACACGCCGATGGGCGGTCGCGCGGACCGGCGAGGCCATGCAGCGCCATTACGCCCAGCGCGAAGTCCGCGCCACCCGCGCCGTGCCGGCCTATGCGCGCCAGTCCGATCGAAGTGTCCGGCAATTTCCTCCCGACAAGGTATCGCAGCCCCGAAGCACTCTCGGGGTCGCCTGCGGCCAGGGAGCGTTCGAGGTCGGCCGCGACAACCACGGCGAGGGAGGCAAGCATGGCGGCACCGCGCGGGTCACCCGGCGCGGTCGCTACGAGAGCGCGCAGCCTTGCGGTTTCCTTTTCTGCCCACAGGATTCGCGCGCGGCGATTGCCTGCCGGGGGCGCGTTGGTGAGCCAGCCCGGAGCGGGAGCGTGTGCAGCCTGCCTCCCCGCGACGGGTGGGCCGGCATCCGGCTCGGCGGCGCGCAAGGCGGTGGTAGAAATAGTAAGTAAGCTGCACGAGCACATGGCCGAGGCTATACGGCGAAATGCACCACGAAATGCGAATACACCCAAGATCGCGCCTCCCGCGCCACCATACTTCACGCCCTCACCGCGCGTCGAGAACTTCGTGGCGGAAGCATTGTGCGTAGAATCCGACGCCTTGCGGTCGAGTTTGCGAGTGCCAGGAAACTGATGCAGCGGCGTTTCCCCGTCCTGTCCCGAGTGGTCCGTTGCGCGGCGGGCATGTCGCTGGCAGGCGCGCTTGCCTGCGCCAGTGCGATGGCCTCGCCGGAAACCGGGCGCCTCGCCGAGGCGGCGACCCAAGGCGACCGCGCCGCCCTCGATTCGCTCGTCGAGATGGCCCGAAGGAAGAAGGACCCCGAGGCCGAGTATGCACTCGGTCTCATGGCCTACGAAGGCCGCGGGCTCGAGCGCAACGCGAAGCAGGGCTACCAGCTCATCGAGCGCGCGGCAAAGCAGGGCCATGCCGAGGCCAACAATATGCTGGGGTATTTTTACGAGCATGGCATCGGCACGGCCGCGGACCCGGCGAAGGCGCTGGCGGCCTACCGGACGGGTGCCGAGGCGGGCAGTGCGCGCGCCCGCACCAACCTCGGCTGGTTTTACGAGCACGGCATCGGCGTCGCAAGGGACCCATCAGTCGCGGCGGAGTGGTACCGGCAGGCGGCTGAGCAGGGCAGCGCCGCCGCGCACGCCAACTTGGCCAGGCTGTACGAAACCGGCAGCGGCGTGGCACGCAACCCGATAGTGGCGATTGCGCTGTACGAAAGGGCGCTCGCGGGGGGCATACCTTCCGCGGCGATGCGGCTCGGGCGCCTTGTGGAAGAGCGCGGCCAGATTGCCCAGGCGGTCGACTATTTCGTTGCCGCGGCGAAGGCGAATATCGCCGGCGCGGACCTGGCCGCCGGCAGGCTGCTGGTAGCCGCCACCAATCCGCGCGCCAATGTCGAGCAAGGCCTCTACTGGCTCGAGCACGCGGCGCCGGACAAGCTCGAAGCGAATCTTCTGCTGGCGTCCCTGTTCGACAAAGGCGCGGGAGTTCCTGCAGACCCCGCGCGCGCGGCGCACTTTTTCCAGCGCGCCGCGCTCCAGGGCGATGCCGAGTCGGCTTACCGGTATGCGCAATCGCTGGGCGGAGCCGCGGGGTCCGGCGCATCCGATCCCTTGCCGTGGTACCGGCGCGCGGCGCTGAAGGGCCATGCCCGGGCGCAATACGAGGCGGCGCGCTTGCTCGACCGGGAGGGCGACGGGGAGTCCGTGGCGGAGGCCGTGGGGTGGTATCGCAAGGCCGCGCTGCAGGGACACACCAAAGCCGCATTGCAGTTGGCGATCGCACTCGACGATGGCCGCGGCACGGCGGCCGCGCCGGTGGAGGCCGTTGAGTGGTACCTGAAGGCAGCAGCACAAAACGAGCCCGAAGCCTTGTTCCGGCTGGGAAACATTTACGATCGCGGCAAAGGCGTGAGCGCCGACTTCGGCAAGGCGCGCGACTACTACGCGCGCGCGGCGGGCCTCGGCCATGCGCAAGCCGAACAGGTTCTGCAGAAGATCGTGGGCGTTCCGGCGCTCGGGCAAGTGCAGGGCGATCCGTTCAAAGGGATGCGTTGAGCGCCGGCGCCAGTCCGGTACCCCAGATCGCCCTCGCGGTTCGGCCCCGGAGTTTCGCGCGCGATCCGCTGTTCAGTTCTTCTTGGCGGGGATGCGCGACGCTTTCGTGTGTGACGCTCGAACACCGATGCGATGGGCCAATTCTGCCCGGTGCCGCTCTAGATTGACGCGGAAGGCGTCGGATTGTTCCGCCGGGATCACCAGGCCGGCGCCAGTCGCCCCGGGAGCGCGGCCCGAGTTGAATGCCGGATTCAGCGCAAGGAAATCCGGCAGCGCAGTGCCGGCCAACCTGGCCGCAAGGGCGAGGTCGATGTCGTCCGGGATCGACACGACGACAAATGCCGGCGAATTCGCGATTTCAGGCAACTGGAGCCCGTAGGCGGCCGGATCCATGACGATGCGCTTGACCGCCAGAAGCCGTGGGACGTAGTTGCGCGTTTCGTCGGGCATCGTCAGGCTGTTGTAGGCATCCGGAATGCCGCGCGCGCGGTTTCGTTCCACCGCCCGGGCAACTGCGACCTCTCCCCAATTGTACGAAGCCAGCGCGCGGTGCCAATCGCGGTGGTTATGCCGGTAGAGGAATTCGAGGTAGTCGAGCGCGGCGTTTGTCGAAGCCACCACGTCGCGCCGGCCATCGTATTGCGTGTTCTGGGCCAGCCTGTAACGGGTTCCCGTCTCGGGAATGAATTGCCACAACCCGGATGCCTGGGCGGGCGAAAGAGCCATTGGATTGAAGCCGCTCTCTATGAAAGGAAGCAGGGCGAGTTCCGTGGGCAGGCCCCTGCGCTCGACTTCGTCGACAATGAAATGCAGGTAGGGCTTGGCTCGCAGGGCGATGGCCTGGAACAGTTCGGGCCGCGCCGCATATGAGGCGACTTGCTGCGCGACCAGTTTCCTGTCGAGATCAGGCATCGCGAAACCGGCCCGGATACGCTCCCAGAGATCGTCCGACTGGCCAAGCAGTTTCTCAATCTGCGGATTGGCGCCCTCGGTGCCGGCCCGCATTTGCACTACGGGCGCACCGTCGAAGTGCACGAACGTCTCGAGCGCGGCTGCGGGCTGGCATGCGAAAACCAGCGCGAGGGCACACGGGGGCACGAACGACGAATGGCGCAGGATACTCATGACATCCGATGCTAGCGGCCTGACCGGCCAGGGTCAACGCAATGCTCCGGCCCTGCCAGATTGCGGCACGGCGCGCAAATCTTATTGGGCTACGTTGAACCCCGCCTCGCGGAGCAATTGCGACCAGCGTTCAAACGCCACATGCTGGCTGTATCGTTCGTCGAACGATCGCCTCGCATTCATCCCGAGTTCGGCGGTGCGTTCGGGGGAGGAAGCGAGCTGGACGATGATTTTTGCCAGCAGCGTCGCGTCGCCAGTGGGAATCGTCATGCCCGCTTGCGCGTCCGCAAGGATTGCGGCGACCTCGCCCGCGGGGTCGCCGACGTTGAGAGCCGGCCGGCCCGCTGCAAGGATCCCGTAGACCTTGCTCGGGACCAGCAGGCCTTCCAGCGAGGGAAGGAGCGTGATGAGGTGCACGTCGGCGGCCCCGAGGCTCGCACAAAGGTTTTGCGGCGGCTGGTACGCCCTGAAAATAACGTTGGAGAGCCCGCGCACCTGCGCGCCCGTGGCCAGGCCCCCGACACGATAACCGCCCCCGATGACAAGGAAGACGATCCTGGGGTCGTCGCGCAGCAATGTAGCGGCTTCGAGGATGGTATCGAACTCGTGGGCGCGCCC